>JAVYYS010000063.1:0-2578 GCA_038876335.1 Candidatus Micrarchaeaceae archaeon | reverse complement strand
TCACGTTTACACCAGGATCTTATTATTTTGGAGAACCGGGACTTCAAGGCTACGTAGTGGACGCTGAAGTAGCAAACAATCAAGTTTACAACACTTCTCTTTCACCAAGCGAAATTCACGCTCTCTATGATGAGGGCATAGGCGGAGCGCCAATAGACCTGCAGAACCTTGTTGGCTGGTGGCCTCTCAACGGCAACGCAAACGACTACAGCGGAAATAACAACAATGGCCAAGCTACAGGCGTGACTTACGTTACAAACTGGTACTCCGGCTACACGCCGCCGTGACACGGTTACTCTGTCCTCTACGTGCATTATTTTCTCGGAATAGCTTTACATGCTCTTCTTTATCGCTGCGAGGTCGAGTATGCGGCGGTAGGTTGAAGGATGGGTGGAAAACATGCTGGCCACGATCGATACCTTTGGCCCTTTCGATCTTTTCGCTTCCTCTATTAATCCCCTTACGTCAACATTCGGAAGCAGCCGCTTTATGTCGTCTATATGCGCCTCCATTTCCGCAACGTCCTTCCTCGCGTTGAAAAAGTCCACTATGTAAAGGCTGCGCGCAGTTGCAGAGCTTGGCGTTTGGCTTGCATGCGCATTAGTGTTGCCTGCGGTTATTTTGAGCAAAGCGTTTGCAAGGTTTTCCGGCTTTCCGGTAGTTGTGGCGGAGTGCATATCCGCGTAGGATTCGCGCGCGCGGGAAAGCGAAAGTACGAGAAGCTGCGATATCAGGTAAACAAAGAATGCTGCAATGCCCACCAATATTATTGCGGAGCCGCTGTTCCTATTCCCAAAACCTCCGAACATGCTCCTGAAGAAAAAGGTCTCCGCTATTATAAGGGCAAGCGCGGGTATAAACGCGACCACGGCCATAACCACCAGATCTGAATGCTTAAGATGGCCTATCTCATGGGCTAGCACCGACTTGAGTTCATCGTCGTTGAGCATCTGAAGGAGGCCTTGATGAATAACAAGGGTAGAGCTTTTAACCGTTCTACCGAAAACGAAGGCGTTGGGGTCCTTTACTGGAGCTATTGCTATTCTTGGAGTAGGCACGTTGGCCTGTTCAGCCAGCTGTGCAACCATTCGCTGTATGTCTTCGCGCTCTCCTTTTTCCAGGTAGTGCAAATGCATGCCGATGCGCATTAGCGATGGAGAGAAATACCACTGTGCAGCAAAGAATATCAGTGCGAATGCAACTATCGCAATAAATCCGAATCCAAAATAAAGCATTATTGCGTATATTATTGCAAAGCCTATCGCAAATACCAGAATCAGTGTGAGGTACATCCTAAGCCTGAGTCCCGCCACGCCTATCATGTTATCACTCGTATAAAATCCACGAAAAATGCTGCCGGAGATTGAGCACTAAACCGCAGCGCACATTGCATGTTATATTTTTGTATTCTTTATTATTCTTATATTATTATATTTTGCCCCAAACATGTTTGTATTAGCTTACAAAATCTATCCGAAAGGCTGTGCCTGCTTTCTGATCAATCTACCAAGCATTCTAAACTCCTTTATCCTTGTTATGGCTGGCCCCCGGATGGGAAAACTGGAAACGAATACCTTTGAGCTGCCCATTCCGCGCTGCTGAAAACCCAAACCAAATTTCTTGCTCCCGGAGAACTTTGCAAATGTCACCTTGCCGATAAAACACACCACAATTGGCTTGTGAATGGCTATGAGCCTTCTCACTCTTTCAACGCCGTACTTTTCCTCGCCTCGCCTCAATGAGGCTGTGCTCCTCGTTGGCCTGTCAACAAGGTTTACAAAGCCGTAATTGTACCTCTTTGAAAACTTTAAAAGGTAGAACCGCTTTAGGCCTGCATCATCCTTGAGCGTTTCTCGGCTTTCCTTTATCAGCCCGGAAGCGTTGAGCAGATACCAAAAGCTCTTGTTGTTCGAGAACGGCACCCCTCTGCTATACGAACCGAAATGCGGATTTATGCCTACAAACAGTATCGAGGGCCTTTTGGGCACAAGGTATCTTATCATACTCTCACGTTTGCGGATACGTTATCTTTTTGCCGCGAACCTTCGCAAACCCTGTAATCTTGTGCTCTTTCACCGACTCGGCATTCTTGCCAGTTATTTCGTACACCTTGTAGCCCCTTACCACCATCGCGTCGGCAATGAGCGACCTGTGACACCTGAACGGATTGCCCTCCGCGCACATTACCGCAACGGTCTTCCGCGATGCAAGGGATTCTAGGCGCGCTATCGCCGCAGCAAAATCCTTGGTCTGCATGTAATCGGCAAATCCCCTGAAGCTTTCGTTTCTCCACGCCGCATTGATCGAATTTTTCAAGGGTTTTCTCAGCCCGCCCAACTCTTTCATGTGCATGTATGATATGCCGTGCCTTTGCAGAGCTTTGGAGAGGCGCTCTTTGTTGAACTCCGGCTTGTGCCTCGATTTAGGTATAGTGCGCACATCGACAAGCAGCTTCACGCCGTGATTGGACAGTATCTGGAGGAACGTACCGATAGAGCGTAGGGAGTAGCCTATGGTGAACATGCGCTTTTTTTGCGGCCCGGACCTTGAAAATGCTTCCTTTTTTGTCATGAGACCT
>JAVYYS010000062.1:0-2629 GCA_038876335.1 Candidatus Micrarchaeaceae archaeon | reverse complement strand
CTTTCCTCAAATAAAGTACTATACCTATTATTATCAGTATTACTATTACAGCATATGCCGTGCTTTTAAGTTTGCCCATTTTCCACACCTATATAAAATCTTCTATCAAACATCTTAAAATACCTTATGTTTAGCCTTTTATGTAGCAGTGGGTGCTGGTGTAGTGCATGGCTATAGTGTATCTGCTCACGGTGCACGGTAGAGTGCAAGGGGTAGGGTACAGAGCGCTTGTTGCAGGCTCCGCTGCGCGTTACGGTATTCGCGGCATGGTAATGAATCTTGATGATGGAAGCGTGGAGGTGCTTGCTGTAGGAGAAAAGAAATCTATCGATGCATTCATCAACGAAATTAATGTAGATATTCCTGGCGGCGCAAGTGTCATGAAGATAGATAGGAAAGAACTGAAAGAGAGCGAGATAGTGCACGGCAAGAGCGCAGGCTCATATTTGCGATTTTCGATAGAGAGCATAGACGGCGAATAACAAGCCCTCACCCTCCTGTTGCCTTCTGTTGCCTTCTATTTATACAATGCGCATAGCTTTGTTTCCTCCCTTTTTTACCACTTGTTTCTATCACTTGCTCTATATTTATTTTATAGGCTCCCTATCTTTTTTCTCTTTCTTTTTTCTCTTCTTCTAATTTTATCTACTGCCCCGCATTTTCTTTCTCATCCCTGCACACTATTGTTCCGTAGCTTTCATTCCTTTCTGTGATCGCACCGTCTTCACCATATGCAAAAGTAGTAACATGAACTTTATATTCGTCTGGAAAATTGTTTGGCCTGGTGTAAAGCCTAACCCTCTTTTCCATGCTCGATTTGGGCCTGACTATACCTACTCTGGTTCTAGCAACGTCTAATTCTCTATCATGCGCTAATGAGAGCGGCGAGGTGACCCCTATATCGCATTCACACCACACCAGCTCCTCGCCGGTGTTGTTTATTTTTATTTTCATTTCTGCTTCATTTTTAGCATATGCTTTCAGAGTGTCAGGTTCAAATTTCAGTTCTATTTTTATATTCTCCATGCTTCACAACCACCATGATATTTTCTTTTTACGCAGAATTGTACAGACTGCAGGCCCTATAGATTTAAAGTAAAGAAAGTAATTTAACTCTAATCCTGCCATTAAATTGAATTGCCCCATGTACATAAACATTTCAGCAGTGTGCAAAATGCCTGAGAATGATATTAACATAATAGAGTCAAACCTTATAGAGCGCGAACATACGTTCAGAAACCTAAAGCTTACCAGGGAGGTTCTCGAGACACGCCGCTCTATAATAAGATGGCTAGCACTTTCAATCGGAATTATAAATCCAGGAGAGAGCAGGATCGGTGCTATTCCGGTGCTCGATGCAATATTTAATTTTCAATTCTCCCAGAAGAAGGATCCAACTGTTCCAGAGATATCTGAGTACATAAGCGAGGCATGGGGCGCGATAAACGAGAAAACCTTAAGGTACCATCTTCTGCAGCTCAAGAATATGAATCTCATAAACAATAAAAAAGGCAAGTATTTCCTTGTGATACCCGAAGGCGGAGAGAAATACAGCGAGGCAGCATGGGCATCTTATTATTTTGACTCAGAGATTGGAGAAATAAAAGAGAAGGTATTAGAAGCGATAAGGGCCTTGATAAGCAAGCAACCCTCGCAGAACCAATAAGCCTACGTGGTAGCATGAATGAAGAAAATAAGAACATCCTATTTTATGGAGTGCTTGCAGCAATAATAATTGCCGCATTCTCGACATACCTCTACCTGAAAGGAAGCCCTATTTACAATGTGTCTGTGTCGCTTTCTGAAATGTCTCCACAAATGCAGTACTACCCTTACCAGACTTCGCAGTTCAACATAACGGTTTACAACAACGGCAGCGAAAGCATAAACAGCATGCTCGTGAACTTTTATGTGAATAACTCTATTGTGAGCTCGTATAAAGTTTCTTTACCACCGCATGAAAAGGCTTCTATAACCGCCAACTATACCTATGCTTCCGCTGGAGAATACGGTTTCCAAGCGATTGCAGATCCTGCAAAGCTTCTGAACATACAGAACAGAAGCCGCGCCCAGGCCAGCATAAGCATAGATGTTCTACCAGCCGCCGTTCCCCAAGTATACACTTCAATTCCGAATAATGGGATAAACTATACCCAAGCATTCTCCATTTCAGGAGGCGGAATGGCATTCGCGTCGTTCTTGTCAAAATATTATAATATAAGCATACTCAACGGCATCACGGGTATCCCACCATCAATGGTTTACGCTCTTTTCTCAGATCTCCACAGCTTCGTAGTAAGCGCCAATGGGGAATTCTCAACTTATGCAAACGGATCTAAGGCATATTCGCTGTGGTTGCAGGGTTACCTTGACAAGCAAACAGTAGATGAAGTTCTTGGCACTTTTAGGACCCGCTCATTCAATACTACACTAAACAGTACAGCAGTTACGTACTACGTGCCAAATAACCGCACCTCCATATGCACTTTGTACAGTGGTGGGTGGACGAAAATAATATCATACTATAACAATTCCAATCCTGGCACGTGCCTGCTCCTCATAAGCGAAAACAGCAATTCTACAATAAGCGAAAACAGCAATTCTACAGAGAGTGCCTTCCTTATACGCA
>JAVYYS010000061.1:0-3055 GCA_038876335.1 Candidatus Micrarchaeaceae archaeon | reverse complement strand
CGGCCGAAGACCTTGTGTTTACATACGCTGAGAGAGATGATGTAGTCAAGAAGCTAAAGCACCTCGATTCAAGGATAGGCGCGCTGAATTACATTATTAATGAAAACGGCGAAAAGAGGGCTATGGACACTATTTTCATAAAGACATTGGAGCAGGATAGAGGCAGGCAGATTACGCAAGCTGGCTTGGGCAGCGCAATAAAACAGATGAACCAACCACCACAGGGAGGAGCTGGAGATCCGGCCTGCCCAAGGTACATCAACGCGGTGATCAGCTTCCACAGGCATGATAGCCCGCCCAACCAGAAAGAGCACAGAGAAGCTGAAAGCCTTACCATAAGGATTAGCTTCCTATATGAGGTAGTTTCAGAAAGGAAAGTGGAAAGCGCAAATGACTTCTACATAGAGGAAAAGATGATAGAAGGCAGACCGTACAAAATAGAAGTTTTAAAGGAAGGGAAAAGGGTAATCTACACGCAACTGCTTGAAGCGAAGGAGAAAATGGATATATTAATTTAAAAACAAGCTTTAATAATGTTTTATGGATAAACAATTCAGTATGTTGAAATTTAAGACTACGAACGATATCAAGGTTCCAGAAAGGCTTATTGATCAAGTAATAGGCCAGAACAGCGCTGTAGAGATAATAAAAAAGGCGGCTAGGCAGAGAAGGAACGTTCTGCTTATAGGCGATCCGGGAACAGGGAAGACCATGCTAGCACAGGCAATGGCAGAGCTGCTTCCAGCAACAGATCTTGAGGACGTTTTGGTTTACAAAAACCCAAATGATGAAAACACGCCGCTAATCAAAACAGTAAAAACCTATCCTGAGGGGCTGCCGAAAGGGCCGAATATAGATGGGCAGGGCAGAGTAATACTGCAGCGGGAGAGGATGAAGAACAGGATGTTGCTCTCGAAGGGTGGCTCTATAGTCTCCCCTATAGTGATGATACTAGTAATCGCAATTTTCGCTCTTTCGCTAAGTGGGTTGATCAAAGGCTATGAAATAATAGTGCTTGCGGCTCTTATACTCGGCATATTAATATTCGGAGCCATGGCTGTGTTCATGAGCGGACTTACGAGAAGGGTAGGGCTTCCAGGAATGAACGATTTGAATGAGCCAAAGCTTATAGTAGACAATACAGGGCTAAGCCACGCCCCCTTCGTAGACGCCACAGGAAACAAAGCTGGGGCGCTGTTTGGAGACGTAAGGCACGATCCCTTACAGAGTGGCGGCCTCGGGACTCCCGCACATCTGAGAGTTGAAAGCGGGGCGGTGCACAAGGCAAACAAAGGGGTATTGTACATAGATGAAATCTCAAGCCTTGATCCAAAGTCGCAGCAGGAGCTGCTCACTGCAATGCAGGAGAAGAAATATGCAATAACAGGGCAGAGCGAAATGAGTTCCGGTGCGCTTGTGAAGACTGAACCGGCGCCTAGCGATTTCATACTTGTGGCTGCGGGCAATCTGCAGGACATACAGCACATGCACCCTGCGCTTAGATCTAGGATAAGGGGGTATGGCTATGAAATCTATATGGAGTCATCAGTGCCTGATACAGAGAAGAATAGGGACGAATTTATCAGATTTATAGCACAAGAAGTGAAGAAAGACGGCCGCATACCGCCTTTCGACAGAGAGGCGGCATACATGATTATAGAGGAAGCAAAGAGGCGTTCGGGCAGGAAGGATAGGCTTACGCTTATACTTAGAGACCTGGGCGGGCTGATAAGGGCGGCTGGAGACATAGCAAACGAGAAAAACAAGAGCGTAGTAACTAAGGAGGAGGTGCTAATCGCAAGGAATCTCTCTAAACCTATAGAGGCGCAAATTGTCTCACAAGAACTTGATTACAGGAAAGACTACCAAGTTTTCAGCACGCGCGGGTACAAAGTGGGCAGGGTCAATGGGCTTGCTGTGCTTGGCTCGAGCACTACGCTCTCCTCAGGCATGATAATGCCGATTGTGGCAGAGGTGACTCCAGCAAGCTCAAGAGCTGAAGGCAAGTTCATACCCACAGGCAAGCTTGGAAAGATAGCGAGCGAGGCCGTGAAGAACGTAAGCGCGGTAATAAAAAAGCATATGCAGAAAGACGTAGCAAGCTATGACATACATGTCCAATTCCTTCAGACTTACGAAGGCATAGAGGGCGACAGCGCAAGCGTAAGCGTAGCTGTAAGCGTAATCTCGGCAATGGAGGGCGTGCCTGTAGACCAATCAGTGGCAATGACGGGCTCAATGTCTGTGCGTGGGGAGGTGCTTCCGGTGGGAGGCGTAACTGCAAAGGTAGAGGCGGCGATTGATGCGGGCATAAAAACAGTTATAGTGCCAAAAAGCAATGTGCATGACATAATAATAGAGAAGGATAGGCTACGGAAGATAAAGGTCATACCCGTGAGCTCCCTTGCAGAGGTAATAAGATATGCGCTGGGGCCAGGAAAGAAAAGAGACGAGATAGTAAGGAGGCTCAACAGTAAGGCGAGCTGAAAATAGAAGATTCTTAGAGGGCGATCGACATGGTGAAGAAGGAAAGCGTTCAGAAAGTTCTTGAAGATTTCGGGGAGGACATTGCAACGCAGATAGAGCGCGGCAAGAATCCATCTTTCGAAACAGTTTCAAGGACGCGCTCCAACATAATATACAATGAGAAGGATGGATTTCTCATGCTTGGAAACGCTAAAGAGGAGCGCAACTTCATAAATATCGCTCAGACGAAAAGGTTCATGCAAACGATGGCGATAGCTGAAAAGTGCCACAGGTTCATAAAGGAGAACCTCCACACTTCTATAAGGGGTCTTTTCTATCAACTCAAGTATTCGCTTGGCGAGGATGTTGACGAGAATATATTCAATGAACAAAGCGAGTCAAACCCACTCATAGAGGACCTTGAAGCAGCGCTAGGCGTTAGGAGGGAGGACCTGCACCTCAATGCAAACAGGAAGGGGGTGCTCGTGGGCAACATGCGCGTGCTAGACACTTTCGGAAATGAGAGGCTCGAAATCGACGCAAGCAAAATGGGAAGGAGTGGCTGGAGCATACCGAGCGATGTTGACAA
>JAVYYS010000060.1:0-3252 GCA_038876335.1 Candidatus Micrarchaeaceae archaeon | reverse complement strand
GCCGCCAACACTGCCAAAGAGCCAACAGCTTGCATACGCCACTACGCAGACCAAGACCATAGCGAGCATACTGAGCGGGGGCGCGCTGCCGGTGAGCATAGTAGTTGGCACTCCGGCCCCCATACCGCCTACTCTCGCAAAGCATTCACTGAAAATAAGCGCGATAATACTCATAGTGGCTGTGATAGCGATTTCGATATTCATAACAATAAGATACAGAAAGGCGTTCCTCGTACTGCCAATACTGGTAACTACGCTGATGGAGCTGTTCATAATAGTCTCGATAATAGGCCTTGTTGGCACGATAGATCTCTCAGCCGTAGCTGGGATGATCGCAGTAGTTGGCACAGGGGTTGATGCTCAAATAATTATAACAGACGAAGTTCTTGCAAGGAGGGGCGTGCAGGCAACCGCAAAAACTCTTCTAGGAAACGCATTTTACATAGTGTGGGCAGATGCGCTGCTTCTAGTAATAGCAATGCTGCCACTCTTCTTCTCAACATCGCTTGTAGAAGTAATAGGCTTCTCAGAATCTACGATCATAGGCGCGCTGTTGGGCGTGCTGATTACACGGCCAGCATACGGAGCGATAATAGAAAAGCATTATGGTTGACCTGTTTTGCGTAGCAGCTTAAAGCCGCAATAAACTCCGCACCGAAAGCAGAAATAAAGGGTAGCTCCATGAAATATTGCCCGATATGCAATGCATCGAATGAAGAATTGGCATTCGTAGGCGAGCTGTGCATAAACTGTTTCAAAAAGCTGGAATTAAAAAAGCTGCCAGAAGCTATGAAGATAACAATCTGCAAAAGATGCGGGCGCATCAAAACTCCGCAAGGATGGAAGCGCCAAAACAAAGGAGCATTTGGAGACGTGGCAGCAAAAGAGCTGAAAAACAGAAACGTTGTGGCAAAACTTAAAAGCATTGATCTCGATGCTGGAAAGGCAGAGGTAGAATTCATTGTAGAAGCAGAAAACGAGAAGGTAGGTATTGAGAAGGAAGTTGGGGTAGAGTTGCTACGCACAGTTTGCGACATATGCTACAAGAAGTCTGCAGGGTACTATGAAGCTATAGTGCAGCTACGCGGGGGAGAGGACAGTGTTCGGAAGATGGAGGAGCATATTGGAAGGTTTCTAGAAAATGGAGATGCGTTCATTGCGAAAAGAGAGGCGCATGGATATGGGGTCGATCTCTATATAAGCGACAGAAAGGCAATAGAGCTGTTCATGAATAGAAACAGGCTCCATCCAAAAAGGAGCTATACTCTTTATGGCACTAAGAACGGAAGGAAACTTTATAGGCATAGCTACAGTGTGCAGCTTGATCGACCTTAGCGTTTGCAGTTCATCGAAATATGATTGGTACAAGGCGACGGCTTAATGATTTATGTTAATGATTTATGATTTAGTAGAGCTTTGTATTTACCGCCTTACAGGATGCATTTGTGCTTCATGTTGAAGAGATATACACACATTGGATTGATGGATTTGAAGGGCAAGCATTCTGCGCACTGACGTTGACAAGATATGTGCCTGCCTGCGCTAACTGCTCCATGTATCCGCTTACGCTAACCGGTGTGTATGCAGTTACATAGCTCAAGCCGGCATTTGTGCTTACCACAAATGTTATCTCGTGCCCCACACCATTGTTTAGTGTACCAACAAATATTCCACGAACGTTGGGCGGCACATCTATAAGAGTAAGCTGCTTTGCGGGAAAACCTTGAGAGCCGACAGAGGCGGCTACACTGGCTAGTTTGCTTGCGGCGGCTTGCGCTTCAGTGGTAGACAAAGTTGAGGTAGAAGAGGAAATCTGTATAAAGGCTAGCACTACTATGGGTAAAAGTATTATAAGGCCGAAAGATAAGGTTATAAGAAGCTCTAAGCTTGACTGACCCCGCATGCCTGTTTTTGCCATACTGGCACCATTCAGATTTATTTTACGTCCCAATCTCATCATCTGGGATAGGCGCTGATTTGCTGAATACGATCCGCGCCTCCTTGTATTTTACAACCTTTCCTTTAAGTGCTGAGAGAAGCAGTGCGAGGGTTCTGTCTAGCTTTTCCCCATACTCGTGTATAGAGATAGTGCCATACTTCTCTATCGAAAGTCGCGCCTGCAATTCATAAGACTTTAGCTTTACTCTCTTTATGTGCAATGTCATATAGTTTACTTTTATATTTTTCATCTTTTCAAGCTTGGCGATAAACGCATTGAGCATCTCCCTAAGGTCATCTCCATACTCATAGGTATAGTCGTCTAACCCAGAGATAAACACCTTTCTTTCAGATACCTGTTGCTTTGCTACAAGGTTTTCAAGTATATCGAACACCGTAAGCATACCTATGGGGTTGCTACCCTTTTGCACCAGAACCGATGAAATAGAACGCTCGACCATCTGGCGCGCGGCTTCTGCAAGATCCGAATCAGCCCTTACGCTGACAGGATTCTTTTCTACCACATCCATTATCCTTATATTAGATGGGGAGTACTTTTTGCTTTTCATTTCTGGCAGGCGTTCTCCTTGCACAGAATACTTAAGGGACAGATCGTGGTTTGTTAGTAATCCAATGAACTTGCCATCATGCAGGACAACGAGCCTGTTTATCTTATTGTTTATCATAGCTGCTTTGGCTTGCGAAAGGCTGGCTTCCGAATCTATCGCAATGACAGGGCTAGACATCGCCTCCTCTACTTTTATTCCGTTCAAGGTTTTCAAGGAAAGCAGCATCTTGAGCAGTGTAGTGCGTGTAAGCACGCCCCGTATCTTGCCGTTTCTAACATACGGTAGTGCTTTCCTCCGTGTCTTGTAGAAATAGAAGATAAGATCCGACATCGGAGTAGAATCGCTGATCTGCGGTGTTCTTTCCGCATACTTGAACGCACTTGAATCTTTTAGGATTAGCCCCTTCATCCTAGATATTGAACGGGAGTCTATTATTCCGGAGTATTCGCCATTCCTTGTTACCACTACTGCTTCGTACTTGTCGAGCATAGGTATTACTTTAGTTATAGGGGTCTTGTAATCTACAGTAACAGTATCAGATGCAAGTTCTGATAGCAAACTACTTTTTCCTTCCATAGTAACACTTCAATACCATATTTTTATTGTGACCTCCTCCCACCGCTAAAGCGTGTGGGCTTCCCCTGCGATTGCAGAGTATGTTCTCAGTTCGCCGACACTGCTTGCAATGCCCTTTGCATTGTATTGGCAAATATCTCCCTGAGCGTCAGTTCGGGCAGGCCCTGCC
>JAVYYS010000059.1:0-3452 GCA_038876335.1 Candidatus Micrarchaeaceae archaeon | reverse complement strand
GAAATTTCTACAAAACTGGAAGACAATAACAATAAAGAGCTGTTGCGTTCTACCAATCCAACTCATCAAACACAGTAAAACCTATAACTGTACTTATTTTAGAAAAGCCGCAGCCATAGATTGTTTTCGGTGTAGCCACTCTTGGGCAAGGTTGCTCGGCAAACAAATTAAAAGTAATGCTTTATGTGCTGTTTTGTCACTTTAGCCCCTCCGCATTCCAAATAACTCATTTATGTCCTTAGAGTTAAATATATTATCTATGTGCGTAAGGCTTTCACGCATCATCTCTATAACCTCATCATCCTTAGATTTAGGATACCCCCATACACCTATCTCAAAAGTGTGCATCCTTTTGTCATAGCGTAGATAATACCAAACGTTCTTCTCTTTACCTATTTCTATTTCAGAGTCCACGTAATAGATTTTACCTTCGTCTGTTGTATACTTAGGCCTAAGAAATGCTCGGTTTAATTTTTCTTCTTTTTCTTCGCCCCCTTCAAAGCTAAAGGTCAAATAAGCCGTGTCGCCCGATTGTAAAAAGTGCTCCATTTGCTTGTCCCTTCTCTTTCTCTCATTTTCATCCAAATCCGCATTTCTAACGTAGTACGGACCCATCTCTTCAAGCGGATGCTCTTTGATTGCCTCATTGAATATTTGCACCAATGTCATTCCCTTTTCAACTTCAACCATTTTATCACCACAAGTACTAATGCTTATATAATATTTAAATGTATCCAGAAATCGAATAAATATTTAAATTCATCTAAAAATTGAAATTTGTTTAAAGATATTTGGGATTTTGTAAATTGACTAAGTGCATCAATTTTATATAAGGTCAACCCTTTCAGTCAGGAGCGCCTGAGGAAATTGCAGGGGCAGTACAATTATAAACCTCAAAAGGCGAATATGCGCCGCGATATAAAATTCAACACCCTATGTTACCCCTATACCATAACCCTTTAATACTTATTCAGATAAAATTATACAGCAGCATCAACGTGTTTTTCATGGCGAAAGAAAAGTCCATAAAGGAGCTTGAAGACCTGCCCGGCATTGGCGAAACTACGGCAGCAAAGCTGCGCGCCGCGGGCATAGATTCGCTCGATAAGGTTGCCGCATCCATACCAGCCGAACTGTCAGAAATTGCAGGAATAAACGTAGAGGCTGCCAAAAAAGCAATACAGGCCGCGCAGGAGTCAACAACGGTCAACTTCCTCACCGGGGCGGAAATATCCGAAAAGAGGAAAGACATAGGGCGCATAACTACAGGCTCGAAGGACCTTGACGATTTGATAGGCGGAGGGGTTGAGACTAACGGCATCACGGAAACCTATGGTAGGTTTGCCAGCGGCAAGACGCAGCTCGGCTTCCAACTCGCGGTAAATGTTCAGCTGCCCAAGGAAAAAGGCGGATTGGACGGGAGTGTACTGTTTATAGATACCGAAAGCACCTTCAGGCCCGAAAGAATAGCAGATATAGCAAAGGCGCAGGGCATGGATCCAGAGAAAGTGCTCTCCAACATATATGTCGTTAAAGCTTCGACTACCCCCGAGCAAATGCTGGCGATAGAACGGGCAGACAAGCTCATAAAGGAGAAGAACATAAAACTCATCATAGTAGATTCACTCACCGCGCTTTTCAGGTCAGAGTTCGTAGGAAGGGGTGCCTTGGGCGAGAGGCAGCAGAAGCTGAACATGCATCTGCATAAACTCCAGACACTGGCTGACAAGTTCAACATTGCTGTTTATGTTACAAACCAAGTAATGGACAATCCAGCAATCATGTTCGGAGACCCTACAACTCCGATAGGCGGCAATGTGCTTGCCCACGCCGCCACCACTATGATATATCTTCGCAAGAGCAAGGATGACAAAAGGATTGTGAGGCTTGTGGATTCGCCGAGCGTGCCGGAAGGGGAATGTGTAATAAAGATAACACAAAATGGCATAAGCGAATAGCCTACTCTTTATGCAGACATCTAGGGCCGTGCTGGATTGCCTTATGCTAGCTCCAAATGTATAAAATGACAATGTGATTGCTTGTTGTATCTGGTGGGAGTCGGGTTGGCGCCTGGCGACATCTCGCTAAGAGGCATCGAAATCTGCAAGCGCTCCAAGCTTTTCGCAGAGAAATATACAAGTTTCATCAGCGATAGTTATCTTAAGGAGATAGAGCGGCTTTCAGGGAAGGAAGCAGCTCTGCTTGAAAGGAGCGACCTCGAGGAGGGGGCTCGGCACATCGCAGAGCAGGCCTCCAAGGAGGACATCGCAATACTTGCTGGGGGAGACCCTCTGATTGCAACTACGCACAAAATACTTTCAATCGAAGCAAAGCGCGCCGGAGCTAAGTTGGAGATCGTGCACTCCTCCTCAATTTTCTCTGTGGCAATTGGGGAAAGCGGGCTAGACTTCTACAAGTTTGGGCAGATATGTACTATTCCAGCATGGAGCGAGCATTACAAACCTGTCTCGTTCTATGAAACAATATACAAGAACATGGAAAGGGGGCTGCACAGCCTAGTCCTTCTCGACTATTCCCCGCAGTATGGTGGCTCTCTCAGCATCGCAGAGGCAGCCTCCGAGCTTGAGGCGGCGGAGAGGCACTATATAAAGGGTTTAATAACTGACAGCACCATGATTATAGTTCTGCATAATATTGCACAAGCCGGGGAAAGCCGCATCTTATGTACCTTCAAGGAACTGAAATCCCTGCCCATAGGGGATGGAAGGTCTGTAATACTGATACCAGCTAAACTTTCAGACATAGAGTCTGAAATAATAAAAAGCATTTACTAAATACTAAATGCTAAAATGCATATTGTGTGTTGCAATCGTATGAATTGCACAATTGCAGGTTTTACCATGTCTCTAGAGCTCAAGTACGACTCTGCCTCGCGCAGGGCTTACCCCGCAGACCAGTCAACGCTAGATATACTCCGCAGCGGCGAGTTCGGCGAGATGAAAGATGGTAAGCTCTCCCTAAGCCCTGAGGAAACGCTGTATCTGATTGATGTAAGGAATGCAAAATGCACAAGCAAAAGCGGAGAACTCCTTTCATTCAACCAATATGCTTCGCTCTTCTCTTCAAGCAAGAAGCTCATGGCTAGATATTTCACATATAAAGATTGGAGGGATAGGGGGCTTATCGCAAAAGATCAGGCCTTCCTCTCATCAATGAAGGCGGGCGAAGGCCCGGTACCCGCAAAGAGGTATCCCGCTTCTAAATTTAAGATTAAATCAAAAGGTCTTTACGGTACATTCTTCCCTGCAGACATGACTGCAATAATAGAAGATGCTGAAGCGGGCAGGGAGCTGTACGAGAAGTATTGGATAGGTCAATACGGCACCTACAAGGTGAGTGGCCGCGGAACGCTTAACAAAATCGATATCTTCGAGACCCTCTTCCTCATGGAAAGCGGCGTGCTTGAACTATCAAACTATTCAAAAGCAGAG
>JAVYYS010000058.1:0-3643 GCA_038876335.1 Candidatus Micrarchaeaceae archaeon | reverse complement strand
GAGGGGAAGTTTATAAACCCAGTTTTGGTTGACGCACACAATACAAGATATGAGAGTGCAGCCAAAACAGAGCTAGCTGGGGTAAAACCGAACTCTAAGGTAATGGATGAGTATATCAATGCGATCAATAGCATAGGAAAGCCGCTCCATAAGAGTAGGGTTTTGAGGTTTGGCGCTGCGAGCATTGAGATTTACAAAGCCCTTGGCAAGCCGCAGGATCTCGCGCCCGGTGCACTCAAAGTTTGCATCTTCTCGTTCAACAGCTTCAAAAAGGGCATGGTGCTATTCAACGCCAACAACATGCTCCCCTCACTAAGGGAGGAGATAATAAAGCACGTAAAAAAGGAATTTGGGGTGGATGCAGAAGTATATACTACCGATACGCACTACGTCAATTCTCTCAGGGAGAGCGCGGCCAACGTGCTCGGAAGAAAGACAGGCTACCGCGATCTGAAGCCGTTCATTGACAAGGCATTTCAGAAAGCGATGAAGAACGTAGAGGTCTCGGAGGCTTATTACAGCAAACAGAAAATAGACAACTTTCTTATCTGGGGTTCTGGCTCAAGGGAGAGGATCCGTGTAGCACTGGAATCCATGCTTTCCATAGCCCGCATACTCATACCAGTGATAATTGTAGCGGGATTGCTTCTTGCTGCATGGGTGGTTTCGCTTGTGTGACTATACTTGTGCTTTCCATTGCGTACGGCGCATAACATGCTGCACTTAACTGCTCCGCTTTCCATCTTTCTACTCAATGCGGCGCTAGGTGTGGTGCTCTCGAACAGGATATTCAAGAGGAGCAGAAAGGATTTGCTGCCACTGCTCGCGATGGTTGCGGCAATCCTCATTATAGGGTGGCTTCTCCGCTACCCTACCTATGAGCTGCTGGTAACTTCGGCGTTCGCCACCCTCGCCTTTCTGCTCTCTATACGCTACACGTATTCGCTTCTAGGGTTTGCACTGCTTCTGTTTCTTATAGCGCTTGAATCAAGCATGCTTGCGCTCCTGTCTATTCCAGCACTCTACATGTTCATCTTAGGCTTCGCAATTGGAACAATTTTTGGGCTCATCTATGTCGAAAGATTGACAGCGCACCAGAACATAAGAGGAGCGAGCTCGATAGAAGTTAAAAGGGATGTAGTGCAGATTCTTATAGGCATAGTAACACTGCTAGCGATACTGCTTTACGGGGCGCGCGGCACAGTAACCATCGCACTGTTGGGCATTGCGTCCTACGCTGCAATTAGCATAATATCTACTCGCAGGTCCACTTTGATTGCGCGAAAAGGGAATAGAGCGGCAAAGCTGCAGGGAGCTTTCGCAGTGCTGCTCGGTCTCGAAAGAAAAGGCACAATATATGGACTTGGAGCAGTTTACATGATGGCGGGATACATGCTGCTTGCAGGGCTAATAGTAAGCGGAAGCTTCATGCTTTTTGGAGTAGCGGCATTGATGATATGCGATGCTGCTGCTACAATAACAGGGAGGATGCTGAAGCACAAGCACAGGCTGCCGTACAACAGCTCAAAAAGCGTGGAGGGCTCGTTAGCATTCTTCTCAATCGCGCTTGCATTTGGATACCTCTTCTTTGTCAATGCGCTTATAGCGGTTTTGTTTTCTGCGTTGCTTGCCTTGCTTGAAAGTATTAGGCTACCCATTGACGACAATATTACGATACCGGGTGCCATTGTCGTACTTTACGCACTAAGCACCTTCATACTCTAACTCAAATTTGGCAATCTAAACTTTATTCCTGCAAGGCGCATAATATGAAGCGTGGCGCGCAGATTCCTATAGTCGTCCCCCTCCCTTTCATAGGGCGTTTCGAGGATGAAGCTGCCGGAGGAAAACGCCCTGTTTTTGAAGAAGTTTACGAAACCTCTTGTGCCTATGCGACCTTTGCCTATGTGCCAATGCCTATCCAGGCCGCTACCAAGCGCGTATTTTGCGTCGTTAAGGTGCACTAACCCTAGCCTCTTCAAACCTATAAAGCTGTCTATCTCTTCTGCTAAGCGTTCAATGTCCTCCGCACTTTTGAAATCATATCCAGCAGAAAACGCATGGCATGTATCAAGGCAGATGCCGAGCCTCTTGTCAGAGACCTCGTCGAATATGTCCCCTATCTCTGAGAATGTAGAGCCCATGCTGTTGGAATAGCCCGAAGAGTTCTCCAAAAGAAGCCGCACGCCCGCTTTGCCAGTTTTGTCGGATTTGTCTAGAGAAAACACGATAGTATCTACTATATTCTCCATGCCTTTCCTGACGCCCTCACCTTTATGTGAACCTAAATGTATTACAAGCGAGTCCACACCCAAATAGGAACATACTCTGATTTCCTCTGCGAGCATATTCCTGCTCTTAGCAAGAACTGCGGTGGAGGGAGATGCAGGATTGCAAAGATAAGGTATGTGTGCGAAAGGCTGTAAATGCTGCGAAGCTACTGTGTTTGAAAATTCTCTGCTTTCTACCTGGCTTATGGGCTTCATAGCCCATGCCCGTGAGCTTGAAGGGAAGAATTGGAAGGCGGTGTAGCCATGCGCCGCGGCGAATTTCGGCGCGTTTGACACTCCCCCTGCTATCGATACATGGAAACCTATTTTTATCATCTGTTTTACCCTGAGCAATATTTAAGGAATGCCACTAATCCTTTCTAGTGGGCGTTATTTAAAAAGATTGCTTTTCAATATACTTCCGCTCATTTACTTAGTTTGTTCTGTGGGGGATATTGATGGTTAAAAAGAGGCGCTTCAGTCTTTATGACATAGAGGAATACTTAAAAGAGGTAGGGGCGGAAAGGGTAAATGAGAAGGCTGTGGTTTGCTTCGAAGAGGAGTTGGAGGATACAGTAAAGGAGCTTATCGAAGAGGCGCAGTTCTATGCTAATTATGCAGGCAGGAAAAAGTTAATAACTAACTCGGATATCATGCTTGCGATAAAATCAGGAGGCACCTCGGCTCTCAAAGGTGGCGTGCTTCAACATAAGAGCAGGACTTAATGCAATTATCTCAATGCAACGCTTACAGCAATGCAGCGAACTTTAGCCCAAAAGCAAGAACGACAAAGAGGGCATCGACAAGCCACATGCATGCTGAGATCTGCCATTCCTTTAGCCTTCCCATGTTCATGAACACATGCGTCCAGCTGTAGATGCGCTTGCCATATGGCGCTTCAAAGGTACCATCTTCCCTTCTTATGCCCAAATCTGTCACCTTGAATTTCTTGCGAAGATGCAGGAAGAATTCAATGAGCCACGGCAGAAAGATGATAACCCCGAAGGCTTCCATGTTTCCAAGAACCATTATGCTGAGCAATGCAGCGCCAAACCCGTACGTAAAACTGTCTCCCGGCAGTATCTTTGCTGGATAAATGCTGAATGCCAGAAATGCCAGAGTAGAGGCAAACAGCACGCCAGAGAGGAGCGTGCCGAGATAGGTACCAAATATGATGCTATACAGCAGCATAGCAAAGCTCAGTATCAGAGCGCTACCACCAGCTATCCCATCAAAACCTCCCACCAGATTAAACGCGTTTGACACAAATATTACGGCAATCGGAACAATAATCAATGGGTAGAATAACCCGAAGGATACAGGGCCGAGAAACGGCACATCTATCACAGATACGCCGGCATTTATAGCAACAA
>JAVYYS010000057.1:0-3712 GCA_038876335.1 Candidatus Micrarchaeaceae archaeon | reverse complement strand
CGCTTGAAGCCTTGGTTATTGGCTTCGTTCTCGCTTTAATAGCTGGCTTCATCTCGCTGCCCTTCATAAGGCTTGGCTCCTTCTATGTTTTTGTTGCGGTATTTGCCGCTTACTTAATCTATGCGCTTTATGTGCCAAGCCCAAAGCCTGGAGTCAGCGCTGTAATGGTTGCTACCCCGTCGCGCAAGCTTGTAAGCATAAATGCGGGAAAGGTCTCTGCTTACGAGGAAAAGAAATACAAGCTGGACCGGACTAGACCGGAACGCCTTAGCTTGAAGGCTTACATCCACACCAAGAGCAACCGCAACGTGCTTATAAAATGGAAGAGCTTTAAGAAGATGGTGCAGATAAAGCCAGAGGTGGCAATTGCAAGAAGTGGACCAGGAGATTTGAAAGTCAACATTGAGAGAGCAAGCAAACGCACAAAGGGTGACCAGATGCCGCTATATATCATCTCGTTAAAGTTGAGAAAGTATAATTTAATAGGTAAAACAACCGGGAAAAATAATGCTTGGTAAACTTAAGTTGTTGCGGTTTTGAAACGGAAAAAATATTAATTTATGTATCAAAGTAAAATAGGAAAGCGATGATATTAATGCCCAATGAAATTGCAGAGGAGCAAGATCCATCTCAGCTTTTTCAGGATGAAATGAAAACTTTCCTTCAAACCATCGGTTGCACTAATATACATGGGGGTGCGCATAGCAATTTTAACATCGCACCGAAAGGGCAGAGCAACCAAATAGATGTATGCGGGAGATTTGGGAAAACTTTGTTTATAGTAGAATGTACGGCTTCGAGAAGGCGATTGAGCGGAACTACAGATTTGAGATCTAAAATAGTGGAATGGATAGGCAAAATAAGAATTGCTGAAGGCGCCTATAGAGGCATACAAGAATACTCTGACTGTGATAATATTGTACCGATATTTGCTACAAAAAAATATACTTTAACAGAATCGAATAAAAATTTGCTTGCAAGCGGCGTTTCTGGCAAAAAGATAATTCATGTAGATGAAAACTTTCTAGAGTACTACGATGATGTCATAGATAAGATAGGTAACTATGCCGTATTCAATATTTTGTATGAATTTGGGATTAGACCGTCGATGGAAGAAAAACTTATCGCAGACGCTATAAAAACCAACATCAAAGGATTTACTTGTTATCTCTTTTATGCTAAACCAAGGGAATTACTGAAATTTGCGTATGTAGCTAGGCGTAACTCGCGTAAGGAGTACTTTTATCAGCGGCTTTTAAACAAGAGTAGGCTTTCTGAGATAAGGCGCTTTCTAAATGGGCAGGGCAATTTCTTTCCTACAAATGTAATAATCTCTCTCAAGGGACATAACAAATATTTTTTTAGACCTTACCGCAATGCAGCAACTACATCTGCCAATATTGAAGTAGGTACGCTGGAGATTAGAAACGGCTATGCAACATGTTGGATTATAGATGGGCAGCACAGACTTTACTCGTTTGCAAAATCTGATACGGAATTTTTATTACCATGTATGGCAATAGAAGACCCAGGTTTTGAGAAAGAGCGCGATTTCTTCATAAACATAAATAAAGAGCAAAAACCTGTTCCTTCAGATCTTATATGGGATTTGGAGGGGGAAAAAGACCCAGATTGCAGAACCGATGAAGGTATTATATCAAACGCGGTAAAATTATTAGATGAAGATAGCCTGTTAGCGCAACAAGAACAATCGCCGTTCATCGGGAGAATAGATATGCCGTCAAATGAGAAGAAAGAGCAGGCGTTGATAAAAATATCTGCTTTTTGTAACGGCATTGAAAATGCTGGATTAATAGCTGAAAATTTAATTGAAGCCATAGGGGGAGGGAATCCACTGAGAAGCGAGGATGGTAGACAAACTAAGAACAGACTGGCCAAAACTGTTGCGAAATATTTTAGCATGATTAATGCCGAGACGCCGAATACTGGCGACTTTAGCAATGAATTGAATTCGTTTCTGTTAGGCAACACTGGAGTGCCGATTATGCTATATGTATTACAACCAATAGTAGCCCGGATTGGGCGCATACCAAATAGAGAGGACCTGCGACCGTATATAAGGTCTGCTATAAATTATTTTAGCTCCACTTACACAAATAGGGCGAGTGAGATAAAGAAGCTCAAGCAAATACTGACTGGAGAAGGTGCAAGAAGGGACACTGCAGAGCAGATAGGAAGGCACATAAAAACACAACTCAACGATGATCTGTTTTGGCCGCACCTTGGTAATTCTGATATTTATAAAAGAATAACGAAAATAGAACGTGCTGTTGGGGACATGATAGCTGATAAACTATACGGTATAGACCATGATTGGACTAGGCATAGGTTGCCGCAAGGAATGAGGGAGATGATAGCTAGGCACGTTAGACCAGAAACTGAGTTTCAGGACTACCTGGGATTAGGTGATGAAAAGGCCATAATAGCGCAAAATTGGGATTCGGTATTTAGTGCGTTCTTTACTGACAGGAGTATATTTCAGGATAAAAATGAGCTACAGACAGCATTTGATGTTCTCAGTAGAAATAGAGCGCCTTGGGCGCATGGAAGGACCGTTGAGGATATAGGTGCGGATTTGCGCATATGCAGAGGTTATATCGACAAATTTGAAATATTACTTAAAGACTATATAGAAGAAGAAAATACAGCATGAATTTTTTTAGTGACACTTATGGATGTTGCTTCGTTATTTTAAGGATGCAGAGGGACGGACCTTGGTTTTGTCGGGGCAGGACATGATTTTAGTTAAGAATCTGGGAAAAGATTTTGAAACAAAAATAAAGGATGCCATATTAGTCTATGGGAAAAGTGGTACTTGTACTGCATTTCTGTTGAGAAAGATACTTGAGAAATTAGTTTTCTGACACTCTCTAAAAATTGAAGTCTCGGACCGACTAAAGGACAAGGGTGGAAATCTTGTAAGCCTATATAAAATGCTTGATTTATGCGCTGCAAACAACGTAAGCGGAAGACCGTATTTGATGCCGAAGACTGCAAAGGAAATTATAGGTATAAAGTTTTGGGAGATACTGCTGCCCATAACCCCTTAGCTAACGTGGATATGAGAACTATAGTTCCACAAAATGCATTTATCATAACTACATACGAAGAGCTTCCAGCTAAACTTAGATAGTGTTGGAGAGCTTCCAGAAGATAGTACAAATAAAACTGGATGTGGCTATAGCTATCACGGGCAATGGCACTTTAGGACCGAGTCTGGAACGTGCGGAAAAATACCTCAAATATTTAAATCTGAGTTATATGTAATATCATTGAAGCAAAGGAGATATCAAAAATTTGAAAGGCAAATAAAATGAGAAAAACAGCACCAAATGAGATTTCAAATCAAATAGTTGGTAATATTGGATTATTTTGGGTTAGTTATCGCTTATCCAAGTTGGGCTGGAATGTAATGACTACAACGAGAAATGCTAAAGGTGCAGATTTGGCTGTATATAACAAAAATGGTAAGAAAAGATACCTAATCCAGGTAAAAGCGCTTACAAAAGGGCACAATACTGTAAATTTGGGGAAAGACCTAAAATGGTTGGGTTTTGTAGACTACTTAATTGTTTGTATGCGTGTTGATGAAGACAAACCACGTATGTGTGTGTTTGAAACAAAAACAAAAGATGATAGACATAGAATAAAGTCGATGTGCAAAAAGTATAAAGATAATTTCTGGATGCAA
>JAVYYS010000056.1:0-3894 GCA_038876335.1 Candidatus Micrarchaeaceae archaeon | reverse complement strand
AGACGAGGCTTACGAGCTTCGGGTATTTTGGGGGTAAGAAAGCGCAATGAGGCAGAACAAAATAACTTTTTCTGTTAGCTCTGCGAATTCTTGCGGTAGCGCGGCTTTTTGTATTTTCCTATGCAAATGAATACGGGCCTGTGGCGCAACTTGGACAGCGCGCCTGGCTTCGGACCAGGTGGTTGCGGGTTCAAAATGAACTTCTTGAGAAGAAGGCCAATCAAGGAGAATGAAAATCCCGCCAGGCCCGCTTATCAAGTGCTTGTAATAAAGTTTGCGGTCAATGTAGCATTAGACGCTAACGAAAGCGTTGAATTCTGCGAGCTCGTGGATGAAAGTGTTGATGAAGTTGAGGTTATCGCCCATGAGCCGAATCCATACCCAATCGGCGGAGATGCAAATACAGTATACTTGCCGCTTACCAGCAATGCGGTAGTGCCGTTGGCATATTGTATCTCATTTACAACTATCCTGCCTGTGTTCGGATTCGTGATGAACTCTACAGCGTATATACCAGTGCCGGCCGGAGACATTCCTTGAAGCGAGTAGCCTGTGGTCTTATATGCTCCTGCACAGCTGCTCGCGGAGCTGCCAGTGCATATCGCGTAATTGATATAGAAGTTGACCCCTACTTCAGAGCCTGTCACCGGCTCTACCGTGCCGGGTATCTGCACATAGCACTTTACAAGATCGCCCTTAAGTGCAAGTTGAGGATAACAATTGCCTTCGTAATTGTGGGTGCCTGCCTCTCCCACCCCTGTAACTGTTATATTGATGGAGTTGGCGGGAAAGCTTATTGCAGTGCCAAGGTTGTTTGTGAAGTAAAGAGAGAATTTTATCGGCGTTATGCTGTTGTACCCGCTTATCGCAGCCTGCAGGCAGGGGAATGCGGGATCTATGTTGCACGTGGCAGAAAGGTAGGAAGTAGGCGGCCTAGTGCCAGAAACTGTAGCAACAGCCGCGATGAATATTGCAATGATCAAAAATGCCCATGAATATGTTGTAAGCAGCTCAAGCGCGCTCTGTTGCTTCATAGCCTTACCTTTTTCATACCTCGCATTAAAAGCAATCCCTTCATTGTTCTCTGTATATGTATTTAACCTTTTCTTTCGAAAATATCTTCGTTCGCCATGAATAAAATAATATCAGTGCTAAAGCTCACGAGGATAGAGCACAGCGCCATGCTGGTCGTGGCGGTGCTGGTGGCGGAAATTGTAGCAAAGGCGCTGCCCTCGCTGCAGATACTTCTGCTCAGCGTAGTCACTCCCATATTAATAAGCATGGCAGCTTTTGCGATAAACGATTATTTCGATGTTGAGGCCGATCGCATAAATAAGAGGTTTGACAGGCCTATAGTCTCTGGAGAGATCTCAAAAAGCGGCGCGCTCGCGGTAGCATCCATTTCGTTCGCGGTAGGCGTTCTTGCGAGCCTCTTCATAAACGCTGCGGCGTTTTCAATCGCGCTGATATTTGCCGCGCTGGCTTTTCTGTACAGCTACAGGCTGAAGGACACGCTGCTGCTAGGCAACGCCTATATTGCGTTCTCGATGGCCATACCCTTCATATATGGGGATTTCGTGGTTTCGAAAATGCTCAATCCGAACATCGCGATAATATCCACGATAATATTCTTCAGCGGGCTTGCGAGGGAGATACACGGCATGGTGCGCGACTACAAAGGCGATTCGGCTGCACGCCATTCCAAAAACCTGCTTGCGTACATTGGAAGAACTTCTGCTTCCGCACTCTCTTTATTGCTATACGCCATAGCGGTAGCGCTTAGCATATTCATGTTCTTCTACTTGAGGCCTTTTGCTTACAACCTTATCTACCTGCTCCCTATCCTTGTTGTCGATGCCCTTCTGCTTTACGTATCAATATTGTACTTTAAAGCAAGCAGTGTAAAATTCTTTAGGCTGTCAAGGAATGTGAGCCTTGGAGCAATGGCGCTAGCGCTCCTTGCGTATGCCGCTGCGGCATTAGTTTATGTGCCCGTATAGAAAAAGAAAAGGCGCGCAAAACAGGATTCTACTTCTGCCATGATGCTTACTTGCTCTGTTCCTTTCCTTCAATTTTTGCGCCGAAATCATCAACTGTGTATTTGAACTCTTCATTGCTTTTGAGTTCACCCCTCGCCTTGAGCACCTCCCTCGCCAACGTATAATATATGAATGCGAGCGATCTCCTTCCTCTGTTGTTGGCAGGCACTATCAAGTCTACAAACTTTGTGAAGTTGTCTGTGTCGCATAGCGCTATTATCGGTATGTTTATCATGCTCGCCTCCCTCACCGCCTGCTTTTCGTTCCTGGTGTCGCTTATTAAAATGAGCTTTGGCTCCATGAAGCCGTTCTTGTGCGGGTTGGTGAAAATTCCTGGTGCAACCCTGCCAGCCAAAAACTTCGCGCCTATTATCTCTGAGAACTTTTCTGCGGGCGTTATTGCATAAAGCCTAGATGCAGTTACAACAATGTCCTTGGGCTCATAGCTTGCAATCATCCTTGCAGCAGCGCCGAGCCTGCTGTCTATTGTGTCGAGATCCAAAAGGTAAAGGCCATCGTCGCGTGTTCGGTATATGAACTTCTTCATGCCCGGGCTCTTAGTCCTAGTAGCGATATTTATTCCTACCTTAAGATAATCCTCCTTGTTCATGATCGTCTCTTCTTTTGCTTCTTCAGCCATTTTACCACTTTTTGGGGCCGCCGAGATTTTCAAAGCGCTTTTGAATTCCCGCGGTTCTCGGGTCGCTAGCACCCCAAGCTAGTAGCCTACCAAGCTAGCAGACGGCCCCATACCTAAAAGCTACCAGCCATTTTATATTGCACGCGCATCGCACTTATCCTGCTGCACATCACTTCCTGCCAAGCTCTACGAACTCGTCTATTACCTCTACGTTGCTGAGGAACATGCGCCTGCAGCAGTACCTTTTTACTCCTAGGTCATCGAGCACCTTTCCCGGCTCTTCCTTGTTCTTGTTTACTCTCTTGTCGTACTCTTCCCACTTGTCTGCGACTACAGCCCCGCACGTAAAGCACCTAACAGGCATCATCATAGTATCATCGTCCAAATCTTTTCGTATTGAAGCAAAGCTGCGCTTATCTGTATGAAGTCTGGAATCTTGCCCTTGCCTTCGGGCCCTTAAACTTCTTCGGCTCAACCCTCCTCGGATCCTCGACAAGCAGCGACCTGTCGTACCTGATATACTCCTTCTTTATAGTATCACTTTCAGAGTAGCCCACAATGCCCCTCGCTATTGCGCATCTTACCGCCTGCGCCTGGGCGCTTCTGCCACCGCCACTAACATTTACATTTATGTCTATGCTCCTTGAGATCTCTTTTGCTATGTTTGAAACGCTGAGCGGTTCCATCATCAGTCTCCTGAGCTCCTTGGGTTCGAACAGGTTTATGTCAACGCTGTTTATCGTTATCCTGCCTGTGCCCTTCTTTACTGCAGCCCTCGCCCTTGCTTCCTTCCTTTTGCCCGAAACGAAGACTAACCTCTCCTTCTTTGCGCTTTTTCTCCTTGCAGCCTGCGGCTTTCTCTGCTTCGGCGCGGCAGTTGCCTGTGCATCTTTGGCTGCAGCCGCCACTTCGCTTCCTTGTTGCGCCGAAGCGCTTCCGGCAGCGCCTGCTGCAGCGTCTTGGCTTTGTTCTGCACTATTGTTTGCGGTAGTCTGTTCGGGCATGAACTATACCTTTGTTTCATATCCTAAGCTTTTTGAGAGTTCCTTTAGAGTAATATGGCTTACATACATCTCCTTTGGGTTCTTTGACTCTATCTCTGTGCGCTTTGCATCCTTTAGTGCCTCTGGCACTCCCATGAACACGCGCAGATTTCTATATGCACTTTTTCCATGCGGCTTTCTGTATGGGAGCATACCTCTGATAATCCTCTTG
>JAVYYS010000055.1:0-4008 GCA_038876335.1 Candidatus Micrarchaeaceae archaeon | reverse complement strand
TCTCACTTTCACTGATTTTCGGCTTTGCGCCTCGCGGGGCTCTGCTTGAGCTTGCTCTAGCTCCTGCGCGCTCCGCCCGCCTGCGCTTTTGCCCGGCCATTAAATACGCTTTTTATAAGCATAAAAAAAGTATTTATTGATTTGTTTTGTGATAGAATAACGATTGAGTTAGTTCATGCAACAGAATGCGTTATGAACAGCGGTTTGCTGAAGCAGTTTGCTTTGTGTTTGGGTTCGGGTTTGCGCGTTGTTTGCGGTTGGGAGAAGCACATGTTTCCTATCTTATATTAGGTATGGAGTATTAATTTAGATATTAAATTAATTTAGTTAATTTAGATATTAATTTAGATGGAGTATTATTTTAGTATTGAGTACATTAGTATGGAGTACAAATCTAAGGAGTATAAATCTAAAATGATGAAGCCAGGCGCAACATGGGGAATCGAAGTGCAAGGCGCTTAAAAAGAATTCCGCATGCGCATCATGCACATTCGCAGCGGTGGATTAGTTTGATAAGGCAACCGATAATAAGCGTAATGGGCCACGTGGACCATGGCAAAACTACGCTGCTCGACAGGATTAGGAAAACTGCCGTGGCAGCGAAAGAGGCCGGAGGCATAACGCAGCACATAGGCGCGAGTGAAGTGCCGATCGGCGTAGTAAAAGAGATAGGCGGAAAACTCATCGAACAGATGGGCATCAAGCTGACAATACCCGGGCTTCTTTTCATCGACACTCCTGGCCACGAGGCGTTCACGAGCCTGCGGAGGCGCGGCGGGAGCATCTCGGACATGGCGATAGTAGTAGTCGACGTGTCAAAAGGCTTCGAGCCGCAGACCGTAGAGGCAATAGAGATACTCAAGAGCTACAAGACACCTTTCATAATAGCGGCAAACAAAATAGACCTGATAAACGGCTGGATAAGCACCGGCAGCATGTCGTTTTCGGAAGCGATAAAGAAGCAGAGCGGCGGAGTTGAAGAGGAGCTCATGAACAGGATATTCGAAACCTCGGGCAGGCTCAGCGAGCTCGGCTTCTCGAGCAACATCTTCAGCGGGGTAAAGAACTTCCAGAAGGAGATAGCAATCGTCCCAGTAAGCGCAAAAACGGGCGAGGGGGTAGCTGAGCTGCTCATGCTCGTGGCTGGGCTCTCGCAGAGGTTCCTTGAGGCAAGGCTTACAATAGAGGTGCACGGGCCGGGGAAAGGTAGCATACTCGAGAGGAAAGAGGTAATAGGCCTTGGCAGCGTGATAGACGTGATAATATACGACGGCACGCTTCGGGTAAACGACACTATCGCGTTCGCAGTGCCTGGCGGAATTGCTACAGCGAAGATCAAGGCAATACTCAAGCCTGCGCCGCTTTCCGAGATACGCGATGCGAAAAGCAGGTTTGTAAATGTGCAGGAGGTAAGCGCCGCAGCAGGCATAAGGATCAGCGCCAACGGCCTCGAAGAGGCAATGCCTGGTTCGCCTGTGGTGCAGGTGACAGGCGAAGGGTATGCAGAAGAGATAAAGGGAGACATAAGCAGTATCTTCGAAGTTGACAAAAAGGGCGCGCTGCTCAAAGCCGACTCTATAGGCAGCATTGAGGCGATATCTAAGCTCATGCATGAAGAGATGCTAGGAATAAGCAGGAAAGGTATAGGGAATGTGACGAAGAACGATGTTGCGAATGCGTTTGCGATGAATGCGGTAGACACAGACGGCCCTGCAATTCTCGCATTCAATGTAAAGGTTGACCCTGACGCCGAGGAGCTCGCAGTTGACAGCGGGGTCAAGATAATAAAGGGGAACATAATCTACAAGCTGATTGACGACTACAAACTGTTTTTGGATGAGAGGAGAAAGGAAAGGCTGAAAAGCATAGAGGATAGAGTTGCTCTGCCCGGAAAGATAGAAGTGCTGCCCAATTCGTGCTTCAGGGTTTCGCACCCTGCGATCTTTGGAGTTAAGGTGCTCGCCGGCAGCATAAGGCCAAACTGCACAATGATAAACGCCGATGGCGCGGTAATCGGCAAGATAAAGGGTGTTCAAAACGAGGGCAAACCACTGCAGTCCGCAAAACGCGGGGAGATGGTGGCAATCTCGATGGATGAACCGACCTTCGGGAGGCAGATAGATTCTGGGCAGGTGCTTTACACAAGGATAAGCCGTGCAGACTACACCTTACTCAAAGGCGAGCTCGCGAATATGTTGAGCGAGGAAGAAGCCGAACTGCTTGAGGAGATAATCAAGATAGAAGGCCCCTTATAAGGCAGGCATACAGGCATGCGCCTACTTCAGATTAGACGGGAAGCGAATTCGCACAACTTTTATTTCTGTAAAAAAGGTGCGCTGCTCTGCTTATATACTTTCCAGACCTCCCTCTTTCAAAGATTACAGCTTCGGATGGTTCAATGGCAAACATATCGATAAGCAGAATCGACCATAAGCCGATTGAGGAGCAGGACGTGGAATACGTGGAGAGGAAGGGCATAGGGCACCCCGACAGCCTTATAGATGGCATAGTAGAAAAGGCGGCGGTGGAGCTTTCAAAATATTACATAGACAAAACAGGGCTTGTATTGCACCACAACATAGACAAGGGGCTGATAGTGGGCGGAACGTCAACCGCGAAATATGGATCAGGAGAGATAACAAGCCCGATAGAGGTTATAATAGCGGGCAGGGCTACAAAGGAGTTTAAAGGGATAAAGATTCCTGTAGACGACATAGTAATCAAAGCGGCAGGCGACTACCTCAGGGAGCACACCCGATTTCTCGACTTGGAAAAAGAGGTCAGGATATACTCGAAGGTGCTTAAGGGTTCCGCTGACCTCAATGGAATATTTGGGAGGAGAAAGGACGTGCCGCTCGCCAATGATACTTCATTTGGGGTGGGCTTTGCGCCACTTTCAGAAACGGAAAGGCTCACTCTAGAGACTGAGAAGCTCCTAAACAGCAAAGAGTACAAGGAAAAGATGCCCGCAGTAGGCGAGGATGTAAAGGTGATGGGCGTCAGAGTGAAGGATAAGATCTCACTCACGATTGCGATAGCGTTCGTTGCGAGATTTATAAGAAGTGCAGAAGAGTACAAGCGCGCAAAAGATCGCGTGGCGCACGACGTAATTGAGAAGGCGAAAAAGCTTACCGAAAAGGAGATAGAAGTTTTCGTGAACTACGGAGACGCAGAAGAGAACGATGAAGTGTACATTACAAAATCAGGCCTTAGTTGCGAGAGTGGAGACGACGGCCAGGTCGGGAGGGGCAACAGGGTAAATGGGCTTATAACCCCGTTCAGAAGCATGAGCCTTGAAGCTGCTGCGGGGAAGAACCCGCTCAACCATGTCGGCAAGATCTACAATGTGCTCGCGGGCGAAATAGCTTCAAACGCAGTGAATCTTTACCCAAACATAAAGGAGTGCACAGTATCAATAGTCTCGCAGATAGGCAGGCCAATCAATGATCCAAAGCACCTCAACATAGGCATGATAGTAGAAGATGAAAAGAAATTTGACATTACAAAAAAGAGGGTGCAGGAGATTGCGGAGGATTACCTGGAGAACATAGGCTATATAACCAACGAGATAATAGAGGGCAAGCACGCGATGTTCTAATCTCAAGTGCGCTGCGGAGGCGCGGCCTCTGGCTCACGGATCTCCAGGAATTCGTTAAGCAGCACCGTTGCATATGATCCTGCAGGCAGCGAGAACCTAATTGTTGCGCTGCCGCCCATGGCTGTGGATGAGAAGCCTAGATATGGAGCGAAAAGCGGCCGGAGAGTTCCCTTGCTTCCTAAGCCCGGCAATTTTCTCACCTTGAACAAATCGAGAGTTATGCCCATCTCTTCCATTATAGTCTCTTCGTATGCGTCTACCCTCTTTGTATCGTATCCCAAGACGTTTCCCAGCATAAATACATTCTTCTCACCAGCAGAATAGCTGTGCGCTGTAGAAATATCTGGAAACCCATAGAAATTGCTTGAACAGACTGCGTCCCCTGTGCGGGGGGATGCACTGCCCTCTTC
>JAVYYS010000054.1:0-4082 GCA_038876335.1 Candidatus Micrarchaeaceae archaeon | reverse complement strand
TCAAGGAAGAGCCTTTGAAGTGCATCAGATCTTTGTTTTGAGATTTTGCTTTTATCGAATTTTATTTCATATACTTTTGCAGCCTGACCTCTCCGCTTTGCCCTTGTTGCCTTGCCTTTTTCTCGTATTCTTCTGTTCTTTCTGTCTTTTCTGCATTGAGCATATGCCAACCTATTTTACACAAGTCCTTATGTATTTCTCGCAGGTTATTTCTATAAGCCTTTGCGCGCTTTCATCCCCTCGCCAAGTCAAGGGTACTTCCCGCTCGCTCGCCAGGTTAAAAAAAATACTTTCGGTAAAGCGCGCGGGCCTGAGCATTTTCCGCGCGGGCAACGAATAAATAGCTTGCCGTGCATTTATGAACCGTGGCAGGCGGGCAGCTTACCGAAAGGAGGAAGCTCCCCTCGTACGCAGTTGCATGCACGCCTCAAGGGCGTATTCGGAGCAGAAACGAGACCGCTGCGGCGCATTGAGCGATGACAAGACGAGCGCGCCGGTGCGGATGAAACGTGCCGATGCGCATGCTGTACGCAAGGCTTTAAGCCGCTTAGACGAATGCTGCCTAAAACAAAAAGGGGGCTATTGCCTGCCACACTTTGAAGAGCAAGCTCAGCTCTGCAAGAGCGAGCGTACCGGTTCATGATTTGCGGTTGGATGCAAGCGCATTCATAGCATGCTGGATTGATTGCGCCAAAGGAATAGAGCAGTCTCCAAGAATTTTGCTTAGGTGACAAGCTGCTCCCATAGTATAGCTTGGATAGAACGCGGGCTTCCGGAGCCTGAAAGCCGGGTTCAAATCCCGGTGGGAGCAATGGCAGAAAAGGAATGGCGGGGGTGGGGTTTGAACCCACGGCCTCTAGATTTCTCGTCATAGCCAAAAGGCTCATCACTCATAATTCTTTGATATGAGTCTAGCGCTCCACCAGGCTGAGCTACCCCGCCATTTGTTTTTTAACGCGGATTCTGAGTTATGAAGCAAAGAAAGTATATATAACTTCATCTTCTGCAACCGCTGTAGTCAACCGGCTTCCGCTTTTTGCGATTTCTCTTTCTTATAATATATGCATATATCATTAAGCGGGCAGCCTGGGCACAACGGTTTTGTCTTGCAGTAATTCTTTCCAAGCTCTACGAACTGCGCGTGGAAATCCTTGTAGAGCTCGACATCCTTTCTTATCCTTGATTCGAAATACTTGCGCAGCGCATCGTAATCTTCGTTCTCATCCAGCGCTCCGCCGCTAAGGCGCGCCATGGCGCGTCTTGTATAGGCGTCTATCACAAAAATTGGCTTTTCAGCGGCGTATAGTATGATAGAATCGGCAGTCTCTCTCCCTATGCCATTCAGTTCCAGCAGTTCCTTCCTAAGGCTTTTTGCCTCCTGTTTGAACATGCGCTGCAGGCTGCCGTAGTTATTCAGGATATAGGAGCAAACGCCGTGCAGCCTCTGCGCCTTTTGCCTGTAAAATCCGCTCTGCCTTATCAATCGCTCCAGCTTGACGCGCTTAATTTTTGCCATGCTTTTTAGGTTTAGCACATGGGCAGACTTCAAATTCGCTATTGCTTTCTCTACGTTTTTCCACGAAGTCTGCTGCGTGAGTATCGCTCCTACAAGTATCTCAAATTTTGTATCTCCAGGCCACCAATCCAAGAATCCGAACCTTTTTCTAAGCGCATGGTAGAGCAGCATAGGATTGGAATAGGCTTGCGCTGCGCCGGCTTTATTCAAAATCAGACTGCCAGCTCGCCGCTGTCGAGCTTCTTTATCACTTCTTTTGGATTCTGGCCTTCGCATGTAACGCCCATGCTTTTGCAAGTGCCAAGCACCTGCTTAACGCGCTCTTTAAGGCTAGCGCCATAGAGCTTTGACTCTTTTAGCGATGCAATCTTCTTTATCTGCTCCATGGTGAGATTGCCTATTACCTCGTCCTTTGTTTTCGCCCCACTAGACACTCCTAGCTCCTTTAGTATTAGCGCGCTTGTAGTCGGCGAACCTATTTCTACCCTGTAGTGCTTAGTTGCAGAGTCAACAAATACCTTCACTGGAATCTTTACACCTGCGAAAGCGGCAGTCTGCCTGTTTATCTCGCCGACTATCTCGCTTATGTTTACCCCAAGCGGTCCGAGAGCCGGGCCGAACGGCGGGCCGCTTGTTGCCTTCCCCCCTTCAACCAAACCTGAAACCAGAATCTCTCCCATGTTTTCACCTTCTTTACTTCTACTGCGCTTTGGCCTTGTCAACAACCCTTGCAGTATTGAGCTTAGTCGTAATTGGAATAGGCACCACCACATCCATGAGCTCCACAGTAACGTCGCCTTTCACATCGTCAACCTTGATCACTTTCGCCTTGTAGCCTTTGAAGGGCCCAGCTATGAACTCTATTATGTCGTCTTTCGCGATTTCTGGCGCAAGGGTCTTTACGGTGATGAGCTTGTCTACCTCTTCCTGTGCAAGCGGCTTCGGCAATATGCCGTGTATGTTCTTCTCTTTCGTTATGAAGTTCCTGCATGCAACTTCATCCTCCGCCTCTATGATTATGTAGCCGCGCATGCCTTCTACGACTATTATTGAATAGATGGAGCTGCCGAACCTACTCGCTTTGTTCTGCAGCATGTTCGCTATCACGCGTTCCTGGCCGGCAGTAACTTTTGCTACGAAGTACACCAAAGCACCTAAGCATTTTTATATGAGAATATTTTATATGGTTTCAAGGCAAAAAATAAATAAACATGCTGATGCGTATGCCAGACCGCAAAGGCGATTTCGTCAGGGTGCGCAAAGAAGCTGCAGAAAAGGTAAGAAAGCTGCTGATGCGCAACAACGTCATTGACGGGCAGAGATATGTCAAGCATAGCCCAAGCTATGTACTATTTCCTGTTATAGGTATTGAAAGTGAAAGAATTAAAAAGCTTCTTAAAGGCGCGGGAGCCGAGGTCGTTAAGGCAAAAGGCAAGAAGAAACTGCGAAGCATAGGATACTACGATCTGCTAAAAAAGAGCTTGAATGGGGAAGAGCTTGCCAAACTTGTTAAGGGATACGACTTGCTGGGCAACATTGCGCTTGTGGAGATCCCGAAGGACTTAGAGAAGAAGAGAGGTGCAATAGCAAATGCAATCTTAAAAGCAAACAGGAACATAGAGACCGTGCTTGAAAAGGCTGGGCCTGTTTCTGGAGAGTACAGAATAAGGAGCGTCAGGCACATAGCAGGCAAAAAGGGCTTCATTGCAAACTACTCGGAAAACGGCTGCAGGATGGTTTTCGATGTCAGGCGCACATTCTTCTCAAACAGGCTATCATATGAGAGGTCAAGGATAACGGCGCTTGTTAAGGAAGGTGAAAAAGTAGTTGTAATGTTCGCAGGAGTTGGGCCGTTTGTGGTAGAGATAGCGAAAGCGCACAAAAGCAGCATGGTAGTAGGCATAGAGAAAAACAAGCATGCATGTACTTACATGAAAAAGAATATAGAGCTCAATGGACTTAAGAACGCCAAAGCCGTTCAAGGAGATGTAAGGAAGGAATTCAAAAGATATTTGGAGTATGCGGACAGGGTGGTGATGCCGCTGCCCAAGGATTCGCTGGGGTTCATAAATGAGGCAGTGGCGATGGCAAAAGATGTAGCGGTAATCCACGTTTACGCGTTCTGCAGCATAGGAGGCGCGAAGGAGTTAGAAGAAAAGATTGTAGAACAGATAAAGAAATCGGGCGCAGAACCAAAGCTCATTTTTAGCAGGGTTGTGAGGCCTTACTCGGCAAAAGAGGAGGAGAGGGTAATGGACTTCAGCATTAAAAAATAAGCTCTGTATAATATTTGGCGAACGCTACGTCCATCACATTTGAAAAGGAAGTTTTTTATATGTTTTATGCGATATAAGCGTGGTGCTATGGATAGTACTGTGGCAAAAGGTGTTCCAAGAAATTTCAGGAGTATTGAAAGCAAAATAAGCACACATACATACACACATTCACACGTACATACAACTAAAGTTGCGCGAAAAGGCATAGCTCTTCCAAAGTCGACATATTATTCTTTAGAGCGCTTGCAAAAATTCTCTGCGAGGGCGCAGAGCGCGATGGAGTACCTAAT
>JAVYYS010000053.1:0-4210 GCA_038876335.1 Candidatus Micrarchaeaceae archaeon | reverse complement strand
TTTTTATAGCCTGTGAGTAGGTAACCTCCCTGACCTTCTTTGCCCCAATTTCTACCTGAAGTTTTTCCAGCTCTTCACTGTTTTTCGCTTCTACGCTTTTTACCATGTGGATTGCAACCCCTTTCAGGAGCTTTATAGCGTCGCTGTATCCTGCAAATCCAATCTCTATATCCATCTGCGTAGATTCGTTGAGGTGGTATATTGTGTTGAATTTCTCAGCCCTGAATACAGGAACTATCATGAATACCTTGTCTATGCCCCCTATGATTGCAAGCTGTTTGTAGAGCTGCGGGGATTGCGCGAGATAAGCCTTTCTGTCGAAATATTCTATGCCAAACAACTCAGCGCCGCCCTCCGTCGCTTCTCCTACTATGCTCGGTGTGCGCACCTCCTGGAATCCCCTCTTCTCGAAGAAGCTTCTGAACGAATTTAATATAGTAGACTGTACCTTAAATATCGCGGCCGTTGTGCTTTTACGCAGATCCACATACCTGTAATCCAGCCTTACATCCAGGTCCGGCTGCGCCATTCCCGCTACGTCAAATGGCATCGTTTCGGCGAGCGGATTCAGGTTTTCTATCCTGCTTGGCAAAACCTCAAAGCCCATCTTCGCCTCCGCGTTCGCCTTTACTTTTCCGGTTATTGCAACAACGCTTTCTTTCTGGAGGTTCATCCCCTTCATTACCTCAGCGGGCGTGGCCCCCTCCTTACCGACTACCTGTACCATGCCCGTGCTGTCCCTCAAAATTAGAAATATAATCTTGCCTACATTCCTTACCTCATGTACCCATCCACAGAGCACAACTTCCTTGCCATCCATCGCAGCCGACAGCTCCTTTGCATAATGGCTTCTAAGGCCCGTGTGGAACAAAAAAGCACCGTATATATGCGCGGCGTGCAATGCAATAGCACTTTGCAGTCAACGCGCAGCGCTTTATGCATTATGCATTATGTTATGCATTATAGTAAACCTCAAGCTTCTTCACTTCAAGGTTGCTCAGCTGGGCGATGTTATCTAGCTCCGCAGCTGCGCTCTGCTGGTATCTTTTTTCTATTATCGCCTTTATGCCTTCATCTGCTGTATTTGCAGAGAAGTACCTCTCCGTAAAACTACCGAGTTTTCCCCTCATCGCCTTTATCTTTGCGTGCGTGCACTTCCTTGTAGTTATTGCGAGCAGCTTTACAACGAATTTAGTGCCATCTGAAGCCTTCACAGGGACTATCGCATCGAAGACGCCCCTAAACTTCTTAGCTATAGACTTGGTATAGCTGTACGGCAGCTCAATGCGCTCAAGCTGCGTAGTTGCGGCGTTGCCCTTCTCCTCTACCACTTTAAGTATGACGTTGGTAAAAGAGTGCTCCGGATTGCCTGTAAGGTTGCTGAGCGTAACCTTGACGTTCCTGCCGATCACGCTCTTCTCATCGTTTGAGGGTATCTCCCCAACAGCCTTCTTACCGAAGACTGCGGGTGCGTAGACCGTGAACCACCTCTTCGCCTTCCATTTCTCAACTCCTTTTTGTGTCGCCATGTTCACGCCTTGCTCTTTATGATGAGCTCAGCTTGCAGCGGATCATATTTCCAGCCTGCCGGAAGCACTTTTTCGCGTCTGTAATAATTGCTAAGCCTGAGTATCTTTGACTCTACCCGCTGAAGCCTGGTTCTGCTATATGCGTCGTGCTTGTTCCTTTCAAGGTGCTTGTGCAGTATGACAGCGCGCTTCATCAGGTCCATGAGGTCTTGCGGGAGTTCTCCAGTAAGCTTCTTCTCCTTCAGGATCTGGACGAGCCTCTTCCCCATCATTGCCTTTATGTATTTTACACCATGCTCTTTCTTGAGCTTCTCCCCTATCATCGCAGGGCTCATACCCTGCTTTGCATATCCCTCTATTATCTGCTCTATTCTCTGCCTCTCGGCTTCCTGAAGCGCTATATCCCCAAGGCTTTCAGCCGCTGGCTTCCTCGACTTCGCTTTGCCATGCCTTTTCGTATGCATCTTTGCCATTTGCTTACCAAGGTTAATGCGAATTAATGTTGATTATTTTTCCACAACAAATAAATATGTAAATGCGCTTCCGGATCTCTGCGCCAGTCCCATCCTTAGCTTTTTAACGATATTGACACGGAGAAATTGTCACTCTTTTCTATTTTTACCTCCTGCGCTTTGCATATCTCCTTTATCTCCTCCTTAGTCGCATTGACAGCTTTATAATATGCTACAGGAACATTTATATTGATTATTGGTATTGGAACGTTGAGCGCCATGTGTGCCTCTGACTTTTTCTTCCTTACCTCTGCGATTATGCTGTTTATGAAAGCGCCCATATTTTCGTAGTCCACCTCAACAAACCCTTCTTCGAAGAGCAAGCCGTTAATTACGTAATCCCGTGTTTCTGGCTTTTCGAATGGTTTGGGCAGCGGGCCCTCAAACACGCTGCCCCTGCCAAACCACGAGTTTATCTCTTCTGCTATATAAGGCATTACAGGGGCAAACAGCGTAATCGAATCCATAAGCACTTTGTTGAGTGTATATGCTGCTGCTTTTGCGCTGCCTGATAGCCTCTTGTCTTCAGAGTAAATCCTATACTTTACATCCTCTATGTAATAGTCGGCGAACTCATGCCAGTAAAAATTTATAAGCCTGCTCATCGCCTCATAAAGGTTGAATGAATCATACGCCACTTCCACCCCTTTTATTACGCTGTTGAGCCTGTGCAAGATCCATATGTCGAATACACCCATGTGCTCTTTCGGCTCCTCTTTCGGCAGGGAAATGCGGTCTACTGCGCCTTTCACAAATATAGCTGTGTTGTAGAGCTTATTCAGGAAATTCTTGGCGTAATCTACTTCCTTATACGAAAACTGCTTGTCCTTTCCCACGTTTCCGCTAAGCGCAACCCACAACCGCACTGCGTCAAGTGGATACTTCTCAAGCAATTCATCTACTCCTACCCCATTGCCTTCGCTCTTGTGCATCTCCTTTCCGTCTGTTCCTAGTATCATGCCTGTGGCAATCAGGTTTTCGAACGGCTTGTTCCCAACCAGCGCCCAAACTCTGTAGGTAGTGTAAAACAGCCACGTCCTAATTATATCCTCGCCCTGTATCCTTACGGAGACTGGCAACCTGCCTATGGAGCTTTTGTCCGGCCAGCCGGAGATTACAAGCGGCGTTATTGAGGAGTCTACCCACACGTCGCAGGTATCTGTCTCTCCGACTATCCTGCCGCCGCACTTTGGGCATTTGTCAACAGGGGCCTTATCCAGCGCTGGATTTACTGGAAGCTTTGATTCGTCTGGCGGGATTATCTCGCCGCAATCCTCACAGTACCAGAACGGTATTGGTGTTCCAAATACTCTGTTCCTCGATATGTTCCAGTCCCACTCTATGTAATCTACCCAGTCATCGAGCCTCTGCCTTAGGGTATCCGGCGTCCAGCGCATCTCATGCGCCATCTCTTTTATTTTGCCGGCATACTCCTTCGTCTTGAGGAACCACTGCATCTCTGACCTCAGCTCTATCCTGCTCTTGCACCTGTCATGCACCTTGTAGGAATGGCTTATCTGTTCCTGCTTTCCTAGCCTGCCTTCCTTTTTGAGCATTTCAAGCACTTTGCCGCGCGCCTCGGCTGCGGTAAGGCCTGTAAGCTCTCCAGCATTCTTCATCACGCCTTTGGAGTCCATTGCGTCGACGAGTCTCAGATTGTGCTTATAGTACATGATTACGTCGTTCTTGTCACCAAAAGTGCACACCATCTCTGCTCCGGTGCCGAAATCCATCTTTATGCTTTCGTCACCTATTATCTTTACTTTGTTCCCGAATATCGGCACTACAGCCTCCTTTCCGATGAATTTTTTGTGCTTTTTGTCCGCAGGATTGACTGCTATGGCGACGCATGCATGCAATAATTCGGGCCTTGTAGTCGCGATTGTGAGCTTGCCTCTCCCACTTGCAAGGTCGAAGTCTATATAGTTTAGCGTTGCTTTCTCTTCATTTTCTATTGTCTCCTCCCTTGCGATGCTGCTCTCACAGCGCGGGCACCACTCCACCGGATGCATAGCTCTATAGACAAAACCTTTTCTGTACATCTCCAGAAGCGAAAGCTGTACCTTAGCCCTGTATGAGCCCTCCAGCGTTTTGTACTCATAGCGCTCGTCGAAGCTTGCCCCAAGCCTTTTCATCTCCTTTTTCATGATCTCTATATTGGAGAGCGCT
>JAVYYS010000052.1:0-4380 GCA_038876335.1 Candidatus Micrarchaeaceae archaeon | reverse complement strand
AGAGGCTCGTCGATCCTCGATAAATCTAATACATTTTTGACCTGCCGCCCACTCTCATAAAATTGTTCTTCTAGGCTACTCTTACGAAATTCTTTCTCTTGTCTATGTCTGCCTCGGCTGGTTAGCATGAAGATCATAGAATACCCATGTGTGCAAAAACTTAATAATCTTGCGACAAACCTTCTTCGTTCGATTCTGATATGATAGCCCTGGGAGGGGATTGGACCCTCGACCTCCTGTTTTCTTGTTTCTTGATTAAACTTCTTTCCAAGAAGTTTACAAGACAGGCGCTCTACCACTGAGCTACCAGGGCGCCGCATTATACTCGCAAGGAAAAGATATTAACTTTTTTGTTTTTGTGCAGAAGGCACATTCGTACCTGACTTATTTACTTGTCCTTCTCACGCAATAGTGATTTCAGTTTTCCTTCTATGCTCTTAATCCAGATATATGCAAGCCCTTTCTTGTTTGCATCTTCTATAATTTTGTAAAACCATCCTAGATCTTCAGCCTTAGCTGCTTTTGTGGCAGCGCGCTCCGTGCCGGTTAACTCTGCCTTTTTATCCATGGTAATCATCTTAGCGTGCGTTTTTGAATGCGCACGTTATTTATCTGCCTTTTCAGGTATTTATAGTTATCTATTCTCTGACGCTGCGCTGCATCGGGTCTTCGGCTCGCCTCATGAAAGTCTTTGCGTAATTTAGATACGCAATGGTCCATCTCCCTGGCCTTCCCATGCCTTTCAATGTGTCCTCTATAAACTTTACGTTGCTTCCTTCGACCGCCTTAAACAGGGCGAGCAGAGGAGGATATACTATTGCGAGCACAACTAGGTTTACCACCAATGCGTACTTGCTTTGATGCATTGCAAACGTTATCACAGCAAGCATCACAGCGATGATCGCGGCCGAGATTGCTATCCTTGCAGGCTTAGAGAGGCTTATCCTTATGCCGAATTCCTTGCGGAGCAACCTCATATAGAGCATGCCGGCGAATATCGGCGTTATAATGAATATGGCGAGTAGGGCGCCATATGCCTTGTAGAAGGGAACAAAAATGAGCAGCGCGACAAGCTCCATCGAGACTATCGCAAGCTGGTACTGCATGAAGCGCCTTGTGTTACCATGGCCTATCACGAGCGTCCCGGATATGCTCCATATAACCTCCAGCACTATGCCGACAAGCGCTATTGAAACATATATTGGCGCAAGCGTGTATGACTTTGAAAACAGCAGCGATACCACAGGGCGCGCCCCGCCAACTATGTACGCCACTATTGGCAAAAGAAGCAGGAAGGTGTAGAAGATGCTGCTGTTTATGGCGCGCTCCGCTTTCTCGCGCAGCTCCTTGCTTGAAAGCATTGACGAGAATGCGGGCAGAAGCACAAACGTTATTGAGGTAATAAGAAGGTCTATGAAGCGGGAGCCCCTGAACGCTACCCCATAGTTTCCCACAACATACGCGCTTGCATATAAGCCGAGCAGCAGCGGAGCAAAATTCATCATGCCGAACATCGCTACATTAGAGACCACTATCGGTGCAGAAAACTTCGTTATCTCCCCTAGCACTTTCTTCTCTATGCGGGCGATGCGCACGCCAAGCTGCGCAGCCATATAAGCCAGCGCGACCGCTGAACCCAGGACTACCGAGAGTGCATATGCTACCATTGCTCCGAGTATGCCGTAGCCCAGCGAAACAAGGAGCACCACAAGCACAAGCTGCGAAACTGCATAGACGATATTTGCGATTGTAGATTTTACTACGCGGTGCATTCCCACAAGCGCAGCCACTGCGGCGTTGAATATCACCGAAAGCACTACGCTGCCTGCTGCAATCATCAGCGGCAGGGTTATTAAGGTATTGCCGTATACGTGCAGGGCTATGTAGGGCGAAGCGGCAATGCCTGCTATGGCTATAGCAAGCGCCACGCTCACCGACAGGAAGAAACCATTGGATATGACCTTCCTTGCTAAATCAGGATTGCTTGCATGCTCGGGTAGAATCTTCCTGAAGGCTGTGCCCATGCCGAAGTTGCCGCCCATGCCCAATACAAGTGAATATGCCATGACTATCGTATAAAGCCCGTAGTCGATAGGCTTTAGCGCACGGGTCAGATAAACAAGAATGGCGAGTGAAATCAGCGCGGATGCCAGCTTTCCAGCCAGAAATACAGTGCCGCGGCGGGCGGTCTTTGCCCCCAGCTCCCTGAAAGAGGGATCTTCGTAATCATCTTCCATATGAATGCACAGGTTTTATTTGCAAAAGCAAACCCATATTTACTGCAAAGTTGCAACTAAATAGGTTTACATTTTACAAGTATAGGCGCTGAGTTTTTATACTTACATGACAGCATTTATATGCATAAGAGTTTATACAGAGCTAACAAAAAGGATTATATATGGTGTAGGGTGGTTTGCTTGTTGGAGATAGAAACCAAAATAGAAGAGGTTGATATAGAAGCCTTGAAGAGCAGCCTTGAAAGCCATGGAGCAGAATTCAAAGGCAGAAAGCTATTGAGAAGATGGATATACTACTTACAGAGCGGGGAGGGGGAGGACAGGTATTTAAGGATAAGAACGAATGGAGACTCGGCGTCGATTACTTACAAGCGCCGCATAGGAGAGGGTCTGTCGAATACAGAAGAGCTAGAAACAGAAGTAAAAAATTTCGATTCTGCAGTAGAAATCTTCAGGAAAGTGCTGGGAGAGGGGCACTACCAGGAAAACTTCAGAAGCTCTTACATCTTTGAAGGTGCGGAGATAACAATCGACGAGTGGCCCAAACTAAAGCCCGTTGTAGAGGTCGAAGCCAAAAGTGAAGAAAAGATAAGGCAGGTCATAGAAACGCTTGGGATAAAAGGAAAAGAAGTGGGAAATATTGGCTGGGACAGGCTGTACGCTTTGCATGGAATAAACCTGCGCGATTTCAATGTTCTGAAGGTAGATGAGGCATAGCGGATTTGACAGAAAGCGGTAGTGATATATGAATCTCCAACACAGCACCAACACAGCAATATTTATTAACCTTTATCACAAAGATAGATTGCTTCATCCTATTGAAGTTAGAAGGTGTAGTGGTGCTTAAAAATGGGAAAATTGCCCATCGCAGATGCCGAGCTTTCCAAAATATGGATTTGCAAAAAATGCAAGGCTCGCAATAAGGCAGGCAGCGAAAAGTGCAGGAAGTGCGGATACAGATTCCTAAGGCCCAAGAAGAAGGAGCTGAAAGCGAAGAAGTGAAAGGATAAAAATATATAATGCGTAACCTTTTAATTGGTGAAAGAATGGTAGATCTAGATCCAGTCGAACAGCTGATAGTAAAAGCTATGCAGGAGATTGGCGCAACAAAAGAAACGAGCATAAAGACAGCAGATGATATAGCCAAAAAGTGCAACAGGCCCAAAGGGCTTATTACCAACAAGTTGGTCACGTTGGCCCAAAAGGGTGTAATAAAAAGAGTAGCGAGAGAGAAGGCTGCAGGCTATTACTTAATCCAGAGTGTATAACGCATGGAGGAGCCGAAGGAGTATATAGATTTCATGGCGCGGTACAAAGATTGGATCGCAATAAAGAGAATTGGCATACGGGATGGTACAAAACCAGAGGAAGTTTCACTTTATTTGTCCTCAGTAAAGAACACCATAGAGCCAAAACTCTACAATTTTCTTGGGATAGACTTTGGTGCTGTAGAGAACCTAGCAAGGGAGCTGACGAAAGGCATGCGGAAAGGGTATAACTCCCTCGCCCAGCTTCTGCCTAAACTTGATAGCAAAGATGTTAAGGAGGCACTGGCCGGAGCGTGCAAAAACCCTGACACCTTGCCAATTGCAAAGGCTTGCCTCTTTGGGAGGGTGCTGGACAACCTTGGCTTAGAGGCGTTCGCGAGTCCTGAAACAATATTAAAGGTATTTCCAGAACTTAAAATACCAAAGCAGGGACTGCCAAAGAGAAGCGCGCCCAACTTATAATCCTATTACATTCCTGCCATTCATTTTATTTTCTACGCTTTTTATTTCCTTTTTACCCTGTTTGCCTCATTCCTTTTTTGCTACGTGCCTGTTTTTCTCGTGCAGCGCCATTAGACGTGACCAGGATGAAGTCCGCTTCAATATATAGCTTAGCGCCTTTCCCGCAAGAGGCCTAGAGCGCAAGCCCTTTGAGTTTGAAAGAATGGCAATGTCTTGCTTGGAGAGGCGCCAACCCACAGCTCCAGCATTTTGGTCCATATGCTCTTTTGATGACGCTTTTGGTATTGCTATAACGCCTTTATGGCTTATCACATAATTGAGTGCAATTTGGGATGGAGACTTTCCATATTTTTCAGCAAACTCGTTCAGCTTCAGATAAAGCTGCTTATCATAGTTTATTGCACCTCTTGCAA
>JAVYYS010000051.1:0-4444 GCA_038876335.1 Candidatus Micrarchaeaceae archaeon | reverse complement strand
CTAGGATATAAAAATTGTTATGCTGAAATTATTATGCTGAAATTATTATGCTGGATAATTATAAAAGCGAGCTGGAAAATCTCTATCCTCCAGATAGGGGATGAGAGCGAACAGCAGAATGCATATAAATTTTGAGATGCATAAGACCATAACCATGATCGTCATGAAAACTGCATATAAATACCGTGCATATCCTTCAAGGGAGCAAAAGGCGAAATTAGACAGGCAGATGTTCCTAGCAAAAAATCTTTACAATCTTCTTCTTGAAAAATCGAAAGCGTATTACAAAGAAACAGGGAGGACGCTCACTGAATACAGAATGAATGTCTGGCTTATGCAGATAAAGAAGGAGAAGCCAGTGTTCGCAGAACCCATCCTGGAAGCTCCCAACCTTCAGTTGGGAGAGGATGTCACGCGGAAATTACACCGGAGAAATTGCATGAGTAAGTTGTTTGCTACAGCTCCATCGTCTAGTGGTCAAGGACGGCAGGCTCTGGACCTGCAAACGCCAGCTCGAATCTGGCTGGAGCTATAAACATTTTGCAGAGAGCGCACGCGCCCGTGATGCAATGGTGTTGATATGAAGCTTCAAATCAGTGATCATGCAATTGTGTGCGGGTATGGTATAGTAGGAGAGAAGGTTGTTGAGTCGCTGCTGAACAAGGGAGTGAAGTTTGTGATCATAGAAAACGATGCACAGAAAGTTGAGAAGATCAAAGAGCTCGGCTACAATGTTGTAAACGGGGACGCAACCACCTCAAGGGCGCTTAAAGAGGCAAGCATAGAAACCGCAAAAGCCGTGGCAGTGGCTATGGACAACGACGCAAAGGACCTATTTGCGGTGCTTACCGCAAGGGACCTCAACCAGAAGGCGTTCATCGCAACGCGCGCAAGTGACCAATTTGTGAAGGAAAAACTCATCGAGGCGGGGGCCGATTACGTGGTCCTTCCGCAGAAGAGCGCAAGCAAAGAGATACTTGATGAAATATTGAAGAAATAAACAAGCTGCATCTTGAAAATTCATCGATAAAGGATTGAAATTTATATGGTGCTCTAATTGGCAGAGGGGAGCAGTGAAGAGGTGCGTTTCAGCTGGTTTCTCCTGTTCATCCTAGTGCTCCTATCGCTTATTCCTATACTGATCACCTTCAATCTTGTCTATGGCCTTTTCAGAAGCCCGTATGAGGCGCTATACACGATCGCATACGTGTTCTTGAATGCGAATGGAGTAGATCCATTTGTCAGCATTGCGGGCCTCGTGCCGCAATTCAGCAGAAATTTCGACCTGCTTACCATGCTTGTGATTGTCGACGGTATAGTAAGGATAGTGGTAATAGGCTTCATAATCGGGATATTTGTGCAACTGATAACGAACATAGATCTAAGGTCCAAGCTGGTCCTATTAAAGGCTAAGCGATTGCGATCCCATGTTATAGTTGCAGGCTACTATGACGTAGCAGAAGAAGTGTGCAGGTCGCTCAAAAAGCTGGGCAAGGAATTTATTGTAATAGAGGACGACGAAAAGAAGCTTGAGGCGCTGCAGGAGCTAGGGTACAAGTTCATAAACGGCGATTTCACCCGTGATGCTGTGCTGAGGGAGGCGATGGTGGAGCACGCAAGCGCGGCAATCTTCGCTTCTAAAGATGATTACAGGAATCTGTTTGGCGTAGTCACCGCCCACTACCTCAACAAAGGGCTCAGGATAATATCAAAAGCCTCACAGGAGAGCACAGTTACGAAGATGCATAAAGCCGGCGCGGCGCTGTGCGTCGTGCCAGAAATACTTGCAGGGGTTGAGATAGGCAACTACCTTTCGGGCACTGGGACTGTCGCGCTGAAGAAAAGAATAGGTGCTTAATTGCCTTTGCTTAGAGATAGAAACTTGGTCATCGTAATAATTGCGCTTCTGCTTTTCGCAGCTTCGCTCATGCTCACGCTTATTTCTGGGATGGCCTTCGCTCTTGCGCTGATATGGAATTTGCTGAATGTGCTCGGCATAGCGTATTCTGTGCTCCACCTCTCCTCGGTTAACAACGCATACTTGGTCTCTGCGGACTTCATTGATTCTATAGTATTCGTGCTGCTTGCATTTTTCCTTGCAAGTTGGTTCTACAGTTTGGTCAAGCGCGTTGATATAGAGAGCAGACTTACAATTTCTAGAATCAGGAGGATGAGCGGCCATATCATAGTTGCTCCGTATAACAGCTTCTCAGATTTCCTGATAAAGGAGCTTGCTGGAGCGGGGCTGGACTTCATTGTCATATCTGACAGCAAAAAAGAGGTGGACAAGCTAAGGGAAAGCGGCATTACGGCGCTCCTAGGCTCGGTGAGCTCTGCGGATGTGATGCGCATAGCAGGGGCGGAGAGGGCCAGCTATATCATTGCGTGCAGCAATGACGATACCCTGAACACGCTCATCGCCGTCACTGCGAAGTCCGTGAGCAAGAAGGTCCGCATCATAGCAAGGGCAAAGAACATCGAAGACCTTCCGAAGATAAGCAAGGCGGGAGCGTACAGGGTTATCTTTCCTGAGGCGAGCGCGGGCAGAATAATGGGGGATGAAATACTGAAACGCGCAATCTTCCAGTGATGTCTATGCTGCGCATTTTTGCGCCGAATCCAGGCGGTTTCCAATGCTCAAAAGCTTAAAAACCTTCGCATTCAAAAATATTCAGTTTCAGTTCTGATGATCCAAATGGCCGAAGCCGAAGTTACAACTGGTAGTAGGCGCGCAGGCAGCGAAGCAAAACAGCAGGCGCATCACCGCTATCATCGATATGCGCCATACATTTATGCTTCTGTTATCTACCTCTTTGTTGCTTTGCTAATGTTCCCATCAATAACGGCACACCCTTCAACAGTTGCGAACGGCGTAGGCGGCGACGTCTACCAGAACTTGTGGAACCTCTGGTGGGTAAAATACGCGCTCTTCCATTCTCAAAATATATTCTTCACGAACCTGCTTTATTGGCCTATCGGGGCAAACCTAGTATACCAAACAATGTCCCCAATCGCTGCAATAATCTCAATCCCATTCCAAGCCGTAAGCACAGTCTTCGCGTTCAACGTGCTGTTCTTCCTCTCTTACATTCTGTGCGGCCTCACTATGTTCCTGCTTGCAGACTACTTGCTCAAGAACAAATATGCAGCCTTCGTGGCTGGCTTTGCATTCACCTTCAGCGCGTTCCACATCGCAAGCGCCTTCGGCGAGCTCGATCTCTCCAACCTTGAGTGGGTTCCGCTTGCTCTGCTCTTCTTCATAATGCTCATCAATGAGGAGAGAGGCCGCCGCTGGCTTTACGCCTCTGCGGGGCTTGGCATTTCGCTCATGCTTGTCTCATTCATGAGCACTCCAGAGATGCTTGTAATAACTTTCGACATGCTCATCGTGGTGCTTCTTTTCTATCTTGCCGCAAAGGAGTACAGGCGCCGCATACTCAGCGCAAGGTTCTGGCTCGGCATTGCGATTGCAGCTGTGGTAATGCTTGTGACAGGGATATGGGGTTTCCTTCCGATTTTCCACTCTTTGCTAAGCCCCTCTTCAGCAAGTGAAACAAGTTACCTCAATGCGGTGCAGAACAACGAGGTGTGGAGCAACGACCTGCTCTCCTTCTTCCTGCCTAGCTTCTACAACGGGATATTCAACTCTCTCTCGCTCTCCTATTTCAAGATTTACGCTCCCGACATAGCGGCAAGGGTCTCATATATAGGATACACGGTGCTCGCGCTTGCGGGCTATGCAGTATACAAGATGAGGAAAAAGACAGCGCTATGGATTGCGCTGGCAATAATATTCGGCTGGCTCTCGCTCGGACCGTACCTGCAGGTAAACGGCTCTTTGACCCGAATCCCTGAGCTCTTCCTTGCATACCACAGTATACCATTGCTCAATATAGTCAGGGAACCGAACAGGTTTGATCTGATCGTGTCGATTGCGACTTCGCTGCTCGCGGCGATGGGCACAGCGGAGCTGCTGAAGCGCTTTGTCAAGGCAGATGAGAGCACAGCTGCCCGCTCTCATAGCGCGCGCTCATCGCAGCTATTGGTAGTCGGAATAATCCTGCTGCTCATGCTTGTGGAGAGCAACGCCTTCCAGACCAGCCCGCTTTTGGTGAGCTATACTTCAACGCACATATCCGTGCCCAAGCTGTACTCTGAGCTAAGGAATGTATCTGGCAACTTTTCAATCCTGCAGCTGCCCGCCCTACCGGTGCAGACAAGCTCCACCCCTGAGCTTTACGTGGGCATGGAATCCTACTACGCCTCAATTGCAGGAAAGCCTACTGTGGGAGGGTATGTAACGAGAGGCAATACAACGATGCAACTATCGGTGTACAACATACCGCTCGCCGTGCAGTCTACCCTGCTCGCCGAAGGCGCAAACATGTCATATCCTTCTCCTGTCTCGCAGAACCTAGCGAATGAGACCCTTATGACCCTGTTC
>JAVYYS010000050.1:0-4468 GCA_038876335.1 Candidatus Micrarchaeaceae archaeon | reverse complement strand
CAGGTATGGCAAAAAGAAAATTGCGCTGTTAGGCAACCTGTTTATACCTATACTTTCATTCACAGGTTTCTCTTACTCTGCCGTTGAAGCCACCGCTTTGTTTTCAGGAGGATGGTGGGCCAGGAACTTCAGGACTCCGGCGCGGCGAGCGATGATAGGGGATATAACTCCAAAACAGTTTAAAGGCAGGGTGTTTGGGTTTCTCAATGCTTTGGATATAGGTGGGGGCATTGTTTCTATAACCTACCTTTCGATTGCGATAAGCCTTGGTGTAAAGATAAGCAGTGTGTTTATCTACACTGCTTTGCCCATACTATTGTCTTCACTCTGCTTGGCGTTTGTCAAGTATAATGGGGTAAATAAGGTAAAGAAGGCTGTTGTTGCAGCAAGACGCAAGATAGAAGCTGCGAAAGAAACCGCAGCTCGGAGTTCCTACCGCGCTGTCATAATAGCCACTGGATTATACGGCCTTAGTTTCTACAGCATGAGCTTTCCAGTGCTCACTATCGCTCAGAAATCTGGAAATTTAGCTGGAGTTGCTTCATACGCAGTGTTTCTCCTAGTTTCAGCAGTATTCGGTTACATCATTGGGGCAAGAGTAAGAAAAGTAGTGCACGGTCTTGCATTCCTTGGATACCTCCTTGCTGCATTCGGTTCTTTAGTTCTTGGGTTGTCTTACGCTTTTAACTTCGGTGTTATTGTTTCATACTTAGGTATGTTGTTAATTGGCATGGCCGCTGGCACCATAGAAACTCTGGAGCCCACGATTATTTCGACTATAAGTAGTAAGAGGGGTTCTGGTTCCCGCATGGGCGCGCTCACAGCTTCGAGAAGTTTAGGGCTCTTTTTCGCAAATCTATTGATGGGTTTCCTATACATAATAGGGCCTATCTACTCATATTCGTTCGCCGCAGCTCTAGCCGCTTCTGCAGCAGCAGTGCTACTCGCATTTGGAAATGAAATAAAACTCTAGTTCTTAAGCAGAGTAATTGGTTGCAGCAATGTACCTATAATATTTGCTTATATACGAATACCTCCATTAAGTTTAAATAGTTAGCAAGAAACCCATTGTTCTGGGTTGTTGCTATGTATAAAAATGCTACTTATGTTAAGAATAATGAAAATAAAACCACACCAAAAGGATATGAAGAGATTCTGAGGGAAGAAAGGTCCTACGAACCGGTTCAGAATACCCAGACCAAAGAAATTATAACGCTACAAGTAGAAAAAGTAGAGGACCCAGAAAAGCACAAAGAAGAAATAAAAAACGGCCTGAAAATAATGGCAGATAGTCTATTTCCACTTTCTACCAAAGAAAATTTCAATGTTATTCTAGGCCCAGGAGATAAGGTAATAGAGATGAAGATAGGCGACGAAACATATTATACAACAAAAAAAATTATGGAAGAATACATTCTTGATTTACATGGAACTCTCCTATAATAAAATTCTGATTGTTCAATCATTTGAATTGCAGGGTGCTGTATAGCTCTCTCTATAGCATACATAACCTTTTTATTTTGGGGTAATTGCATAATTTATTAGCATATATGATAAAATATTTTACTCCAATTCTTTAGCCCCTGCAATTGATTTAAAATATCTTATCTTTCAAATTCCAATCGGCTCGCGCTAAGTGTGGAGTGGTGACCAGATGGCAAGATTCGTTATAAAGAGGAATAATGAGAGGGTGGGGTTTGATAGAGAAAAGATCGTTAATGCGATATTCAAGGCTCTTTCTGATGTGCATTCTGAAGCTGAAGATGCGTATAATCTAAAAGAAGCCAATGCATTTGCTGACGATGTCGTACATAAGATAGAAGAAACAAACAAAGACGAGATTACAGTAGAGGAAATACAGGATATAGTGGAAAGCATATTGATGGAGAAGGACAAAGCGGTAGCCAAGTCATACATACTATTCAGGCATAATAGAGCAGAGATACGGTCAGCCAAAGCGAGGCTTGGAATACAAGAGGATAATCTCAAGCTACCACTAAATTCTATAACGGTCTTGGCTGCAAGATATCTGCTGAAGAACCCAGAGGGTAAGATAATAGAAAGCCCCAGGCAGCTTTTCATGCGTGTATCACACGCTATAGCAAGCGTGGAAAAGGAGTATGGAAAAAGCGATGCGGAGGTAGCAAAAATTGAGCAAGAGTTCTATGAGGCAATGACTTCATTTAAGTTTATGCCGAATTCTCCAACCCTTATGAATGCAGGCACAGCGTTAGGGCAGTTAAGTGCTTGCTTCGTTCTGCCTGTTGGGGATTCAATAATAGAGATCTTCGACGCGGTGAAGTACGCAGCGATGATACACCAATCTGGAGGTGGCACTGGGTTTGCATTTTCAAGGCTTAGGCCTCACAGCGACATTGTAAAAAGCACAGGCGGAGTAGCTTCGGGCCCAGTATCTTTTATGAAAGTGTTTGATGCGGCTACGGAACAGATAAAGCAAGGCGGAAAAAGGCGCGGGGCTAACATGGGTATACTGCGCATAGACCACCCTGATATTTTGGACTTTATTGTAGTTAAGGAAGATGAGGGCGTGCTGAGGAATTTCAATATTTCTGTTGGGATAACAGACACTTTCATGAAAGCAGTAAAGCAGAACACCGATTATGCGCTAATAAATCCAAGGAATGGGGAGGTTGTAAGGTATCTTAACGCTAGGGCAGTTTGGAATCTTATAGTCACTATGGCATGGAAGACCGGCGATCCAGGCCTCGTGTTCCTTGATAGGATGAACTCAACCTTTTCAAACCCCGTGCCAAAGTTTGGGCCTATAGAGGCCACAAATCCCTGTGGAGAACAGCCCCTTTATCCTTATGACTCCTGCAATCTCGGCTCTATAAATCTTGCCAAGATGGTAAAGAGAACCGACCATCATTTCGATGTGGATTGGGACGAGTTGAAACGCATAGTTTACCTTGGTGTAAGATTCCTAGATAATGTAATAGATGCGAACAACTATCCTCTAAAGCAGATAGAGGAAGTGTCAAAGGCAATAAGGCGGATAGGTTTGGGCGTAATGGGTTGGGCAGACATGCTGATAAAGCTGGGCATAAGATACGACAGCAATGAGGCGTTGCTTCTAGCAGAAGAAGTAATGTCTTTTATAAGCAAAACCGGCAGGAAGGCAAGCGAAGAACTTGCAGCGGAGAAGGGTGAGTTTCCAGAATTCAAAAACAGCATATGGAGAAATCTTGGATACAAGCCCCTGAGAAATTCAACAGTGACTACTATTGCGCCAACTGGAACTATAAGCATAATAAGCGGCGGCACGTCTCAGGGTATCGAGCCCATATTCTCTGTAGTATACATGCGCAATGTCCAGGAGAGCCTGGGATCGAACCTGATAGAAGTCAACAACGAATTTGAAAGGCTTTCTTTAGAGCATAACTTTTACACTGAAGAACTTATGCAGAAGCTTGCCGGCAAGACAACAATACAGGATGTGGAGGAAGTGCCCGAGAGTGTCAGAAGATTGTTTGTTACCTCTTTTGATGTGTCTCCAGAATGGCATGTAAAGATGCAGGCCGCATTCCAGAAATATGTAGACAATGCGGTTTCGAAGACCATAAACCTGCCGAGCACAGCCACGCCGCAGGACGTAGAGAGCGCCTATCTGCTCGCGTACGATCTGGGGTGCAAAGGCATAACAATATACAGAGACCAAAGCAAGAGCGTCCAGGTGCTGCAGCCGATTTCAAGGCAGCAGACAGTTGGCAGCACCAACAACATCGCGAGGCTCAAGCAGAACCATGACGAAAAGCAAGAGAAGAAGGTAATGACGATCAGCGAAATAAAGTCCGGTGCTAGCTCTTACGTAATAATACCCGAGAAGGAAGTGAAATGCCCAGATTGCGGCACACCAATGATATCTGGAGGCGGATGCTTTACATGCCCGAAGTGCGGCTACAGCGTGTGCGGAGACTGAACCGCGTAAAAATCACGGCGGCGTGTAAGTGGAATACCAGTTCGTGACATAAATCACATTTGTAGCTTGGCTGTTGTGGTTGCCGCTGTAGTCGTTCGCGTTGCCGTTCGGAGGCCACCAGCCCCCAAAGTTTGCAGGTCTATTGGTACACCGCGCTATGCCAAATAACTACTTTGTCAGCACTCTGCAGCTGTCCTTTTCCACAAGCACCTCTACCTCTGTCTGTGCTACCAATCCTTTTCCTGATTCTACGAGAGCTGGATATACCTCTACCGCCCCCACCCTAAGCAGCTCCCTTGCCGCGCTGTACAGCGCAAATACAGAATTGAAACTACTTGCAAGCCATCTAACCGCAAACGGCTCGCTCTGATACTTCTCCTTTACTTCGGCGAGCATTTTTCTTGCGTTTGCGTCCCTTGTGAGTGCATCTGACACGTAACCATAGATTTCGAATACGTCGCTGTTTACAACATATCCCTTTCCATTTGTCGCAAACGGCTCCAGAGCGACTACCATACCCTCCTCTAG
>JAVYYS010000049.1:0-4593 GCA_038876335.1 Candidatus Micrarchaeaceae archaeon | reverse complement strand
ATGTGTAAATATGGTAAAAATACTGCTAATAGTAATGAGCGAGGAAGAAGAAAAGATAAGGATGCCCCTGAATTTTATTAAGAACCAGTCGCAAGCTGGGAACGAAATACGGGTAATATTCTGGGGGCCAAGCGAAAAGACTTTAGCCGCAAACGACCAGCTGCGAAAGGAATACAATTCGTTCGCGACAGTCAAGCCGAAGGCCTGCGTGAACTCCGCAAAAAAGTACAATCTAGATGCAAAACTTTCGAGCGACATTGAATTGATTCCAGTAGGAGAATATATAAGAAAAAGCATAGAGGAAGGCTATGTAACGATTACGTTCTAAGCAACAAGGTATATACAATGCCGTGATAGTATTTTGGCCAAAGCCGCTTTTCCCAATTTTGTAGTAGCCGCCAGAGTCGCGGCACTGGCTCTGGGATTCTGGTTCAAATCATGCATTCCGGCTTCTGCGGTTAGCGTATGTAAGAGGGCTTGCCCCCAAACTCTTCCCCTGGGCCGAATGGCTTGGCCTGCGGAATTCCCTGGGCCTGCTCCTCGATGGACTTTAACGCTTGGGCGGTTTTATTTATTATAGAGTCAAGGCCAGCGGTATCAATCTTCAAACCAAGATTCTTTGAAAGGACGAGCAAAACAGACTTTGCGGCATTTGCATCAACATTCAGAAACGAGGATTCCCCCATAAGGCAAATTCCGTCCAGCTTCTCGGCTTTCGCAAAAGCCACAATCAGCCCTGCTGAGCCGACTATCGATCCGCGCGTCTTGCCGAATATAACTCCGCTCTTCTTAAACGAATCAACAACTTTAAGGCTCGTGGCGTTTCCGAATACCCTTGGTTTCTCCACTATTGCATTGCCTGAACTGTAGCCGCCTAACGTGTATATGAAACTTCCACCCAAACTTTTAAAATAGTCAAGTATTTTTGTGTTGACTAGGTACTGCCCCTCAGAAGTAAGTGCTTGTACATCTCCTGTAAGCACTATTATGTCACTTTGCGGCCGCTTCCTTTTTATTAGGTAAAAGCGGTTGCTTGCTATCCTAACTGTGCCCTTCTTAGTCATTATGACCTCATATGGAAACTGGTCTGAATAAAGTACTGCAAACTTCTCTGCCTTAAATTGCTTAATAAGATGAAGAGCTACAAGCCGCCCTACATAGCCCACCCCTGGAAGTCCGACCACCATAATAGGTTTATAAGGCTTTACCTTTTTTTGCTCTACGATCTTCGTTCCCTGCATTTTACCATCTGCCAAATGTGATTCATTTAAAGTAAGATTCAAAAACGCTTTCATTTTCCTTCTTTAACTTCTCTTTCTCCATGCTAAAAGCTGCATTGGGCTTAAACTTTTTTATTGTTGCTTCGACAGCCTTCATCTTTGCTTCTGCTGCAGGATAGCTGTCTCCTTCGGCCACGGCTTTATATGTAGGCGCGCTTATATAAATAAGCTTAATGCCTGCTTTTTCGATCTCTGAAAATATATTTCTGTTCTGTGTAGCGCCGGACTTTGTATTATAGTTCAAAAACTTTATTATATAAGAGACCCGGAACGTCCGCTTTCTCATTATGCTTTTGATATTTTCTTCGATTCCTGAGAGCAGCTTCTTTGGGAGTTGGGTTTTTTCAAGCGCTGGTGATTTCTCCATTACCGCCTTTGCAAGATTTGTGAAAGTGCCAAACTCCTCTATTGCCTGCGCAGAAATTGCGTCGACGTTGCCGGGGTTGATCGCCTTTGCCAGTTGCCTGAACATCGCAGAAAGCCGCTTTTCTAGCTTGTAACTGTTGATCTTGTCTTTTTCTTCTTTAGAAGTCACCTGCTTTATAGATGCGTCTATCGTATGTCGCTCCCGATCGAAATAGATTATTTTGCATACTACATTTTGGCCTATCCGCAGATGCTCATGTATATTTTTTATCCAACCGAACGAAACTTCCCTTAAAGGAATGAATACCTCAATATTGGAGTACTCTGGAAGGCGGCAATATGCACCGAACTGAGTTACTTTAGATATCTGGCCTATTACTATTTCATGCAGCTGCGGGAGCTTCTCCTTTTCCATTGTTTCACCGTGCCTTCACTTCGAGCTTCTTTTTGGTTCTACCGCCAATCACTCGCTCTACACTATATCCGCAATCCTTACATTTTAGTATAACCTTCTGCCTTTTCCCTATTTTTATCACTTTAGCGGCGCCTTTTACCTTGCCTACGTATCCGCGCCTCTTCCTCTCTGCCCTCCTTTTTCCAACATTAAACGTAACCTCCGGTCTTTTTGAGTAAAGCTTCACAGTATGCAGCGTATGTTTATTACATTTTGGGCAATAGGACATTATTTCGTTTACCATTTTCATAAAATCATCCGGCTTTGCTGTTATTTTAGATTAGACTGGTTTTTATTTCTTTGTTTGTTCTATTTGTTTTGACCGATGTAGTAGATTAGCGATTTTGGTAGATCTATTGAGCTGTAAAGTATACAAATAACCAGGACTGCTATGCCGAGCATATCTCGGCAGTTTTCAGGAACTCTTTATCCTCCTCGTTTTCTGCGAATATGCTTTCGCCTTTCTTCAACGGGCCAATTTTCTTTCCCGAAGGCAGCAAGATTTCTGGAATGTCTTTTATAACATTGAGCCTTTCTTCTATAAGTTTTGAAGCCGCCACCGTTTGCTCCAGCTTTTCGGATTTGTATTTTTCCAAAATAGATTCGTAAAATTTTTGCTCTGAATCTATAACTGGCTGTGGTAGAAGTTTATTGTATGCTACGTATATAAGTATTTTCTGCTTTCTTCTCTCAAAAAGCTCTTCCAATAGCTTAGATGCATTACTTGTAATCTCTGGGTCTTCTGATGTTCCCTTCAGAGATTTTATATAGTCCCACATATCTCTATAAAACGTTTTAGGCAAGATTTGAAGTTCGTTTGATTTCTTTTCTTTGTATGCGGCTTGCCACAAACTTTCATAACGCAGATCTTGTTCCATTCCCCCCACAATTCCACTAATCGCTTCTCCTTGTTAATTATATTATTAATAAAATTTAAAAATTAATAATTAAAAAGCGGGAAACGACATAACCCAAGATATTACCGGAAGTAAGGGGTGTAGCGAGGGATGGATTTGAACCACCGATCTCCGGGTTATGAGCCCGGCGGGCACTCCAGACTACCCTACCTCGCTATTCTACATCTCGTATTTTCATATCTTGACCATAATAAAATATAACACTTGCGTTATCTTAAATTCGGCGATGCACATATGCGCATACTGCAAAAAGAGCAAGATACCATAAGCCTGCCGACTTATTTCCAGTACTCAGTTTAACAGCGCTTACTATTCTGCTACGAAGCAGGTAAATGTCACTTTTCGTATATTTTTATGTTTTCTAGCTCCTTGGCTTCAGCTCTGCTTAACCTTTTTAGGTTAGCCCCGCAGGCCTCGCATTTGAATTTAGATTCAAAAGCAGAATCAAAATCAAAAATAAGTTTGTTGCCGGAGTAGCACTTTTCGCAAATAAAGTAATCATCGCTATCGTTGGTTATCAAAGAAACGTTGTCTTCCTTGCTTATATAATTGTAGAATTCGTCTATCTTCTTGAGGTTTATCGACCATAGAAAAGAAAGCCAGCCCTTCGAATTCTTTACTGTGGAATAGTTTGTCACTCCGTATCCATGCAGAATATTGAGCACTCTCCTTACAGCATTTATCTTTATGTTGAGCTCCGTGGCAATCTGTTCATCCGTCTTAGTTGTAGTAAGTGCCTTAAGAACCTCCTCTGCCCTCTTGCTAACGTTCTTCCTAAGGTATTCCATCACCGCTTCATTGGTTGTTAAGTCTTTGATAACTTTCTTGGAGTCAATCCTATATTGCTCTTCCTGCATCTTTTTATTTTTGAGAATCTGTTCTTCCTTAGCTATTTTTTTCTCCTCTGCAGACATCTTGTTTCTTCTAATAGCGCCAAAGTGCGCACCCTTAGGCGCAACTGTATTCGCCCTCCCTGGTTTTGATCCAGATCTAGCTTTTAGGGTCTTGTGTGATGAAATGGCAGCTTGGCGCTTATTCGCATGTCTTTTTGCATAGCTTATTTTCTTTGCCTTCTGGATCCCGTCAGCCTCTTTCCTGCCCCTGCCACTTCTAAACCTTTTAGCCGCCATAAAAATTACCGCGAGTGCATCCTGCTTATAGTCAATCATATATATTTATCGCTTTTCTAATATTTATACCTTGCTGTATGTTAATATGTTATGATGCGGCGCATTCCAGCACATGGCATTAAAGCCAGTGCCGCATTGAACAACGGCCTCTTATGCAGGTTTCTAAAGCGAGTTACTAGATTCCAATAAAATGGTGTTATTATGGGTTCTTATAAAGCAATAGCACAGACCTTCAGGGAAGAATATAAGGCGCGAAACGATTTATATAAAAGCAGGCTAGTAAAGTGGGGCACAGAGCCTACTGTTACCCGCATAAGCAGGCCAACAAACCTTGCCAGGGCTAGGACTTTGGGCTACAAGGCGATGGAGGGCGTGCTTATGGCCCGCGTGAGAGTACTCAAAGGAAAGAGAAAAAGGGCCCAAGCCGGGGGCGGAAGAAAGCCCTC
>JAVYYS010000048.1:0-4681 GCA_038876335.1 Candidatus Micrarchaeaceae archaeon | reverse complement strand
CAAGGAGGCGGAGGTAGTGGAGGAGGAGGAGATGGAACCGGAGGTAAAATCTGGAAGAAACCAACTTTGCCTTCTTAATACTATAATTTAGCTATTGTTTTCTTTTTCTCTTTATTCTGTCATATAATCGATTAATTTAGGCGCTTCTGCTTTGTACTCTGAAATTAAAGTACGCATCTGCGAAGAATGATTATTGTCAATTTTCCTATAGCACAGTTCACCTACAATTACCCCTGTGAATATCAGCGCCTTTACCTTTATTCCTCCTATCTGTTTGCTTAACCACTCAGTCTCTTCTTCAAGCTCCCCGTCCTTCAGCACAGGTAGGATAAATAATTCGCCGTCTGGGACCGAGATATCTGCAACATACGAAAACCTATTCATCGCTCCTTTTTGGTCTTTGATTATGAACCTTATGAATTTTTCTCTATCTTTTAGAAATAAGGCTTCATTGATCCTTTCTACAATAACGGCGGCATTATATTTCACTCCGCACGTGCGCATCGTAAGGGTTTCTCTTGAAATAAACCCCTTTTCTTTTAGCTTTTCAAAAGTGTATTCTGCTGAGCCATTGCCCAGATTATATTTCTTATCTATATCTGCGAATGGTATGTCGCCATTTGCATTAAGCTCCTTAAGTAAGATATACTCTCTTTGAGTAAGGCTGTCGCCGGTGGGCCTTGGTGTTTCTTTGCTGCGGTGCCATACTTTCTCTTCCATAAGATCGAAGAATTTGTCTCTCAAAGGCACATACCCATAACTTTCTCTAGAGATAATTACATTCCAAATAGATTCGTAGTCTGATAGCCTCTTGTCATTTCTTATCTTGTATATGGTATCGGAGAGGATATTTTCATTTTCCGCCAGTATGTAGATTAATAGGTCGTACTCGCCTTGCGCTGTAATTACTAATTGCACCCGCGGCTCATTTTCCAATACCTGCACTACTTCTTCTATGCTCGGCTTACTATTTATGAACTTTACGAAAACAAGGAACTCTGAAAATCCAAGTTTCACGAAGTTTAAACTTGCAAAATATCTAATTCCCAATTTTTTTTCAAGCCTTCTTTTTCTATACTCTATTGCAGATACGCTTAATCCCACCCTCTCTGCTATCACCTTAAGCGGAATCCTGCAGTTCATGCTGAGATGCATAAGTATCTTCTCGTCTATCTCGTCAACCTCCCATGGCAATCGTTGTGGTTGGCTTAATGCTTCCATAGTGGGATATGATTTTTTCTTTATGAACGCACCGTCTTTCTCTATTATTCTGCCTAGGTATTTCCTCTCTACGTGTACCTTTTTGCTCTCCTTGTCTCGGAATGATCTCGATTTGTATACGTAGAACCTATCGTTGGTCTTTACCAGTACGATGTAGAATGGGTATTCTAGCTTCAGCCTCTCAAATGTCTTCTTTACCTGCTCAGGAACTTCCATGGTATTACAATAAGCCAATAAAGTATTTAAATATTCGCTATGATATTACATATATAACTACATTAAAGCAGATATTAGAAAAAAATTAAGTTATTTCCTCGAATATCTTAAATAAGTAAGTGCATACTTTAGTATTCTATTTATATTTAAACTGAGGAACTGTATTCAAGGTTGGGTGTGGATCTATGCGTGGGGAAGAGAGTAGACGGGCTAGAAAGCATAATACCGGCAAAGGAATATATCCTATGCGCTTATTCATTGCGGGTATGGGTACTAGCAATGCTGAGATAGAAAATAAAACAAAAATTGCAGATAGAAGCGAGGCTGATGCTTTAAGCTGGAACGAGCGCGCTTCTGCTACTTCTGTTTCTTACGGGCACGATATATGGGATATAAAGGTGTTCCTTGCTTTTTTCCCTCTAGAAAGCGATGTTGAACCGTTATGACAAATCATGATAAACTACCCTAGTGTTAAGGCTGCCGATGCTGTAAGACTAAAATTAAAACATGAATGAATAACCCTCTTTAATATTGAAATTTGGGTGTTAAGATGGTGAATAAAAATACACAAAAAAACCATCATCGTGGTGCCAAAAGGGACGGCAGGATGCACAAGTTCTTCTTTCTGAAGCCTCTGCCCAACATGAATGCGGACGAGCTTTCTTCTAAGCTGCTCGGCATAGACGGCATAGAGGAGGTTTACGTTACAGAAGGCGATTACGGTTTCCTCATCAAGGCGAAAAGCAGCAGCAACGAATCTGACCTCGGCAACCGCATCGCAGAAAATATGCGCAGCAAGTACGGATACGCAATCAGCTATTATAGCTTCAAGAAAAGGTGATAAAATGGCAAGATTTGACAGCGATATTGTAGCAGTAGAAAAAGTTCCTGGCCAGGTGTGGGATCTAAAACTAAAAGACTCGCATGCAGATAAAAATGCAAACGCTTATCAGGTTCAAACACGCAGAAAGAGGCTTATTAAGAGACTGTTTTCTATGCTTGGACTCTCGTCTTGATGCTTTTCTTGCGCTGCAGCGAAGCATCCCCACTGCTTCCTGCTGCGTTGGAGTTCTCTTTCTAAAACGCATATAGCACAGATACGGCAGAAGCGCAAAATGCAAAGTGCAAATGCGAAGTGTAAAGTATATAGTATCTAAGGCAAAAATGGTAGCATATAAAAACCTTGAGTAAATACATACCTTTACTATATGGCAATCTGCATTGCACACATCCAATACATGGTATACGTTCCGCGCACATGCGGCTGTAGTTGCACACATACTCACAACTCTTGCAGATGAATAGATGAGTGAATGGCGCCCACACCACCCGCAATAAACCAGAAACCATATGTTATATCAGAGATAATACATGAAACGCCTGATGTTGACATTTTCAGGTTCAAGGCGAGCGACGGCACAAAGCTCAGTTTCGACCCCGGTATGTTTGTTATGATAACATATTCCAATCCGGAAACGAAAGAGAAGATAGCAAGGGCGTTTTCAATTGCTTCCGCGCCCAACAATGATACGCTCGAGTTTTTCGTGCATATGATACATGGGAGGTTCACCTCGCACCTTGACACAGCAAAAATCGGAGACACATATTACATGACCGGGCCATATGGACAGTTTAGGTTCGTTCCTAACGAGGACAAGAAGGTGTTGTTCATTGCCGGAGGCACGGGACTTGCGCCCATGATGTCTATGCTGCGCTATATCAATGATATACATTCAGACAACGACGTTGTGCTCATTTACAGCGTTAGGTTCCCGAACGAGATAATAAGAAAGCAGGAGCTGGAGGATCTCGCAAAAAGCATAAAACTCAAGACGGTTGTAACGGTAACAAGGCCGCAGGAAGGCGATGGCTGGAATGGGGAGAAGGGCCACATTAGCATAGACACTGTAAAGAAGTATGCGCCAGATTTTATCGAAAGAAAGGTGTACATCTGCGGGCCGCTGAACTTTACCAAAGCGATGCATGATATCTGCACAGCAATAGGAATAGCAGAGGATAAGATAAAGGCGGATGTGTGGGGATAGAGCAGACGCACGCGGTTTATACTTTGGCCAGCCGCTCACGGATCTCTTTGATGTCAAGCTTTGTTGTAATGAGCGGGATTTTCTCTACTTGAGCAAGCCTTATCGCTAGCTTGTCTACATTGCTTATATCATGGAGCACCACGAGCTTTGGCTTTATAGGGGCGACCCTTATTACCACCATAGGACTTCTGCCAGTACTTACCTGCTTGAAAAGAAATGCGCGTTCTGTAGTAGAGCCAAACAGCTTTGGATAATCTGCTGGCTGGAGTTCCAAGATCACGCGCAGGCTGTCTATCTCAGTGTAGCCGAACAGCTGCATCGAATCGAGATAGCTCTGATTTACGACTATCTTGCCCTCTATTATCCTGTTGAAGTCGGTGCCACTTATCGGGGTGGTAAAATTATAAACATTGTAGAATGGGGTCTCCTTCTGACCCTCTTGCGAGAATTTTTCTAAGCTTTTTGTAACAGTGCCTCCGTGCTCCTCATCTATCACAAATAACGCATCAACAAACCTCTTTATCACGCCAACCCCCGGGCTGAGCCTTCTGTTGCTCTCATAGTCGCTTATCGTAGAGGCTGAGATCTTTATGTGCTTTGAAAGCTCAGTCTGCGTTATTCCGAATAACGATCTCCATTTCTTCATTACACTGCCAGGGCTATCAGAGAGCGCTATCTCACCAGCCACGAGTTCTTTTACGTTGTCCATCTAACCGCCATCAATTCTTTATGATCTATCAACCTGCGCTCTTCTTTCTTTTGCTCTTCTTTCCAACATCACGGTACAATTCATCAACATACTTACTATCAATATTATCTGCCGTTCCTATTGTCGCAGTAGCGGCAACCTTTGGCTTTGAGATAAGACCATAGATTATTAGCACAAGCGCGAGTATAAATAACACTATTATCACAAGCCCAGATATAGCTAGTTTGGTAAGAACCGAGCTGCCGCTTATCTTGCCTGAGATATAACTGGATTCAGGGACCAAGATGGTTGCATTAAATCTCTCGGAGCTTGATTCACTACCGTTGGTGTTATCTATTACTATATAATAATTGCCTGGCACAAACTGCAAGGAGTTGGCTGAATATACAGCTTCTGAAGTTTTGTTGCTTATACTCGGAAATGAGGCTAGAGTAGTATTTTGAAATATTTCCATGGTTCCTGAGCCCTCAAGCGCCTTCGCCTCGGCAAT
>JAVYYS010000047.1:0-4733 GCA_038876335.1 Candidatus Micrarchaeaceae archaeon | reverse complement strand
GCCGGAGTACTGGAACGCGCGTTCGAAAAGAAAATACTTGAAGGCCTGCCGATAAGCTCGAAGGAGCTGCCGAAGGAGGTTGCGCTTTTCTACAAGTCCAACGGGCTTAGGATTGCGGGAACCAAGGCAAAGCAGGCGGGCGGGGGGCGCGGAATTGATTGGGTAGAAAGGCTTCTGGAGTATCCAATTCTGGACGGCAGGCACAGGATAGTGAATCTGGTGCTTGCCCCTTATCTTGTTAATGTGAGGGGCATGGAGATAGAGGAAGCCGTAAAGCGCATCTCGGCCTACATAGAGGCGTGCAAGAGGGTAAATCCTGACACACGGATAAACGAGCAGTATATAAGGTACCAGTGCGCCTATGCGAAGAGAAAGGGCATGAAGGTGCTCTCTGCCAAAAGGGCCAGGGAGCTGCTCGGCGATGAACTGATGGATAGGATAGAAGGGAAGGAAGTGGAATAGATGGAAAAGACGGGGCTATGCAGCATATGCGGAAAACCAGCGCGGAATACCTGTAGCATGTGCGGAAGGGTAGTGTGCGATGACCATTTCGACAAGAAGCTTGGCATATGCACCTCTTGCAAGAAGGGCAGGATGATGAGCAGCTGAAAAAGGCAGGAGGTTGGCATGGCGCTTATAGTGGCTGGCACAACAGTTATGAGCAGGGTTGACAAAATCAATAAGTAATGATCGGAGAATCGGAGGTCTGGCATTTCAATGAACTGCATCCTACTCCGGCAAACTAAACAAACTACAATATCTTTATAATTCTTTATAGCGTATTGTATCTGAGGTGAGGTTATGTTCGAGGTCAAAATAGACGATGCGAGATACTGGAAGAGCTGCGTCGATGCAATAGGCAGCCTTATTGATGAGGGCGCGTTCAACATATCGAAAGAGGGCATGTCGCTCAAGGCAATGGACCCCTCTGGCATAAGCATGGTGTCGTTTTTCATACCAAACAAGGCGTTTTCAAAGTACAGCGTGGACAAGGAAACGAGCATAGGGCTCAACCTTGACACCCTTGTCAAAGTGCTCGCGAGCTCGGTTGGAGGGGAGCAGCTTATAATGAAAGATTCGAACAACAAGTTCCTGCTAGAGTTCGTAGGCCAGGGCAGCAGGAGAAGGTACAGGCTGCCGATGATAGAAGTGAGGAAGGAGCCGGAAAAGGAGCCTAAGATAGAGTTTGAATCTTCTGTAGACATGAAGAGCGAAGCGCTCAAGGAGATGCTGAAGCATGCAAACCTCATGTCCGCTTACATAGGCTTCAAGGCAGACAAGAATACGTTCTCTGTAATAGCGAAAGGGGATGCCGGAGACCTGGAGGAGGAGCATGAGGGCAGTGGGGAGATGGTCAAGAAAATAGATTCGCAAAAGGCATCTACTGCCACTTTCAACTTAGACTACTTGACAAAGATAGTGAGCGCTGCGCCGGCCGACTCGATAGTTTCTATGCACCTTAAGACTGACGAGCCTATGAAAGTGGACTATAAAATAGGAGATGCGAGCATCCTGTACTACCTTGCGCCATACATAGAAAGCTGAGTTGATGTAGTAAACATCGCAACATATCTGAAGGCTTCGAGTTGATGGTTTTGGAACGCCATTTAGAGCGCATTGTTATAGCTGCTGCTGTCTTGGTGATAGGCGCCGTTGCGGGTGCACTGTTCTACTTCTACATAAACACTGCGCACCCTGAAATCTTGCCGTCGTTAGAATATGTAAATTTTGCCGTGGCCGCAATATTGGGAATAATAACCATAGAGCTGTTATCCAGTTCGATAATCGAGTACGGCAGATACAGGCATATTGAGGGGGATACAACTGCTGTAAGGGGGCTATTCAGGCTGTTTGCATATGCAGTGCTGGTGATCATACTCCTCAGCATATTGCATATAAATGTCACTGGACTTCTAATCGGCGCAGGGTTTCTTGGCATAGTAGTAGGCCTTGCGGCCCAGGCTACTTTGAGCAACGTATTTGGCGGCTTTACAATCATATCGGCAAAACCCTTTAACGTTGGAGACAGGATTACAGTTTCGACATGGCAATATGGCTTGCTCCCGCCGAGCTATCCGCATGGAATCATAAAGGTTGGAACCACGGGCGTCGTGGAAAGCATAGGGCTCATGTACACAAAGCTAATAGAGGAGGATGGCACTCCTGTCTTTATACCAAATGGCGTACTCAATTCTGCTCTTATCTACAACCACAGGAGGGCAAAGGGCAGGGTAGTGGCCTTCAGCATAGAGTTGGATAACTCAACAGGCTTTGCGGACTTTGAAAAATCGTTTAAGAAAGAGCTTTTCAGGAACATCGGCACCCGCGGCCTATTGAAGGGCATTGGAATAGAGATCGCGTATGTCGGGAGCACCATGTACGGGGTGGAGATAAGTGTTTTGGCTGATGAAAAGCGTGCGGAGCATATAGGATCTATGTTGAAAAAGGCCGCCCTGCGCGCATCAGAAAGGCTGCGGCGGCAGCGCCAAACAAAATGAGAAGGCGCCCTTTTCTATTTGTTGTTTTGGGCTGATCGTTGACTTGCGTAAGCAAGCAAACAAACAAAAAGTTATTAGAATAGCCTGCGTATCTAATATTTGGATTGCGCATCGTATCTGCTTATGGTTTTTGCGCAAGGCCATGGAATATAGAGATGCAGAATGGTGGTTGCATGAAGTTTCTTGTGTTCGTAGCCCCAAAGGATTTCAAGGATGAGTCGGTTGAGATGGTGAAGATGTTCCTTGATAGGTGGAAGATTGAGAGCAGGCTTTCGAGTTACAGCAAGAAGGATTGCGTAGGCTACCATGGGGCAATCTATCCACTCGACGTAAATACCAACAAAGTAGACCCTTCAGACTATGATGGCATAGTTCTAATCGACGGCAAAGGAATTGACTCGTACAGGCTGTTCGAATTCAGGCCGCTCCTCGATCTGCTGGTGCAATTCGACAACAGCAGAAAGTTTATCTGCGCCATAGGAAATGCTACGAGGATACTGGCCCGCGCAAATATAATAAAGGGCAAAAAAATCGCCAAGCCTGGAGATGAAGAAACCAGGAGGGCGGTTGTGCTCTTCCATGGAGTGCCTGCCGAGGAGAGTTTTGCCATATCCGATAACATCATAACTATAAGCGGCTACGAGAACATAGAGGAGGCTATGCCTAAAATGCTTGAGAGAATAGGTGTAAAGTAGTCGCGGTAGTCTAGTTGAAAGATAACTTCAAGAAAATAATAAGGGAGATCGCTGGGGAGAGGATAGACATCCTGCTGGGGCTTGCCTCAAAGGAATCGGACCCCTACTCCGAATACGCAACGCACTATGTTAAGCTAGCGCGGCGGATAAGCGAACACTATAAGATAGGGATAAACGCGCGGTTCCATTTGTGTAAAAAGTGCAACGCCGTCCTAATTCCGGGAAAGAACGCTGCGGTAAGAATTGCAAGCGCAAACCGCTATGTAGTATACAAATGCAGCAGATGTGGAAGCGAAGTGCACTCACATTATTGAACGCTGCTTTTTAGCTTTAGTATTTTTACAAGTTCAGCGCTTTCGGCATTTGTGATTTCGTGTTTGCGCCCAAAATCGAAGCTTCTTTCCATTCCAGCATACCTAGGTATTATATGGATGTGTGCATGCCATATTACCTGGCCTGCGGAGGCGCCGATGTTCGTGCCTATGTTTATGCCATCGGCTTTTAGCCTCTCCATTGCAATCTTTGAGAACTCGACCGCCTTAAGGTACATGTGAGAGATTACCTCTGCGGGTGCGGCCAGAACGTCTTTATAGTGCTGCCGCGACAGCACAAGCATGTGCCCCCTTGTTAAAGGGTACTTGTCAAGCACTACCATGCACAGCTCGTCCTCGTAGACTATGCCGGCTTTTTCGGAGCCGTTTATTATATTGCAGAAAACACATTCTTCCATGATCGTCGCTTTCGGCTTACGGCTGTATCCAGTCTATTTCGTAATATTCGTACGCGCTGCCCGGGAGCTCTATCCGCCTTGCCTTATAGTAAGTCACGGCTGTTTCCCTGTCGGCTATCGCTATCACGAGCTCCAGTCTGTACTGCTTCGCCTCGTTTATTATCGCTGAAAGCTCGCTCCCGCCTATATACTCGTTCTCGCTGAGCGAGAGCATCGCGTACTTTGGCCTGTCGGCGCCGGGCTTTTCAATGTTGCCCCCCTTCCTGTGGAAGAGCACGAAGTCTATTGAGAGCTTCTTCTTCCTGCTTTTGCCCGGTATCGCGAGTATGAAGGTCTTGCGGACCGAGTGCGCAACGCGTATCGCCCGCGCCCATTCCGAGATCAACATCTTCACATCACGCGGGAATACGTGCACTACATGCTTTGAATGCTGCCAACTGCTGTCAGCCTTGACCGGGCTCGCGCCTGGAAAGTATATCCTGTAATGCGTGCCGAACTTGAATCCTGTTTTTATTACATAGCCTTTGCTTCTCCAATCAGCATATATTTGGTAAAGCTTGAAGAAGTCTGGCCGCCACCTTGCCGCAAGCCTGTAAACCTCTGCTTTTGAATAGTTTGATAGTTCAAGCACGCCGCTTTCCATGAGGAAGAGGGTCTCGAAGATATCGATTTTGTTAAGCGTTCCGCGGCCACTCACCTTATAGGTGCCGTATTGACCTATCCAATACTTCTCGTACAGCTCCCTGCCCGCTTCAGCATCTTCTATTATTGCAGTCATGTCTGCAGGGAAGAATGTACCGTAAAGACCTT
>JAVYYS010000046.1:0-4965 GCA_038876335.1 Candidatus Micrarchaeaceae archaeon | reverse complement strand
CTCTATTCTACGGTGTTGAATTTTAACCCTCATGCAGGCAAGAGCTTTTACATAATTATACAACCTATGGAATCGGTATCATATGCATGGGTTTTGCTGTAGAAAAATAAGGGCTGGCTTAAATTTTATTTCTTGCTGGTTGCATGCTTTTTGCAAAACTCATTGATTCTGCTTATCGCATCTTCAAGCACGTCTTTTGGTGGTAACGCAACTATGCGTATGTGGGAGGGTGCACCAAAGCCAGACCCCCTGGTAATCTGTATGTTTTCTTCAATTAGAAGCTTGTAAGCGAATTCCTTATCTGTCTTAAACTTTAGGCTTTCTAGATCTAACTTTGGAAAAAGATAGAAGGCACCATTAGGCCTGATTATACTAATGTACGTATTTTCGCGCAGCAGATCTACAGCAAAATTAACCCTGAGCTCGATTTCCTTTACCATCTTCTTAACAGCCTTCTCGTGTTCAGCAAGATTAGAAATTGATTCGGCAAAGGCGTACTGCGCAGGGACATTCGCAGAGAGGCGTACTCGCGCAAAATCTGCAAACTTACTCTTAAGTGCAGTGGATTTTGCATCGTCTTCTGGTATAATGGCAAAGCCGAGCCTAAATCCTGTAGCGTCAAAATCCTTTGATGCACCATTAAGTATTACGAAAGGCATGCCTTTCGCAATTTCACTCACGCTTGTGAATGCTGCGCCGTTGTACACTATTTCGTCATATATCTCATCACTTACCAGCAGCAGACCGTATTCATTTGCAAGAGAGGCTATCTCTTCAAGTACCGATCTCCTTAGCACTGTGCCTGTTGGGTTGTTGGGATTGGTTATAAGGATGTATTTAACCTTGTTCAACTTGCCTTCTCTCTTCAATTTCTTTAAATCTTTTTCCAGCATTTCAGGGTTTATTTCCCACCCCTTGCTTTCTTCATATCTTTCAAGTATCTCCTTCCCTCCATAAATATTAAGGTAAGGTAAATAGATAGGGTAATACGGCTTGAAAATTATAGCGAACTCACCGTCATTTATTAAAGAACTATTAAGGAAGTTAAGCGCCTCTGATACACCTTGGGTCACGATAATATCCTCGTCTTTGACATCCAGCCTGGAGAGCCTCTTGTAGCGCAGGCGGATTGCTTCTTTCAATTCTGGTATGCCTTCCGCATTGGCGTATGTAGTTCTACCTGCTTTTAATGCCTCGATGAACGCGTTAAGTGTATATTCTGGAGTAGGAAAATATACAGGTGGATCCCCCCTATTCAGCTTTACTATCTTCTTTCCTTCGCGTTCCAACTTTTCAGCGAAGGCGTCTTCTTCTTCTATCGGGTTCTGGGCATATTTACTCCTAAGTGAGAGGAACATTTAACCACCGCTTTCTTTATCTTATCGCATCAAAGCCTGATTTATTTATCCCATGAAAAATACTTATTAGTATGGCATTTCCTACTTTTAACCCTGGAGCATACCGTTAGGACGAAAAGCCCCACAGTCGCGAAAATGGCGGAGGCTGTTTCATAAGATCAGTTAAGTTAATGAAGTTCGGTGAGAAAAAGCCCAAACATTATTTTGAAATTAGATAAGCTTCATCGATTATGTATTGTCCGGTCTTTCCATCCCAAACCTTATGCGCTTTTATGATTTTTATCTTTTTTTTAAAGAGGGGTGCGTCAAGCACAAAACTTTCTGCTTCTCCGCCCTCAAACGCCATATGTATACCATAGGTTGCATGAAGCAACTTAAGCTTTGAGATCACTTCTTTTCCTATTCTTTCGCCCAGAAAGGTATCATCCAAACCTTCAGCAGAAACCTGCGTTATGATTGCGTAATATTTTGATGATATCTCTTCCAATTCAGCTAAAGGATCCTTGTGCCATAGTGGCGCAATATGCGATATATTTAGCTTATTGCACAAAGCATCAATTCTCTTCTTCTGGTATTCGCTAGCGAGAGCGCCCGTTATTAAAGTAGTAATTTTATTTTCCAACAGAGCCCTTTCTAAATCTTCAAGCTCTAGTTCTTTTTCGCCTTTTGTCTCAACAAATGATTGCCTCAAGCCAAGAGCTTGCGCCTGCAGCCTTGTAAGATCTATATTTACCTTATGAAACATGAAGCTGTATTCATTTTCTGGTTTCATAGTTATAAGTATCTCAGTCTGCAATCCGCTTTCGGCAGCCTTATGCAGCGCTAGGGTTGAATCTTTGCCGCCGCTGAACAATGTTGCAATCATTTGCTTACCTATTTATTCCGCGCAAAATTAAAAGTGCTTGATGGGCATAACCTCCTCAGCACGCACTTTTCACAGTACTTTGCCCTTGCACGGCAAACATCACGCCCTAAAGCTATTAAAGCATGTGAAACATTCCCCCATTCATTATTTGGAAATAGCTCCATAAGAGCCGACTCTATTTTTTCTGGTTTTGTAGTATTTACAAGACCCAGCCTATTTGACGTAATTATGCAGTGGGTGTCTATAGCTATTCCTTCATTTTTTCCGAAGATGTTTGATAGCACTACATTGGCAGTCTTTCTGCCAACGCCAGGCAGCGAAGTAAGCTCCTCGATGGATGAAGGCACTTTACCGCCAAAGCTGCGGATTATCCTCCTTGCTGAAAGAATTATGTTCCGGGATTTACTTCTGTACAGCCCAAGAGTCTTTACATAAGCGTAAAGATCACTTGGGTGCAAGTGGGCGAAAGCGTTTATTGATGGGTATTTTTTGAAAAGAGGCGGAGTTACTTTGTTTACCTGTACATCTGAAGACTGCGCGGACAAGATTGTCGCAACAAGCAATTCCCAGGCACTTGAATAACCGAGAGAGGTGTGCAGCTCGTTGGAATATCTTTTTTTAAGCAGCTTGAGCACCATATTTGCATATGCTTTTCTATCTCTTTTGCCTATCGGCTTTTTTTTATTTTCTATACTTGTCTTTACCACGCCCAACCACTTCTCGATGTTAAACAATAGTGTATAAACAATAGAGTATAGAGTATATAGGGTATATACTACATAAATTTCAATGGAAAGCAATTTAGATATTGAATAATCTCAAGGTTATCAGATTATATGGCCGAAGCAAAGCTCTTAACTATTGAAGAAGCGAAAAAGGCCGTAGATGTAATCGAAAAAAACTACGCAGATGCTAAGTACTACCTGAATTTCAAAAATCCGATAGAGCTCTTTGTAGCTGCGGTACTTTCGGCGCAGACAAAAGACAATGTAGTAAATGCACTTACGCCGGATTTATTTAAACATTTTAAAAACGTGTCTGACTATGCAAATGCAAAGCCAGATGAGCTTCTAAAGTACGTAGGAAGTGTAACTTATGCAAAGGCGAAAGTATCGAATATAATCAAAGCATTTAAGGAAATAGAGAAAAGGTATTCAGGAAAGGTGCCAAACAGAAAGGCAGACCTAATCAAATTGCCTGGGGTGGGTGAAAAGACAGCAAACACAATACTCATAAATGCTTTTGGCATCGTGGAGGGCATACCTGTAGATACGTGGGTGATAAAGCTTTCATATAGAATAGGGCTTAGCCTAAACAAGAACCCCGACAAGATTGAGGCAGATCTTAAGAAGGTCGTTGATAGAGAGCACTGGCACAACTTCGCATATATGCTCAAAGCGCACGGAAAGGCGATTTGTGGGGCGATACCCAAATGTAGCATTTGCCCATTGAATAAATTATGCCCAAAAAACGGCGTTGAAAAAAGCGCATGACATATATTTGCATGCGCAACTGCCAATTATATTTGGTAGAGTATATGGATAAAACAAATATTTTGAAGAGGTGCATTACTGCGAGCGCGATTGTGATACGCGATGAAAAGGTACTCCTTCTGAACCACAGGAAGCTAGGAGTATGGATGCCGCCCGGCGGTCATGTTGACACGAACGAATTTACGAATGAAGCAGCAATAAGAGAGACGAAGGAAGAGACGGGAATCGATGTAGAGCTGATAGGCAGGCAGAACGTCGAGTTCAAGGTTGATGGGGCGCACACAGAGGTGCTTCCATTTGCGATAGTGTATGAGGAGGTGCCGTATCCGGCAGGCATGCACATACATTTTGACAGTATATATCTTGCGCGAGCGACTGGAGGCGCTCTGAGCGTAAGCAAAAGGGAAGCCGCGGATATAGGGTGGTTCAGCGAGGAGGAAGTAGTTAAGCTGAAGACATTTCAGAATATCACTTTTACTGTAATTGCGGCATTGAGATCCGAGAATCAGAATCACGCTGAAGTTTCACATACAGATAAGCGCAAGTTGGAAATATGATGGTATGAGAGTAATAGCTGATCTGCACGTACATTCCAAATATTCAAGGGCATGCAGCCCCGCAATCGATTTAGAAGGGATGGAGAAGACCGCGATGCAGAAAGGCATTACGCTTCTAGGAACAGGCGACTTTACACACCCAGCCTGGCTTGCAGAGCTCAAAACAAAACTTGAAGGAGAAAATGGGATATTCAAACTGAGAGGAAGCAGCTCTGGAATACGCTTTATTCTAAGCACTGAGGTTTCTACGGTTTATATTTATGGAGGTAGAGTCAAGAAGGTGCACCATTGCCTCTTAATGCCAAGCTTCGATGCAGTTGATTCATTCATAGAAGGTATAAAAGCAAGCGGGATTTTGGCTTCTGATGGCAGGCCAACGTTATCCCTCACTTCTGCGGAATTAGTAGAGAGAGCGATAGATGCAGATCCGAGGGCTTTTGTATTTCCGGCCCACCTTTGGACTCCGTTCTTTGGAGCTCTGGGGCAAAACGCCGAGTTCAACTCGCTGAAAGAAGTATACGAGGATATGGAAAAGGAAATACATGCGGTAGAGACTGGGCTAAGTTCAGACCCCAAGATGAACTGGAGGGTTTCAAGCCTTGACAAGTACGCCCTGCTTTCAAACAGTGATATGCACTCGCTGGGCAAGATGGGAAGAGAAGCAAATGTATTCAGGCTGGATGAAGGCTTTT
>JAVYYS010000045.1:0-5495 GCA_038876335.1 Candidatus Micrarchaeaceae archaeon | reverse complement strand
CAGCACAGGCAATGCGTCACTCAATCAATCCCTGATGAGCATGCTTGGTGATTCTAACCAATTTATGGTAAAGTTTTCTAACCAGGAAGGCGAAACACTTGGATTCATGCAGGTGCATTTGCTTCCGACCAGGAGAAATGGAAAAAATGAGCACATCCTGCTGTTTGAAAAACCATACACCAACCAGCCTGACAAGGAGCAGGCAATGGTAAATGCGGCATACGCGCTTGCAAGAGCGGTTTACAAGCAGACAGGAATAGAGCCGTTCATCTCCGATACAAACGGTGAGAGAATAGATACCGAGATACCGCCAAGCTATGTGAACAGATACATAGATTTTATAAGAGGAAAGATAGGACCAGAATCACGCAAGGCAACGCTAAGCGCAAAAAGCATGGTAGAGGAGACGCTTTTTCTGAGGATTGAATAGTTCTACATATGCCAGATCCGCTTGTTTCACATAAAGCCAAAACTACTTTTGGGTTAAAGATTGCCATAACCATTAGGATTTTGTGGTTTCTGAATTTGTGCGAGTTGATAATATCTGCCGCGCCACTTTATGCTGTGCATGCCATGTGCAATGAAGAGGTTCAACAGATAAAATAAAGGAAGCACAACTAATATAGGTATGTATAACATCGATGGTTTTGGCAGGGAACGGTAGCCTCTATACACATTTGCAAAATAGAGTAGGGCAAGCACAAAGAATAAGAGGTTTGCAAATGAAAGGGCTACGCCTAGAATGAGCAGAGCGAGCTCTATCGAATAATACGCAACTCCGAATGCGAATATCCTTTTATTACCTAGTATAGAAAGGGCGGTCTGCCTATTCGCCCACTCAAAGAACGTGCCGAAGGTCTCCTTGCAGTATACGATAGGCGCACACCTGCCGTTGTATGCTATGCCCAGCCCCTTCTCCTTTGCGAGCCTTGTAAGTGCTATGTCGTCAGAAAGCGAGTTGCTGAACCGCTTGAACTCTTTTGCGCTTGAAATGAGGCCCTTCCTGAATGCAAGGGAGCCGCCCCATCCGAAGCGCGTTATTTTAGATTTGATTAGGCCTATGCCTACAAGCCCCCACGCACTCTTGAACTTTGACCAGATGCTGCTATCTGCAGGGACGAACATAGGAAATGACGTAGCAAGGCCCACACCTTCGCCACTTAGCTGCCTGACAAGATTCGAAAGCCAGCAGGGCGGAGCGCGTATATCGGAATCCGCGATCGCGTAAACCCCATACTCCTTATACTTTTTTATAGCAGTCGCTATAGCCTTTACCTTTCCGCTCCCATTACCTATCGCACTATTGGCTTTAGTGTATTTCATGCCAGCATGCCGTATATGGGGGAGTGAACCATCAGATTCGCTGTCTACTACACATAAAACAGAAAAATTTTCATAAGATTGATTCTTAATGGAAAGCAGGTTCTCTTCCAGCCCAAAATCCGCACCTCTGCATGGAACAACAACTAGCACTTTTGGCAAACTGGCGCTGGAGTTTCTATAGGAGTCACTGCGAGCCATAGAAATCGGCTATTCAAGTAAGGCTAATAAGGCGTCATAGCAAAGGTGCAGAAGCGCTGCGCGCTTCTGCCTTGGCAGAGCAGCCCAAAGGTACTACGGTGTGCGCCTACCCCTTGCCCTCATTGCAAGCGCTGCGGCTATTATTATGATTACTATGATTATCGCGGCCGCGTAGAGCCCCACGGAACTGCTGCTTGGCGAAGGAGGCACAGTAGTGGTAGGCTTGCTTGTAGCTGCAGCAGTTGATTGGGCGGCTGTAGTTGATGGGGCTGTAGTAACAGTAGTAGTTATAGGGGCCAGAGCTTCGAACACCCACACCACAGGCTTATAGAACTGAGTGTTTATCATCGCCGTTGAATTCGGGTGGGACCATACGTCAGCGAACTTATAGGATCCGCCGCTGTAGGTATTATTGGAGTATGTGCCTCCAAACCATGTCCATGAGGTCGTGTTCAAGCCTGCTATTACATAGCTTGTTATCGGCATATCCGCCCCACTTGCGTTGACGAATGATATAAGGGGCGTTATCTTGCCATTGACAGCGAAAGCGTAAGCCTCTCCAGGTATAAGGTCGGTGTAGTTTGGTGGGCTTCCCACATTGTTTACTGAGAAAGTGATAAGCGAAAAATTATAGACTGATTCCTTTGTTCCGTTGATCAACGCATAAGTGCCTGGCTTTATATATACTTTAACTGTTCCGGACTGCACGCTGAGCTCTGCACCCTTGCTTGCATTTACTATAGTAGAAGATGAAGCGATTGTCTTAAAGGTAGGCGTTAAAGGAATGGTGCTGACCGGCACTGTTGTAGAGCTCAACGGAAGCGTAGGCTGCATGACTTGCAGGCTCAGCACCGCGGCTGTGGGAGAGGGATCATCTCCGCTAGCATTGAACACAACAGAGTAATTGCCAGGAGGAGTAGAGGCAGATATTGTTATGGTGGCAGTCCCTGAATAGGTTGGATCGCCATATGACTGGGAGAGCGCAACCGAGATTCCGTTGCTCGAAAGCGATGCTTTATTAGTAACACTAAGAGTTGTGCCCCATGTAGAGCCACTTGCAAGCTTTACTATATATGAGACGCTTTGCACTGTTCCGGCATAAGCCGACAAGGAGGTGTTTGAAAGTACTACCTGCGATGTGCCTATTCCTTGGGCAGTACTCAATGAAAGCATAGAGGTGGCAAGCAGCATAGCCACTAGCAGCCACATTCCTGATCTAATATAAAACTTCATCTCCACACCTAATCAGAATAGCAGCAAAACTTTTTTATGCTTATACAAATAATGTAGTGTATCTAAGTATATTCTACGTATATTCTACGCGTTTTTTATTTTTCCCGGCCTGGAAATTGGACGACTGTGTAGCAGGAGTTGAGAGGATGATTACAATAGGTATAGAGAGCAGTGCCCACACTTTTGGAGTAGGGATAGTAGAAAATGGAAGGATTATTGCAAACTCCAAGTCCATGTATCCCATATCGGACAAAGGTATAATACCAATGAAGGTGGCAGACTTCCACCAGAAGAATTCCGCCCGCGTAATAAGTGAGGCGATGCAGCAGGCCGGCATAGGACTTGAGGATATAGACGCAATTGGCTACACAAAGGGCCCAGGTATAGGCCCCTGCTTGAGGGTGGGGCAGCTTGCCGCTCTCGTACTCGCGCGGCGCACCGGCAAGCCTATATATCCTGTAAACCATGCTGTCGCGCACATAGAAATCACAAAGCATATCTATGGGCTTGGAGACCCACTGGCACTCTATGTAAGCGGAGGAAATTCGCAGATTCTTGCGCTTGAGGCAGAGCCGTATCCCCATTACCACGTGCTTGGAGAAACATTCGACATAGGGGTAGGAAACATGCTAGATTCATTTGCAAGAGCCGCGGGGCTCAATCCGGCATGGGGCTCGAGCGTGGCAAAGCTCGCCGAAGGGGGCAGATACGTGCGCATGCCATACACTGTAAAAGGCATGGACTTCACATTCACAGGATTGCTCACAAGTGCGATCAGGATGCTTCCTATGCACAGGAAGGAAGACGTGGCGTTCTCGCTGCAGGAGACTGCATTCTCTATGCTTTGCGAAGCTGCTGAGAGGGCCTTGCTGCTCTCAGGCAAGAAAGAGCTGATTGTGTGTGGGGGCGTGGCGCAGAGCAAGAGGCTCGCTGATATGCTCCAGCTTATGGCCAAAGCGCACGGCAGGAAATTTTATGTTGCACCGAATGAATTCAATTCCGACAACGGAGCTATGATCGCGATAATCGCGTGGAAGATGCACTCTGCGGGAGGGAAAGTTCCGCGCGGGAGCATATCAATAAGCCAAAGGTACAGGGCCCAAAACTTCAGACTTGTATGGATTAAACAGAAGAGGCGAACATGATGCATAGAATTGCTGAAGGGGCTGAGGCCGAAATTTATGCGGCGAAACTGCTTGGAAGAAAGGTAATCGTAAAGTACAGGCCGATAAAAAGATATAGGGAGAAGGAACTTGACGAAGAGCTCAGAAAGCAGAGGACTAAAGTAGAGGCAAGGATCCAAGCCAAGCTTTACAATAGCGAAGTCGATGTGCCTGCTGTGATAATGGTTGGCAAGTATTGGATAGCCATGGAGAGGATAGATGGCGAAACGCTTAACAGAGTCAAGACCAGAGGTTCGAAGAAATGGGAAAACGGCCCCATGCGAAGAGCGATGGAGAGGGCAGGAGAGCAGCTTGGCAGGGTGCATTCGCTCGGCGTCGTGCATGGAGACTTCACTCCCGCGAACCTCATGCTTGATAAAAATGGAAGGCTTTGGATTATAGATTTTGGATTGAGCATATTCTCAAACTCCGACGAGGAAAGGGCGCTAGACCTTCTCCTGATGAAGCGTTCCGTAAGCGAAGGAGCGTATTCCGCATTCATGGAAAAGTATGAGAAGGCGTTGGGCGATGGCTCCAAGCTGGTACTTGAAAGGCTAAAGAGCATAGAGAAGAGAGGGCGCTATCAGTCAAGGACACTGGATTCCCAGATCTCAAAATAACAAACTTTTTCTGTAAATTTGTAAGTGAGCAGCACATTTAAATATCTGAAAAAACAACATATGTGACATGACGTAAGCCGTGGAGGGATTAACACTGCGAAGATGTTTCATATGAGAGCTGAGACTGTAACCCACAATAGCAGTGGCAGTGAGCAGAGCCAGGCAGCAATAGAAATAGCACAAACCATAAAAGATCTGGTTAATGAATTCAAAAAAGAGAACGAGAAGGTAATTGTAGAGAAAATTAATGCATTTGCTCGAGAATACGGTAAAGATATTGTTAGAAAGGCGCTATTTGATTCGTTTGATAGTTTGACGCAACCCTTAGCAATTACTTTAGCGGTGTCATGTAAGAGCGAAGCAGTGGGGATGAAGGTAATAGAGGTAGGAGGGGAGAGGATATTCGAAGTCAAAGATAGAGATGGCAGGTCTGTAGCACACGATTTAGCACAGTATGGAATCGAACCACTGCAGCTGAAAGTAATACAGCATGGAAGCGAAGCAGTGCAGATGAAGATAATAGAGATAGGAGGGGAGAGGATATTCGAAGTCAAAGATAGGGATGGCAGGTCTGTAGCACACGATTTAGCAAAGCATGGAAGCGAAGCAGTGGAGATGAAGGTAATAGAGGTAGGAGGAGAGAGGATATTCGAAGTCAAAGATGAGGATGGCGGGTCTGTAGCAGACGATTTAGCATGGTATGGAAAGTATGGAAGCGAAGCAGTACAAATGAAGGTAATAGAAGCAGGAGGGGAGAGGATATTCGAAGTCGAAAATAAGTATGGCTGGTCTGTAGCAAACTATTTAGCAGAGCATGGAAGCGAGGCAGTGCAGATGAAGGTAATAGAGATAGGAGGGGAGAGGATATTCGAAGTCGAAAATAAGTATGTCCATTCTGTAGCAAGTAGTTTAGCAAAGTATGGAAGCGAAACAGTGCAGATGAAGGTAATAGAGATAG
>JAVYYS010000044.1:0-5811 GCA_038876335.1 Candidatus Micrarchaeaceae archaeon | reverse complement strand
GCTTAGGTAGATGAAATGGCAGGCGACGAGGGGAAAGATGAAAAAATTATAAAAACCTCTATAGACTCTCTTATGGATTTCATTAAAAATAAGGGTGCAGCTATAGATATAAGCGAGGCTGCGACCTCGCTTGGCATAACTGAGTCCATTGCAGAGCAGTGGGCGAAGGTTCTTGAAGAGGCCAATCTAATAAAGATAAGCTATAGAGTAGGAAAGATGTTCGTAGAGCCCGTGCAACTCTCTGCCGCTGAAACCAAGATTGTAACCACAAAGATCGATACGAGAAGGGATATGCTTGAGGAGGAAGTATCGGTGCAACTCAAGCAATTGGATAAGATAGGTGACATAATTGATGCGGCGAAGATCTCGGCCAGCAACGCAGAGGAGGTTTTCAAGCAGAAAGCTCCGGAGATGCAGCAGAGGCTTAATGAGCTGAACAAGGTGTACGAAAATGTGAATGCACAGTACAACTATATAGAAAGCGCAAGCAAAAAGATCGATGAGATAAACGATAGAATCAATAAAGGCCTCTCAAGTACGCTTTCGAAGATAGAGATGTATTCCTCACTTGACGTGGTCAAGAACATAGAAGAGGTTCAGAGCAAGATAGGAGAAGCCTTGAGGAGCGCAGGTGAGGTAAACGGTGAACTGAACACAGTGCTGAAGGAACGCGACAAGGCGATCGATGATATAAGAAAAGGGCTAAACGCGCAAATTGAATCGCTAAAGAAGCAGCTTGACTCCGCGATCTCTGATCTCAATCAAAGGGTGAAGCTTGCGGTAGAGCAGGTGAAGGAAGAGGAGAGAGAGCTTGAGGCTCAGGAATCAGCCTTAAAGAAGGCAAGTCAGGAAATGGCGCAGTTTAACAAAGAGAAAGCGGAATACGAAAAAGAGATAAATGGGGCTAAGGCTGCATTCAATGACCAGTACTCTACTAGGAAACAGGAGATGTCGAGGAATATCGCGGCGTTTGAGAATGAGCTGAAGGGTTTCAACGCGAAGATAGAAGAGATGAAAAGCGCATTCGGAGATGTAGCGAACATATTCGACTCGATAAACACAGCTAAGAAGGAGCTTGCCGAAGCTTCAGAGAAACTTAGCTCTGCAAAGGCGGATGCCCAGGAGCTCTACGAGATGGTGAAAGCTCTTTCCGTTGCTACTAGCATGGCTCCGGATAAAAAGCTGAAAGAGCTGAACGATTTGTCGAACAGATCCCAGGAGCTTGGGCACAAAATAGATAGCATCAAAGAGGGCATAACAAAAGCGGCCGGCAGCATAAGGTCTAAAAAGGGTAGAGACAACGCCTGAAGAGGAGAAGCTTATCGATGAATACAACCTCAATGTAAGAGGGATGGCTGTAAACATAAAGATAACGCAGAGTAGTAACTTTGTGCCAAGCTATGATGTAACGTTTTTGGGCATAGGGGAGGCTACGAGGCTGCTGCTGCTCTCGCTGAGGAGCGAGCTGCTCTCCATGGTGCCGATAGATCCGTCAAGGATAGAAAATGAGGAGTATGTAGAAGAGCTAAATAACAAATATATAGAGGCCAGCAGCGTGCTTCTTGACAAATATCTTCCAGGCACTCCCAGCGAGGTGAAGAGCCTTCTTACTTCCTATATACTTATAGTAATGCTGGGGCTTGGAGACCTCGAAGCTCCGCTCGCAGATGACAACCTTGAGGAGATAGCAACCAACGGGTCCTCTACGCCAATTTGGGTATTCCACAAGATCTACGGCTGGTGCAAAACAAACATAAAGCCGCAGAATGAGGACTGGATATATAACCAGGCCTCGCAGATAGGCAGGAGGGTGGGCAGGGAGATAAATAACCTCTCTCCGCTCATGGACGCGGAGCTGCCCGATGGCTCCAGAGTAAACGCAACGCTCTATCCGATATCACAATCCGGAAACACTATAACGATAAGGAAATTCGGAAAGAATCCTTGGTCCATGCCTGCATTGATAAAGAACGGCACCATCAGCATAGAGGTTGCCTCGCTCGTTTGGGTCTGCATAGCGAATGAGATAAGCCTCCTCATCTCTGGAGGCACGGCGAGCGGCAAGACCAGCTTTCTCAACGCCTCAAGCATATTCTTTCCGGCTAACAGGAGGATAATCTCTGTAGAGGAGACAAGGGAGCTCACGCTGCCAGCATTTCTGCAGTGGGTGCCAATGGTCACAAGGCAGCCGAACCCAGAAGGCAAGGGAGAAGTAACGCTCTATGACTTAATGATAAACGCCCTGAGGCAGAGGCCTGACATAGTGCTTGTGGGAGAGATAAGAACTCAAAAGGACGCGGAGACTCTGTTCGAGGCAATACACACAGGCCACTCAGTATATGGAACCGTGCACGCTGACAACGCGCAGGATACAATAATAAGGATTACCAATCCCCCGATAAACGCACCCAAGATAACGCTGAACGCGCTTGGGGCCCTTGTAGTGCTCTTCAGGCACAGGATGAAGGGCATAAGGCGCGTGCTCGAGTTCGCGGAAGTTCTCAGGACAGGGGACGTCAATGTGCTTTACAGGTGGAACATGAATAGCGATACTTTCCAGCAGATCAGCGAAATGACAAGGCTTGCTGAGACCCTTTCGCTCTACGCAGGATTAAGCAAAAAGGACCTTGCAATGGAGATGCAGGAGAAGGCTGAGGTGCTCGACTACATGGTAAGGAATGATATTACTGATGTAGATGATGCTGGGTTTATAGTGGCAAATTACTACAGGAATAAGGAAAAGGTGCTCGATATGGTGAGGAAGAACGTAAAGTTCTCGCGTGATATTTTTGGCTGACAGCGATGTGCAGAAGTATGCGGAGCTTATCGAGTTAATACAAGGTGCAGATGCCGGCCCGCACGAATCTGAAAGCATGATGATAGACCTTGACATGGCGAGGGGGCAGGCTAACGGAGGCAAGGCATCAAGTTATTCAGAGCTGCTAGAGTTTATAGAAGCAGCTGAAGGAAGCGGCAGGCAGAAGCGCGGAGAGGAGCTACAAAGGCAGAAGGAGCAGAAGCCTTTGCAAGAGCACATTGTCATGGCCGGGCTTGAGCAGGCAAAATACTCTAACCCAATACCGCATGGTTCGTTTGCGGCGATGGAGGAAGAGAAGGCGAAGGAGGAACTTAAGGAGCTTAAAGAAAAATTTGGAGGCATAGCGCCAAAGCTCAAGGAGCTGAAGAGGCCAAGGGCCAAGAGCAGCGACCTTGTCCTGCCAACACTTTCGCTTACAGACCAGATCTCAGAGCTTGAGAGGATCATAGAGGGTGTGAAAAGCAATATATTTGACAAGGAGCACATGGAAATAGTAAAGCTTGAAGTATTTGGGTTAGACAGTATAGTTGAAAAGGCGGCCAGGGAAAGGAAGAAACAGGCAAAGCAGCAGGCGGAGAAAAGTGAGCTTGAAGAATCCCTCGTTTCTGTGAGGAACCAAAGGCTTGCAGACGCAGTCGCGCTGCTGCAGAACAGATAATGATAAGATGTTCGGTAAAAAGAAGCCAAAGATAATAAATGTAGGCGGGCAGGAGATAGTGCTGCAGCCGAAGCCAAAAGGCTTCGGTTCGCTCTTTAGGCACAATGCGCCGAAGAGAATTGGGACCTACAGCTTACAGCCTAAACAGGCGAATCCAGTGCAGATCGGCAGGCCCGCCGAACAAAAGGCAGAAAGCGCTGCCACACCAAAGCAAAAGGCGCAAATGCTTGGGTTAGGAAAGCAGCAGGGGAAATGGAAGCACTACGTAGAAGGCATGGCGGCAAAGCACAAGGGGCTTGAGCTCGCGCTGAGGGAGCAGGGCATAAAGTCAAGCGTATTTGAATTCGTGCAGCGCATGATAACGGCGGCGATCGCCGTAGCTGTGGCAGTAGGAATTGCCATGATAGCCCTGTTTGTCAGAATAGGGCTCAGCCTAGCAGCTAGCGCCTTGCTGGGCGCATTGCTAGGTGTGGCAATATTCTATGTGGCCCTTGGCTCGTTCCTTAACTTTCCAACGCAGAAGGGCAAGAAATCTGCCAAGAACGTGGAGCGAGACATACTCTTCGCCGCGAGGGACATGATAATCTCGCTGCGCTCAGGCATGCCACTCTTCAACGCGATTACCTCTGTCAGCACTGGATACGGAGACGCAAGCAAGGAGTTCGCCAAGATTGTCGAGAGGGTGCAGCTCGGCATGCCGCTTGGAGAGGCAATAGACGCCACGATAGCCGAGACGAAAAGCGACTCTTTCAGGCGCATAATGCTGCAGGCCAGCGTAAGCATAAAGGCGGGAGCAGACGTGATCGCGGCCCTGCAGAGCGTCATAGACATGCTTACGCAGGAGCGCGTCATAGAGCTGAGAAGGTACGGCCAGAGGCTCAACGCGATCGCGATGTTCTACATGCTCTTCGGAATAATACTGCCGAGCATGGGCGTAGCGGTAGTAACGATACTCACCACCTTCATCTCGATATTCACAGTAAACACGACAACGCTCTACGCGGCGCTTGTGGGCATATTCTTCCTGCAGATAATATTCCTCAAACTCATAACAGGCTCGAGGCCCACGTTTAGCATGTGATAGAATGCCAACCAAACCAATGCACATAGACTTCGAAAAGCTCGTTTCGAGAAGCGTAGTGCGCAGGCTTTCGAGGCTCATCGACCTTGCAGGTATCAAGACGAGCGTAAACAAGATGCTCGAGATTGCGATTATTGGAGCGCTTGCCATATTCATAGCCGCGGCGTTCATCACGTACGCCTTCAAGCTCCCGATTGCATTGGATGTAATAGTGGCATTCGTGAGCGGCGGAGTCTACATCGCCGCAATCTACATGGTGCTGCAGTATTTCATCGACAAGAGGAAGACGCTGATGGAGCAGATGCTGCCAGATTACTTCCAGATCGCAAGCGCGAACCTTAGGAGCGGAATCGCGCTCGACAGGGCGCTGCTGCTCGCGGCGAGGCCGGAGTTCAAGTTTTTCACAGAAGACGTAAAGGACATGAGCAGGCGCGTAATGGGCGGCGAGACGATGGAGACCGCGCTCAACGAGCTGGCCATGAAATACAGATCTTTCCAGCTGCAGCATGCGGTGCGCATGATGCTCGAAGCCGTTAGGTTTGGGGGCGCGATGGCGGACCTGCTCGAACAGCTCAGCAAGGATTTGAGGAGCCAGCAGCTCATGCAGAAGGAAGTTGCGGGCCAGCTCTTCATGTACAGCATCTTCATAGCGTTCGCGGGGCTGATAGCTGCGCCGGTGCTCTACGGCCTTACAAGCCAGATGATCGTAGTCACGGATACAGTATGGAAAGGCATACTCGCGCAGAATCCAGGAGGCTTGCCCACTACGGGCGTATCGTTCCTCAAGCCAAGCCCGCCGAAGATAGCGCCTAGCACGTACCACGAGTTCTCCATACTCGCAATAGTAACCATAACAGGGTTCGCGAGCCTGATCATGGCCGCTATATCGTCAGGCTCGGCGATAAAGGGGTTGCGGTATCTGCCGCTGTTCATAGTAGCAGGATTCGGCATCTACATTGTAGTGCAGCACGTTATAGGCGCAGTGTTCACCAGCATAGGGAGCGTGTAGGTTTTGTCTACTTTGCAAAATCAGAGAGCTGCATAACGCGAATGGCAGGAGACACCCTTAACGCATCATTTTTGTTTCACGCAAGTTGTAAATTACAGGCCTCTTACAATCCTCAATCATCTATCAACTCCGGTTTTTAGAATTATTTATGCGTGTCTCTTTCTTATCTTCATAGTTGCTTGCTCATCAATCGCCGCAAGCGGCGCGTGTATGCGTGGAAGAACAGAGGTTATCCAGGCACGTAA
>JAVYYS010000043.1:0-5991 GCA_038876335.1 Candidatus Micrarchaeaceae archaeon | reverse complement strand
CATAGAGGACCTTGAAGCGGCGCTAGGCGTTAGGAGGGAGGACCTGCACCTCAATGCAAACAGGAAGGGGGTGCTCGTGGGCAACATGCGCGTGCTAGACACTTTCGGAAATGAGAGGCTCGAAATCGACGCAAGCAAAATGGGAAGGAGCGGCTGGAGCATACCGAGCGATGTTGACAACGACATAGAGTTCGTAGATATAAAGGCGAAATACGTAATAGTAGTGGAGAAAGACGCGCTCTGGCAGAGGCTCAACGAGGATGGTTTCTGGAAGAAGGAGAATGCGATACTTATATCGCCGCAGGGGCAGGCTGCAAGAGGCACAAGGCGCATACTGCGCAAGCTCTCAGACCAAGGTTTGCCTATTTACATCTTCAATGATTGCGACGCATGGGGGTGGTATATCTACTGGACTATAAAGACAGGAAGCATGAACCTCGCATATATAGGCAAAGATATAGCTACGCCAGAAGCTAGATTCATAGGAGTGACGATGTCAGACCTTGAGAGGTACGACTTTCTAGGCAAGATGACCATGAAAGCAAATGAAGTAGATATAAAGCGCGCGCAGGAGATGCTTTCCTACCCGTGGATAAGCAAGCACAAGGAATGGGTCGCAGAGCTCAAAAAGGTAATAACGACGAAGAAGAAGCTGGAGCAAGACACCCTGCAGGGCCCGAGGCTGACATTCGTAGACGACTACATAAAGGACAAGATAAAAAACAGAGAGTTCCTGCCGTGAAGCATAGCGGGAGGCGTTACACCGCGTTTATCATCATGTGCTTTTTTACAGCGTTTATCACATGCCCATAGTCCCTATAATGCATAATCGCAGTAAGGGAGAGGGTATAGTTGCCTTTGTCGGTGTTAAGGCCCCCAAATAGCTCGACCTTTAGCTCTTTTTCTTCGCCTGGTTCCATATTGCCTACGCGTATCTCCTTCTGCTTTGAAAGGCCCATCTCATCAAACCCAAGTTGCGCAGGGGTTTCAACAACAACAGAGGTAAGCACAGGCTCTGAAGTAAGGTTGGTAAGCTTTATGAATATTGTAGCTGAGCTCTTCTTGTTCGATTCTATATGATACGGAACGAGCTCCGTAACTATCTTATAAGGAGGGTTTTTCATAAGCTCTGAGCCAACGTCCTTTTTCCCAAAGATGTTAAATATTGACATGCGACCACTATATTAAATTAGGATTTAAGGTTTATAACTTTTGCTATGCGGCAATGGTAGCAGGTTCTGGCCTTCACTCTATTTTGCAAGAGATGGCAGGTAATTTACAGTTCGATGGCTTCGCACCCGCGCCTACCTGCCAAACGGCGTAATACCAAGCGTGAGCTTCGGCAGCATGGCTTGACCATTTGCTTCAAAATGCTTGCGAAATTTAGGTTCGCTGAGCTGCAGAGCAGGACCATCATATTTATATCTTTATTTTGTAATAAGCATATTGAGTACTATGCCCATAAAGTATAATTTGACATGGGCGGATACGTTATCTAACAAGATACACAGGGTTTCACAGAAAGATCCAAAAAACTTGGACGAGGAGGACATCAAGTTAAAGAGGATAGGAATAATAGTTGCCGCATTCGCCTCATCGCACTCATGGCAGACTTACAAGGCAGCAAGAGAAAACCTGAAATTGATAAACTCGCAAGAGGTAAAGGCTGAATTCCAGAAGGCTGCTGCGGAAGGTTGGAAGGACATCACCTATTCGGATATAAATGAAATCGCGAAGGAGAATAGCATTGAGCAGGCGTTCGATTCGTGGCTTTTTTTCAATATAGGCAAAGATGAGCATGCGGATTATAAGTTGGCATGGAAGACGCTGAAAGAATACTTCAGAGAGAGCTGCGACGATGTGAAAAGTGAAGAGGATGCGGAATCTTGACATTTGAGTGGGGCTATCTGTTCCTGCTACGTGCCCTGTTCCGGATTGTGAGCTCTATAAGAAGCTCTTTGTTGTCCTCCGGCAGAGCCTTCACGGCTTTTTCTTCCCCGCATTTCTGGCACTTGAAATGTATTTTGTACTGCCCGTGAATGTACTCGGCTCCTATAGGCTTCATCATCCCGCCGCACCCTGATGCTCTATCTCCCGGATTTATATCCACGTGCTTGCTCCATAGGCAACTGGAGCAATGATCCGTATATCCATTTCCATGCATGTGCTTGCCGCAGTGCTCACATGTGAAGTCTTCTATGGTCCTGCTGAAACGCCTTGAAGGCGTTAAGCCAAGAGCTGAATCATAGCCTGCATGCTCCATTCCAATCACCACTTAAACATTGAAAAAATATTATGGACTCCGCGGGATTTTCATGCTTCCTTGAAAACTTTTCAGGAAGTTTATTTTGAACCCGCAACCTCCTGCATGCCATGCAGGCGCGCTACCGTTGCGCCAGGAGCCCACAATATAAACAATAAGATTTGCCTGAAGAAAATATATAGCTTTCCAAAAGAGCCACGCAGGACCTCTGCGAAGCCTTCAGACTGGAGAAATAAAAAGTATGTTTCCGCCACGAAGCAGTATTGTGCCGAGCTTGGCCTTGAGCTCGCTTCCGTCAAGCTCCTCCGCGTTGTCTATAACTATGTTCATATGAATATCAAAAGACACCATCTGCCCGCGTATGTCCACGTTGTTCTTGAGCCTTACAAGAATCTTCTGCCCTACCATCTTGTTCAACAAATCAAAAGGCCTTTCATTTTGCATTTATTCACCAAAACAATACACACGAGTTTTTATGCATAAATTATTAATCATTCGCGCGGAGCGATGGCCGAAGCTGGCCAATCACTTCTTGGCCTTTATCTTCTCCAGGTCTGCCTTCCGGACTGCCAGCTTGACAAATCCTGTACCTATAGATATCTGCTTGCCTATAAGTATGTTCTCTGCAACTCCGGAGAGTGGGTCCTTCTCGCCTGCTATCGCTGCATTAACAAAATGCTTCACCGTTTCCTCAAAGGCCGCCTTGGCGAACACAGATCCCTTCATGCCGGCCACGCCGTGCCTTCCTACCCCTTTGACTACTCCATAAAAGGTCATCGCGTCAGCAACAAGAGAGAGGTGCCTGAAGCTCGTGGTAAAACCTTCCTCTTTTATGGTAGAGGAGAGCTCCCTTGCGATCATGTTCCTTGCAGCCTCTATCCCATATACTTTCATTACCTCGAGTATGTTGTTGCTATAAACTCTGTTCTTATCAACACCTTCAATCTCCAGCACCTTTTCTATGTTGCTGCCTACTGTGGTTATATAAAACCTGCCGTCTTCGGTTTTCTCAATTATGGCCCGGTCTATGTTTGGTACGCCCGCTATGAGCAGATCGCGTATGTCTACCATAGCAGTCCTGACTGACTTAAGATCCCCCTTGCTCTTTACCTTTACCTTTATCTGGTCTCCGTCAAGCTCCGCCGTTGCGCCAAAAGCTTCAATTTTGCTGATGACGCTTCTTGCCGTAAGCTCCCTCTCCGAAAGCTTCTCCCTATCAAGCTCCAACAGCATAACTCCAGACCTGAGATTCTCAGAGAAGCTGCGGATTACGTCAGAGACATTCACCTTTTCTATCTTTTTCATTATCTGTTTTGCCTTTTCATAGTCCCTTTCAATCTTCTTATCAAGGTTTATGTGCATAAGCGGCGACTTGGGGTTCTTTCTTGCATCTAGTATCTCAAGTATACGGGGAAGCCCTGTTATTATTACCGCGGATGAGATTCCGGCGGAGTGGAAGGTCCTCAGGATCATCTGCGTAGATGGTTCACCGATGGATTCGGCTGCAACCACGCCTACTGCTTCGCCAGCTTGCACTTTGTAAGACTCTTCTACCTCAGCCACGCTATCACTTTTTCATCTTAGCAATCAGTTCCTTTGTTGGATCTATAGCGTCTCCGCCATATATCGTCTGTATTAAGGCCCCGCTTGCATCCCTAACGCGCAGGTTTGTATCAACGTAAAAGTCCTGCACCGCATTGAGAACGCGCCTGTACATGTATCCGCTCACTGGAACAATGAGCTGCTTTGATACTGAAGAGTCCCTTGAGCCCATGCCGTGCATGTAGAATTCAACCATCTTCATACCTTCCATGAAGCTAGAATCTACAAAGCCGTGGGCAGCGGGGTTTTTAGAGCCCTTCTTAAAGAAAGGCAATACCCTTCCGCTGTACCCTCTGAAAGGCCTTTTGCCCCTCACATCCTGCTGCCCTAGGAACATTATTGTCTGTACGAAATTTATCACGTTGCCTCTCGCCCCTACCCAAGACATGAGATTAGCATTGTTATCGTTGGAAAGCAATTTCCTTAGCACTTTGCTTGCGGTTATTCTAGTTTCACGGAGCGTGACGCCGATGAGGAGCTCAAGCGTTTCCCTACGGGTATTGCCCAGCAGCGCTTCCAACTTGCCTTCCTTGTAACTTTTTATAAGCGCCTTTACCTTAGACTTAGCGTCATCCAGGATCTTCTGCTTCTCCCTTTCGAGTTCTTCTGAATTGTGGTAGTCCCTAAGGCTGATGGTAAAACCGTGCATGTACGCAGCGGCAAGTGCCATTTTTGTAGCTTTAAGTATAAACTCGGCAGTATAGGCGGAGCCGTAATCCTTGTAGAGTGAAACAAGCAAGGGAGAGTTCTCGGCCACGGCCACCAGGTCCTTCGATATCACGCCCTTTTCAATCTCCCCGTTCTTTATTACTATAGTGCCGAGCATAGTATTGACCTCGAGATTGAAATCCTTTGGCAGCAGCATAGAAAATAGTGCCTTGCCTGAATACATGCCATTCCTTTCCTGTTTTGGAGCTTCAAATACTCCAGCATGGGAAAGGATATACATTGCCTCCTCCTTGCTGAAATATGCATCGTCCTTTGTCAGGAAATAAAGCCCTATCAACTCATCCTCTTCAAACGCCATTATCGGCTTTCCATCTCTCGGAGACAGGAGCTGGTCTTCTGCGCTCATAAGCACTTTCGCTTCAGCCTGGGCCTCTAGAGACTGCGGGACGTGGAGGTTCATATCATCTCCATCGAAGTCAGCATTGTAAGGGTTTGTCGCAGCTACGTGAAGGCGCAGCACTTTACCAGGCAGTATCTTAACCCTGTGAGCCATTATCGAAATTCTGTGCAGAGTGGGCTGCCTGTTGAAAAGCACTATATCCCCATCGCAGAGCTGCCTCTCCATTACGTAGCCTGGCGAAAGCTCCTTAATCAACTCTTCCCTGTTCAGCTCCGAAACCCTTTTCCTGACTCCCTCCTTCGTTATTATATTGAGCACTAATGGATATTCAGTCCTTGCGAGGAAGCGCCGCATGTATTCGATATTCCATTGCATTACGTACATAGGCACAGTCAACACACTTGCAATCTCCATAGGCACGCCGACCTGCCCTATCCTCAAACTGCCATCAGCTGCTATGACAGACCTCGCCGAGAAATTCACCCTCTTTCCACTTAAATTATACCTTAGCCTGCCCTCCTTGCCCTTGAGCCTCTGCGCAAAGGTCTTGAGGGGCCTAGAGCTCCTGTGCCTCGCCACTGGCACTCCAGGGGTTTCATTATTGAAGTAAGTAGTTACATGGTATTGAAGCAATTCCCAAAGATCGTCTATTATGATCTGGGGGGTGCCGGCATCGATGTCCTGCTCCAGCTTCTTGTTTATCCTTATTATCTCTACCAGCTTGTGCGTCAGGTCGTCTTCGCTGCGATCTCCAGTTTCGAGTGTTATAGAGGGCCTTACATTTACAGGCGGCACAAGAAGGTAGGTAAGCACAAGCCACTCAGGCCTGAATACGCTTGGATCCATGCCTAGGAGCCTTATGTCTTCGTCCGGTATCTTCGTCAGCCAGTCCCTGAGCTCGTCGGGCTTTATCCTTTCGCCCTCTAGGTAAAATATCGTGGGCCTTTCGAACTTGACTTTCCTTTTCTTCGCCCCGCAGTGCGGGCACTTGCTTGAGAACTTAAGCTTCTTCTGCCCATTGCCTAAGAAAAGCTGTTCAGAGCCATCTGCAAGATCT
>JAVYYS010000042.1:0-6030 GCA_038876335.1 Candidatus Micrarchaeaceae archaeon | reverse complement strand
GGGCTTGCGGGAGTTTATCCTGCATTGAACCTTATAACTTATACAATGATTAATGTACTGGTGCAGTTCATCTTGCTTATATTTGACCTTGTAATAGCCATAGTCGTGGTGGATCAGATAGCCAAGATGCTCGGCGGAAGACTGCCAACGGGGCTAGGAAAGAAGTTTAAGATTGCTTAATCCAAACAGACAAAAAGTTGAAAGTGTAAGTGAATAAAATGACGGGCGTGGTAAACAGTTGTGCATTGTATGGCTCTTTCACAAACGCCAACAACTGGATAGGCATAAACTACCTGGTCATAATCGTAGGTTTTTCGATCGTTGCCGTTATCTATTCGCTGAGCCGCCTGCTGCCAGCAGCTGCCCGCGCAAATATGGCCGGCGTAACGAAGGTAGAAATAACCCAGCTCATAATCAGCACAGTAATAATCGCTGTGCTCATTGCTTCTTCCTCCGCCGCATGCAGCATCGCCGTAGCGATCAGCCAGTCTGTAAGCGGCAATTCCTACACTCCTTTCGTACTCGCCGACTCGTATATCGGCAATCTAATATACAACAAGGGACTTGCCATATATGGCCAGATATACGTGCTCTCGATAACATACGACATATACTCCAAGGTGCTTGCAGCTGCAGGGGGGCTTATTTCGAGCCTTATTCCCGGATTTGGGAACCTCTTCGAATTCTCTTCACCTTCAATCTCTATAAAAGGCATTGTCGGCTATGACGCCGCAATCGGCCTTGGTATATTCAGCACACTGCTTGTGGTGTTATTCTCTCCTCTTGTAATACTTGCGGTCGGTATGTTATTCATACAGTATCTTGCGATTCCAATAATCGAGTATACGATGTTCACTATAGTTTTGCCTATAGCAATAGCGATGCGTTCTTTAGCTTTCGCCGGGCAAGGTCTGCGCACCGCTTCAAATGCGGTGCTAGCCATAGCGGTCGCCGCATACCTAATCTATCCAGTTACTATAGGGTTTGACTCCTATGTAATGAGTTGGCTGTTCAGCCCCTCCAATCCTTCCTATCCGTTTCTTGAATCTACATATTCCCACATTACAACAATACCGTCGACCTTCTTTAGCACTACAGGTATACCCGCTTTTGGCAGTTCCACCTATCCCTCTATAAGCTCGGTTTTAAGCATGCTGAGTGCCTCAGGCTTTCTCTCAGCAATATCCTTTTCAGAACCGCTTACGATAGTCAATGAAATTTCAGAGCTCATGTTTCAGGCCGTGCTGTTATTCGCTCTCAATATAGCGATAACTATTGGATTTGCCACTTCGCTTGCCAATGCCCTTAATTCTGGAATAGGAGGGGCGGTTTCGTTCTGGAGCAATATATAGGTGTGAAAAATGATGCTGACAAGCACTTTGCTGTCTCCCACGTTTTCATCAGTGCACTCTCTGCTAATCCCGTTGATTGTGGCAGCGCTGCTTGTGGACTCTGGCCTACTCGCAATTTGGTATCTGCTTGGGGTTTTGCTCAACAATCATACAATCAAGATGTCAGCATTATCAGAGTTTTACCAGTTCATCGGCACCGCGCTGATCATAATCGTGGTTCTGGGAGTGCTTGCAATTATGGCGAATGTGCTTTACCTTTCTCTCTCCAGTACGGCATTGATGAATCCAAATGTAATTTCTAACATGCTGGCTAACATAATAAGCACAACCCAGCTTTCTATTATAGGCCCCAGCAAATCATTGCTCGTTCCTGCGAGCACATTATACTTCCCAGGCGTAAACGCAATAGTAAGCTCTGCCGCACAGCCCTCCCCTTCATTTACAACGATGATAGACTATCCTCTTGCAGCCTCAATTACAATACTAGCAAATATGACTAATCAAACAGCCACGAATGTCAACAACATGTTTAACCTTGACGCGTTTCTGGGTTTCTTAGACCAATTCACTCCGCAGAGCGGTTTCTGCGTAAGTATTGTGGCTCCATGCTACATTCCTAATATTGCGGCAATTACTGCTTTTTGGATAAATATCGGCTTTACCCCCTTCGCAGGCTATGACATGATTTACGGCTCGATGAAGTCTCTTACCCTAATACTTACAACTGCTTTGGAATCTTTCATAGCGCAGATGCTTGCGTTTACAATACTTCTCTATGCCTGGCCATTCCTTCTCTTTATAGGCATAGTGTTAAGGGCGCTGTTCTTTACCCGAAAAATCGGGGGGCTTTTCATAGCTACCGCAATCGCGTCAGTTCTCATATTCCCAACAGTCTTTGCGCTGGAGTACCTTTCTCTTGCGAATGGCATACCATCATATGCGCCTTCTGCCTATGGCTTTAACTCCATAACAACTTTGCCGTCTGCCAGCGGCACCGGCAAGTATACAATCAACTTCTTTGTGGAGCCAAGCATAGCCGCGATTGCAACGCACAACGGCTGCTATCCTATAATTTACGGCCACACTACTCTCTTAGGCTCTGAGACTGCGGACATAGCGCAGTCGATGATTCCTTTCGCAAGCGTCATACTGTCACTTTACGGGAAATTTGTTACGACTTCCGCCGTAACTTTCCCTCTTGCGGTGGGCTGCGGCACGAACAACGCCCTCCATACGCTTTATGATGTTCTCAATTTGTATGGCATACTTGGGGTAAGCGGGTATTTCCTTCCGATATTGAATCTGCTCATATTCATCTCTTCAATAAGGGGGTTGGCAGGGTTAATGGGTGGCGAAACTGGTTTAGAAAGATTAGGGCTTTCACGGCTGATATGAATGCCTAATAAAACATACAAGCAAGCAATGCGCTCACGGCGCGTTTATTATCTAGCTGCGCTTCTCGCCGTGCTGTCTATTAACCTTTCATTCTCGCAGATTTCCGGGACTGCCTACTGCAATTCCCTATTCTCTCCAACAATTCCTTCTAGCATTTACTCAATTTTTCGCTACCCAACTTCCTTAAACAGCATGCTTGGGTTGTCATTGATAGCCATATTTGTCATGCTAATGATAGTAGGGCTGCTATATGCTCTTGGTTTCGCGTTCAAGATCGACAAGCTTGTACGGTTCAGCAGGAATGAGATCGGCGAAATCATAATTACTGTGATAATAGTATTTGTATTCATCGGCGCATTTTCAATCTCAGGGAGAATTACCCCAAGTTCGCCACCTGCCGGTTCATTGATTTCTACAAGCTTCTTCTCTACTGCACAATTCGTAAGTGCGTGCAGTGAGGCCGCAAACGTTTCAATAGGCTTAATCCCCTCAGCATTGGGCCTTATGGTGCAAAGCACCATTATCTCATTTCTTCAGTCTCTAACGATATCTATAGAGCCAAATCATTTCGGCATCGTATTTTCTCCCTTTGCAGGAATGTCGCTGATAACCAGCGTCGTAGGTATAATGATAGACATTGCGTGGCTTTTTATCATGCTTATGATGGGTGTAGCTATTTTTACATTTATAATATATGCGCTATTCCCAATATTTTTATTTGCCGGAGTAATCCTTCGTACTATACCATGGACAAGACCGGCCGGCGGCGCATTCCTCGGGATATTCATTGGGTTCTTCATAGTTCTGCCCGCATTGCTTAGCTTCACCCTTGCGATAGGCAGTCTACCAACTTTCTCAAGCATATGCAGCTCGTCTACATCATTGTCAACATGCACCAAAGGTTTCGCAACAGATCTCTCTCCATCTTCCATATCGTCAGGCTTCGCCTCCATAGTGCCGAGCGGAATCGTGGATGGCCCAGCAGAGATCAGTAACTTTGTTTCAGACGTCATATCTCCAGCGATATATTCTGTAGTCGGAGCAGTAATCTCTATACTTATAGCTATAGATTTTGCCGAAGGCATGGGGGATTTCCTAGGTTCTCCATCTCTAAGCTCTTCAGATGTGCTAAAGAGGCTGGTGTAGCGCATGCAAACTCACAATAATATAAAAATTTTAAGGGCTTTTTTCTTAGCCATTGCTTTGCTTGGAACGGCTGCCATACCAATATCATTCGCATTCCAGCCTCTGCAGGCTACTCCTGTAGCGCTGCTCGCCTCTTCTATCCCGTTGAGTTGGGAAGGCATAGCAATAATAGCTTCGTTAGTAACAATACTGGTTGCAGCATTGGTTTTCTCCCTCGCCTCAGTTATAAATAGTCCGGAAGCGCGTACATGGTCAAGAATGCAGATCTACGAGGCGCTGCTCTCAATCGTAATGCTTATAATATTCTCTGCGTTTGCATACCTCTTCCTTCTTAACCCTGTCAATGCGTTTAGTTCAATCGGCCTGCTTCCAAGCTCCTGCACCTCCTCTTCCGGAGTCAACAGCATCTTCACGCTTTCTGCGTGCGACCTCAGCACATTCAACAACTACGCATTCTCAAGCGCATCAGCGCTATACATAGCTTCTTACGTGCTTGGGCTTGCCCCAGGATTTGAATTTAAATACGCCCCTTACCCGCAACAGCCAACTATAAATGTAAGGCTGACTTTAAACAGCCTGTTTTCGACTTCTATGGAGAACATCCTTACTGTATCGTTCAATGCCGTACTGTTCATGCTTGTGCTAAACCAAATTCAGCTTCTTCTGATTTCATCTTCGTTTCTATTGCTGTTCATATTTTTCGCTCTAGGTATAATTGCGCGCACTTTTGGATTCTCACGCAGCTTTGGGGGAGTTATGATCGCATTTGCAATAGGTTTGGGCCTTATTTATCCGCTTTTGGTAAGTATAACTTACGGCTTCCTAGACACTCAGATCCCTGCTTCTTCAATAAATGCGATAGAAACTTTAATCGTCTCAATCCTGCTTTCTCCATTGAGCATTTTTATATCAAGCTCTCTAGCCAGCATATTCTCCTTCATTGGGTATCTCGTTGCCGGTATGACTTTTATACCTTTCCTTAACTTTCTTATACTGGACGCGTTCATAGTTGACTTCTCGAGCGCGATAGGCGAAAGGGTCAGCTTCATGTCCCTGATTTCTGGGTTTGTGTGATCTATATGCAGAGCGCAGACATCACCGCTGCCAGACGCATCGGCAGGCTCCTCTTACCGGTATTTCTAGCCACGCTTATGCTATTCTCACTCTCCCCTGCCGCCGCTAGCTCTGCAACGTCTGGCTGTTCTAACCTTCCCGCTTCAGTTCAGCAGAATATCACCTCCTCTGCTCCGTGGTACTGCCCGATAAATGCGCAGATAGCCTCGGAGTGGGGGAAGGACTTGCCGCTGGCCGAGATCGCCCTGCTTATTGCATTCTCGATCGCCTCTATAATATTCGCCGTTGGCGCCGGAATGAAAAACGACCGCTTAAGGAACTTTGGCATAGGCGAGCTCTACGAAGCCGCAGCAAGCGCAATCATCATCTTGGTTTTCCTCTTTATCTCCGCCGTAGCCTTCGGATTGGTGCCATCATTTTTTGTAGGTACTATAAACCCTTACGCCACAGCGTTCCATCTTATAAATGAGACAATAGTAGGGGCAGAGTCTATTTACACCTCTTTGTTTAATATATACGCTCCAGCAGCCCTCTACACAAGCGTGAAAATAAGCCTATACTCCTATTTTGCTCCTTCATTGGCTGGATATACAGAGTCTCTGTTGCCGTTATTCTATGCCCCTATAACACTGTTTGTCTTGGAGCCTGCCTCTGCGATAAGCGGCCTTCTTGTTGACGGCATTGCTGCCCTTTATGCCGAATACTATCTTTTGATTTTCTTCGCCGCAGTCTCGATACCAGCGTTTCTGGTGCCCGGAGTCGTGCTGCGCGCGCTCTTTCCAACGCGCGCTTTCGGAGGCATGCTGATAGCTATGGCGATGGGGTTCTACATAGTCATGCCAACGCTCTTCGCTGTGGCGTATTACTTTACCGCGCCAAATCTTCTCAGCACCATGCAGACTACAGCGTCGCAGCTTACCCGCTTCGGCTCAGGAACAGGCGCGGAGACGAACGGCCTTACATCGACCAGTCCATTGCCAGAGCTGCTGAACAGCATAGGCAGCTCTCTAAGCTCTTTTTGGCTACTTATACTGTTCTACCCAGCACTAATAATCTCCATTAC
>JAVYYS010000041.1:0-6053 GCA_038876335.1 Candidatus Micrarchaeaceae archaeon | reverse complement strand
CAAAAGCCGAAGTTCAATATTTTCGAGATACTAATCCCGGCAGTAATTGCTGCAGCGGTGGTAGGTGCTGCAGCTGGACTCTACCTTCGCAGGAAAGGGAAGATCTCTAGGGCAAAGAGGGCAAGAAGGGTAGAGGCAATAAAAGGATTAAAGGGAGGCAGAATCTCTAAGAAGCCAAAAGCGAAGGTAAAAGCAAAAACAGGCAGAGCAAAAGCTAGGGCAAAGAAAGCCAGAAATAAATAGCTAAAAGGGGAGTAGCGCCCTCGCACTCGCTATAGCTCGTCCAGTTTGAGGCCTTCTTCTCTACTTTTGCTTTCCGAGCCTGTTATGGAATAGCTTTTCACTCCTGTCACTATAGCTATTACCTCTACTTTGCCCGCATAGGTTGGATCGATTCTAGCGCCCCACACTACATTTGCAGATGGTGATACGTAATCTGTAAGCCTGCCGCCTATCTCATTGGCCTCTCCCAATGTCATGTCTTCTCCTCCAGTTATGTGTATGAGCATGTTCGTCGCATCTTCGTAATTCACATCAAGAAGCTTATTCTTCAGAGTATTCTCTACCGATTCCTCAACCTTGTTGGGACCGTGGCCTTCCCCTATGCTTATCATTGCAAGGCCACCCTTGTTTAGTATATTTCTTACATCAGCGAAGTCGAGGTTTATCAGGCTTGGCGTGTTTATTGTCTCTGTTATGCCGCGCACTGCCCTGGCCGCAACTTCGTCGGCGACCTTGAACGCCTGGTCTATGGCGAGGTTTGGATAAAGCTCGACAAGCCTCTGGTTGTCTATTACTATCAGGGTGTCGCAGCTCTTGCTCAGCTCTTCTATGCCCTTCCTTGCAACGCTGAGCCTTACCCTCTCCAGCGCGAACGGAAATGTGACTATTCCAAGCACGATCGAGCCGTTTCTCTTCGCTACATCGGCAATTATTGGCGCGGCGCCTGTACCTGTGCCTCCGCCCATGCCTGCGCACAAGAAAAGCATGTTTACATCTTTTAATGCCTCCTCTATATCATTTCTTGAGTATTCGGCCGCCTTTGCACCCATTTCCGGAAAGCCTCCCGCACCCATACCCCTTGTCAGTGGGCCGCCAAGTAGGCTCCTCTTTATAGTGGGGTCAAGGGTATTTAGGTGCTTTGAATCGGTGTTGAATGCTATAAGAGTTGCACCCTTTATTCCCATCCTGCTGAGCCTCTGCACAGTATTGCTGCCTCCCCCTCCAACCCCGCACACGGCGATGCTCGCCTTAAAAAGATCCTCGCTGCCATAATTATTGTTCAAAGCGCTTTCAACTAGATCCATGATACCACCGCAATTAGAATGCAACAGATAAGAATTTTAACTTTTGCAATTTTATTGATCTGCAGAAAAAAGCAGTAAGCCGAAAAAGAAATACTTTTATAGGTTTGCGATAATAATCTATGCTGTCTACATTTTAGGAGGGCTTTTGTATTTTTGGGAATATTTCGGCCTATACTATAAATTAGGTGTTTAAGCATGGCAAGGATAAGATCTGCAAAGACTTGCAGAACCCCAAACTCGCAAGCATGGGCAAGGTACTCTAGGAAGAAGCCGAAGAAGAATTACATTAAGGCGTTACCCCATACAAGTCTGCTCATATTCAAGATGGGTAAAGATGACCCTTCATTTGACACAAGGCTTTTGCTGGTGCCTGAGCAAAAGGTCCAGCTACGATCCAACGCCCTTGAAGCTGCAAGGCAAGTTGCAAACAAATATCTTGAGGCGAACATACTTAACAATTACTTCTTCAGAGTAATGGTCTTCCCACATAACGTTATAAGAGAGCATAAGATGGCTTCTGGTGCCGGGGCAGACAGGATTTCAAAAGGTATGTCTTTGGCTTTCGGCACTCCTGTCTCAGTAGCCGCAAGGGTAAATAAAGGGCAGCCGGTGTTCATGCTTGCCGGAAACAGCAGCAACAAAGCGCACCTTCTAGAAGCATTCAGAAGGGCGTCTAGAAAGCTTTCTGGAACATACAAGATTAAAGCTGCGTAATTTTTAGGTTCCTCGAGTTCATAGAAAAGATACCTTCGCCTGCCTTTTCCTTCATTGTAAGGACTGGCGTTTTATAAAAGTGGATGGAAAAACCTATCCTCCAGAGGGGAGAGGAGAGCGAACCCGGAAATGCATATAAAGTTTGAGATACATAAGACCATAACCGACATTCCTATGCGATAAATGTGGAATGTCAAAAGGCAGGACATAAATGCATCAATGAATATAAACGAGGAATAATCGCAAGATCATAAGTGCTGGTTTATGAATGCAAGGTATTTTCCATGAGGATATTGCTTCAGTTTCCAGAGGGGCTAAAACAGTTCGCGCTTGAACACGCAAAGAAGCTTGAAGAGGAAGGCAATGAAGTATTCATCTCGGCGGCGCCGACTTTCGGCGCATGCGACCTCGCCCTTGACGAAGCAAAAAGGATTGGCGCGGACAAGCTCATCCATTTCGGGCATGCGGAGTTCCATCACGTTGATTTCAACGTTGAGTATGTAGAATATAGTATTGACGCGCCGCTTGACATACTGCAGAACAGCCTAAAAGAACTGGAGAACTTCGCGGTAATAGGGCTTGTTACCACTATACAGCACGTTCACCAGCTTGGAGCGATTAAGGAGTTTTACGAACGTAATGGCAAGAAGGTCCTGATAGGCAGGCCATACGGTTTTGCCAAGAAGCCGGGGCAAATACTAGGCTGCGACGTGGGGAGCGCGGCAAGCATAGACAGGGAAGTCGATGCGCTTGTTTATTTTGGAGGGGGGCTTTTCCACCCAATCGGGGCGCTGCTCGCTACAACCAAGCCATTCCTTTCCATCGACCCTTTTGAGGGCAAGATACAGAGGCTTGATGATTACAGGGAATCCTATAGAAAGAGGAGCAAAGGCAGGATAGTTTCTTCCCTCGAAGCGAAAAAGGTAGGCATACTTGTGAGCACAAAGAATGGCCAGTACAACATGGCGCTTGCAAAGATATTGAAGAATAAGATAGAGCAGGCGGGCATGGAAGCCGCAATACTGGTCTCTAACACTTTTGATTTTGAATCACTCAACAACATGCTCGAATTTGACGCGTTTGTAAATACCGCATGCCCTAGGATTGCAACGGAAGACTGCGACAGGCTAAGGAAGCCGCTGCTTAACCCAAACGAACTTATGGAGGTTTTGAAAATTAAGGAGGAGGGCAGGAAGTAGGAATAGGCAGTAAGCACACTAATCCTCAACTTAAGAAAGAAGGTAAAAAGAAAAAAGAAATTGGAAAGATCAACTTGATTTCACTGAGAGCGTTGCTATTTGCGATTCAAGGACCGATGTCCCGGAAGAAGGAGTGGTGTAAGCCAACCATACGTAGCCTGTAAATGGTGTACCTACAGTGCTATATGATGATGGAAAGCCTGAGGTAGTTGGCAGAGTTATTGTCACAGTCGCAGTTTGACCACTACTCAAGGTGCCAATCAAAGTATTCGCAGTATCTGCAGTGGAGAATGTTTGGCCGCTAGGAACTATGTATACTGCCACGCTGCTATAACTAGTGCCTGTTGCCTGACCTACAGTAAGAGTAAGCGTGCCGGTTGTTGAAAGCACTGGATTTGCGCAGTAATATCCTGAGAGTGCCACACAGCTTGTGCCGATCAGCGAAGAGCTGTTGAATACTCCGAGGCTGAAGAGTGCTCCGAGAACTACTGCAATAATTAGGATTGCCCATCCATATGTCATAAGGTATTCCATGGCGCTTTGCGCCTTAATCTTATTCATACGCATTAAATCACACTCTTTTATAGTGATGTAAAGTTTTTAAAGCTTAGCATAGCTTGCGAAACCCTTTTCAGCGAGCTTAGAAATATAGAGTTATCTGAGGGAGCTACTTTGTGCTTATCTTACTTTTATACCAACTTTTTGACTGAAGGTATAAAATAGTTAACTGCAATTAACTCAGAGATTCCTAATTTGGTGTAAATATGGCAGAGGAGTTGAACCCATTCAAAATAGCACAGCAGCAGCTTGATGAAGCTGCAGAGGTAATGAACCTTGATAGGCAGGCGCATGCAATCCTTAGGGAGCCTATGCGTACCCTGGTAATCAACATACCTATCAAGATGGACAGCGGAGAGACAAAGGTGTTCACAGGGTTCAGGGTGCAGTACAACGACGCAAGAGGGCCGGGAAAGGGAGGCATACGCTTCCACCCTCAGGAAAACCTAGACACAGTGAAGGCCCTCGCGGCGTGGATGACATGGAAAACAAGCCTTGCAAACATCCCATACGGCGGTGCAAAAGGCGGCGTAATATGCGACACAAAGAGCATGAGCAACGCAGAGCTGGAAAGGCTCTCCCGCGGCTACATAAGGGCGCTCGGCACATTCATTGGCCCAGAAGTAGACATACCGGCTCCTGACGTTTACACAACCCCGCAGATAATGGCGTGGATGATGGACGAATACAGCAATATAGTAAGGCATAACGCATTCGGAACGATTACAGGAAAACCGCTAGAGGTATGGGGCTCTGAGGGTAGGAATGACTCCACTGCGATGGGAGGGCTATTTGTGATGCGCGAAGCGGCAAAGAAGCTGGGCATCGACCTCAAGAAGGCTAAAATCGCAGTCCAGGGATTTGGAAATGCGGGCAAGTTCGCTTACACTCTCTCAAAGCAATTGTTTGGCGCCACCGTCGTGGCGATAAGCGACTCGAAAGGGGGCACATACGACGCAAACGGGCTGGACCTTGCGAAACTAGAAAAGGCAAAGTCAGAGACCGGAAGTGTAGAAGGCTACGAAGGGGGGGAGAGGCTCACTAACGAGCAACTGCTCGAAAGCGACGTGGACATACTGATACCTGCTGCAATAGAAAACCAGATAACCGGAAGCAATGCGGACAAGATAAAGGCTAAGATGGTGCTGGAGCTCGCAAATGGGCCCGTTACTCCAGAAGCCGACAAGATATTGCACGAAAGGGGCATACTGGACCTGCCAGATTTCCTAGTCAACAGCGGCGGGGTAATAGGTTCTTACTTTGAATGGGTGCAGAACATAGGCGGCTACTACTGGAGCGCTGAGGAAGTTTACCAGAAGCTTGACAAAATAATAACAAAGTCTTTTGTTGACACTATGAATACAAAGAATGACTATGACAGCAAGGGCATGAAGATAACCCCGAGAACTGCAGCATACATAATTGCTATAGAGAGGGTAGCAAAGGCGATGAAAGCAAGGGGATGGTACTGAACTTTCCATGGCATATAGCTGTGCGCCATTTGGTTTCAAGCGCGCCGAGGCGCTAATAAAGCAATAAAGCACTATTCGCTCAGCCGTATGCCGGCTTTCCTTGCCTCCTCTATCACGCGGGGATAAAAAGCGAGAAAGAACGCTGTAAACTGTTTTGGGTTTTCCTTTATCTTTTCGTTTATTTCCTTTATGCTCATCCATTTCCAGTCGTTTGCCTCCTCCTTGTTCAAATTAGGTTTTCCGTCATAGCTTCCTACGAAGTAGTGATCGTATTCATGCTCCGTGAGACCGTTCTCCATGCTCGCCTTGTAAACGAAGCTACAAAGTTCCCTGAGTGGACAGTCGAACCCCATTTCCTCTTTGAGGCGCCTGTGCGCCGCGTCTATGGGCTTCTCTCCGGGGAGCGGGTGGCTGCATGTGGTACTTGACCAAAGCCCTGCGCCGTGGTATTTGGTTAGCGCGCGCTGCTGCATCATAAGCTCACCCCTGCTATTAAAGATGAATATTGATATGGCGCGGTGGAGCATGCCGCCATTTTGGTGCGCTTTAAGCTTGTATTCTACTCCTATCTCCCTGTCATTCTCATCTACTAGAACAACTTTCTGATCCGCAAAACCACCTCCGTTTTAAAATGCAAGCCGAACTGATGCCTGCCAATGGTAATAGGATGTTGAATTTTTAAATACTTATTCTTCCGAGCACAAATTAAACCTACAACAGGGATTTTGGGATACAAAACTCAATGTAGATGCAGACGCAGAAGCAGAAACGCCTCTTGCAGTAAGGTTTGCACTGTAGATAGG
>JAVYYS010000040.1:0-6248 GCA_038876335.1 Candidatus Micrarchaeaceae archaeon | reverse complement strand
CAGCAACATTGGGAACATTTCAACACTTCATTTGTTCGGTCACATATTTTGGTATAATCACACATGCACAGCATAGAACGCCAGCGCTATCAGTATGAGCCCTATGGCGAATACAGCCATGTAAAAGTTTGCATTTCCATTCTCGAGCCTCTTAAACAGTTTGCCCAACAAGATGAAGCTCTCAGCCCCCTCGCGGAAGGTGTAGAACACCCCATCCTCTATTGAGTAGAAAGCGTGCCCCAGCGCAAGAAAGTAGTTTGAGAGCGAATTGTAAAAGGAGTTGACGTACCTTGCAGTGTATATCGCCATGCTTGCATGCTCGCTGCGCAGCGGGGCCGGTATCCTCTCGCGGTAAAATGCAATATATGCGATAGCAAAACCGGCAATTATTATCAGGCTTTCCACAAGAGCGACTGTAATACTTATGCTTGCAGCCTGCACCCCTAAGTAACGCGGTAGATAGTAGAAAGCTGCTCCTGCAAGCAGCACCAAGGCTGCAAGCAACGCTGTTGCGAGCAGCATGCTCTTGGGAAGGGTTCTGTACCCTATGTTGACTTCGGCGCCTAGATCCTGCGCTGCCTTATGCATGGGAACGAAAAACCATCTGAATATGTAGAGCACGCTTATGAATTCTATCCCGGCAAGCAGCACATAAACATAGATATTGCTTACGGTCTGGTCCACAAGGACTTTGCCGAAGAAGCCGCTGAGTGGAAATATTCCAGCAATCGAAGCAACGCCTATCGCGGTGGAGATTAATAGCAGTTTGTTTTTCTGGAGGTTGAATGATTCATGAAGCTGATCTGTCTTGTTGGCGCTCATTATCGATCCTGCGCTCATTAAGAGCAGTGCCTTATAGAACGCCTGCACCACGAACAGCATCATTGCAGCCAAGAGCGAACCAAAGCCAAGCGCGACGAACATCAGGCCCAGGTCCTCTGTTGTCGAGTAGGCAAGAATCCTTTTGATGTGCCGCTCTGAAAGCGCATTGAGCGCTCCGAGAAGAGCTGTCACAACTCCAAATGCTATAAAGATGTAAAGCAGCGAGGATTCTGAATAAAGAGGCAGAAGCACAGCAATCATGAACACGCCTGCCTTTACCATTGTAGAGGAGTGGAGGAACGCTGATACGGGAGTCGGGCCTTCCATTGCGCCCGCAATCCATTCGTTGAACGGGAACTGCGCCGACTTCGTAAAAGCTGCAATCGCTATAAGCACGAGCGAAAGGGATAAGATCGGGCTAGAGCCTTGGGATAGTATCGCAGAGAAAAGCAGGCTTCCGTATTTTACGAATATCATTATTATCGCGGCAAGCATCAGCACATCGCCTATTATGATGGTGGTTATCGCTTTCCGCGCAGCGGGGCCGGGCTTTTCCTTCTTGTACCAGAAGCCTATGAGGAGGTAGCTGGTTATGCCGAGCAGCTCCCAGGCTATGAAGAGGGTTATGAAACTGTATGAAATGGCGAAGAGCATCATCGATGCGGCGAATATGTTCATAAGGAAGTAGTACCTAGATTGCTCGCTCGGCACGGGCATGAAACCATATGAATACAGGAATATGAATGGGGTTATTACGGCTACAAGCAACAGCAAAACAAGGTTTAGAGGGTATGTCGCGGTGGCGATGGAGAAGTGAAAAGACCCCGCAGAGAACCAGTCGAAAGTGCTGACTGTGTGAGGCCCCAGAGCGAGGGAGAGCGCGATGAGCAGAGCCGCTATGCTGGCAGCAAGGCTTATATGCTTTATATACGCGCTGAGCCTTACACGATCTGCCATGGCCAAGGCTGCGGCCGCTGCGAAAATGAAAGGCAGTATTACATACAGCGTGAGCATTCAATCCCTGTATTTTGAGAGTTTGCCTATGTCAAGGCTCATCTCGGCCATGGCAAGGTACCTATAAAACACTATAAGCATTATCGCCTCGGCTGACATTATGGCCCATATCGAAAAGAGCAGGCCGAGTATGTTGCCATGAGAATAATACGCAAACGCGGAGAGCGAAAGGAGCATGCTCGCCACAAGGCCGAGCTCGCTCGAAAGGAGCACCACCACCGCATGCCGGCTTGCCACCATTCCCGCGACGCCTATTGAAAAGAGCGCAAAACTCAATCCTATGAACATGAGGAAAATGCTTATCATTTTCTACCGCCAAGCTTTTTGTAAAGCGCGATCGCCCCTATGCCGATGCCGAACAGAAGCAGCGAGCCGATGTAGAATATCGCCATGTCTCCTTTTACGAACTGCGCCTGCTGCTGAAGGGTGAATACTGTAGCGTTTGAATCGGATGCGTAATACGGCGACGTCGCATTGCTTGCAACGGGATAGAATATTACTGCGAAGGTCACGATTGCGAGGGCAAGCATGAGCGCGATATTGGTGTGCCTGAACTTCGAAAAGCTCTCCGATGCCGTGCCTACGAGCAGATAAGTGGATACGCCGCCAACCAGTATAAGCAGCTGCACTGTGGCGAGAAGCGGTTGCGAAAGCACAAGGTAAAGCATGGAGGTCATAACAAATAGTAGCGCAAGCAGCACAATTGCATGCAGAAGCTCCCTCGCCCTGAATATGTATACTGAGAGCGCCAGCTCTACAGCAGCAATCAGCAAGAACAGGTAAAACAGCACATACATAGCAACACCTCTAAGTTTATGTTTGCTCGCAACCGGTTAGGCAATCATTTCAAATCCTCTGGGCGTTTTATAAGATCGCGCCTGTCAAACGCCTCGAAGTTCGTGTCTTTGGTCAGCACTAAGCAGTTGGTGGGGCAGACCTCCTCGCAGTCCGCACAGAAAAGGCACCGCTCCAAGTGCACCTCTGGCATCTTTTTAACCCCTTTCTCAGTAAAGGTGTCGACCATGTCTATGCACTGGTTCGGGCATATCCTTGCGCAGGCCGCGCAGCTTATGCACGTCTGTATATCAAGCTTGTGGATTCCGCGGTAGTTATCGGTAAGGTCCTCGCGCACCTCGGGAAACTCCAGCGTGAACGGTGGCTTAAGCGCCTCTTTGCCAGATTTTGCCAAAGATTTCAGGAACATATTCGCACCTGTTTATCTCACGAACAATACAAATGTAACTAACATATTTAATATTGACAATGGCATGAAGTAAAGCCACCCCATTCGCAGGAGCCGGCTTATCTTGACGCGCACCGCGGTTGCGCGCACGAACATTATTATGAAAGAGAGCACAACGACTTTTATTATAATCCATGCAAATCCTGGGAGCAGGGGCCCATTGCCGCCTCCCAGGAAAAGTACAGAAATAAGCAGAGTGCCGACGAACATGCGGGTATAGTCAAGGAACAGCGCAAGCGCATAATACGGCGCACTGACGTCGGTGAGCCATCCCGCTATAAGCTCGTTGTCCGCCTCGCGCAGATCGAATGGGGGCCTCTCCAGCTCCGCAAGCATTATTATCATGAACAGCACGAAGCCTATTGGCATAAGCACCGCGAACCACATGCTCTTCTGCGCGGAGACTATTGAGATGAGGCTGTAGCTGTGCGAAAGCATTGCCACGGAAGCCACGACGAGCACCAGCGGAACTTCGTAACTGAGCAGCATGAGCACTGACCTCTGCGCGCTTATCGCGCCGAACTTATTGCCGCTGGTCCATCCAGCGAGAAAGAGCAGCAGCGGCACAAACGAGATGAGCATGAATATGAATATGAGAGAAACCGAGGAATCGAGCCCAACGAACGAGCCACCGAAAGGCACAAAGAAGATTATCAGGAAGAATATCGCATATACTGCAGGGAGTATGAACGGGAAAAGCTTATCGGCGTTATCCGGCATTATGTTCTCCTTTGCAAGCAGTTTGATCACGTCTGCCATGTTCTGCAGCAGGCCGTACTTGCCAAGATAGGTAGGGCCGTGCCGCGCCTGCATCCTCGCTATCATTTTTCTCTCCACCCAGCCGAAGGTGTAGGCGAAAACCATTATTATAATTGTTAGAAAGATCGAAAAAACAAGAAGCGAAAGGAACAGAGAGACTGGGGCAAGAATCGAATGCAGGCCTGCGCGCAGAAGCGCGGAGTAAATAGCGCTGTAGTAAGAAGATACTGCTCCGTGGGGAAGGACCGCCGCCAAGATACCACACTTCCTATTGGTAGAGAACATTTTTAGTTGTTTTTTGCGGAAGATGATGGTTGAGTGCATGATAAGCGAATACGCGAGGAAGGCGCTGCAGGATGGTAGCATAAGGATAAAGATAAAGAGATTTGGAATGCTGCAGTTTCAGGTATTCAAGGTAAAGAGAATTAAACTAGGAAACACAGATTTTCCAGAGCTTTTCCTTGACAGAGTAATAGATATGAGCGAGCTGCTCAGAATAGCGAATGAGATAGGACTGCCGGTGGAAGCCGAGAATGGCAGGGCTTTTCCCAGTGGCACTGCCGCAAAGGATTTTATCGGGTTATGAAATTTTTGCCTTGCTCGCGTGCTCTATCCTTGCGCAGCTTTTGCACATAGGGACTATGTTATCCGGTCTCAGCAAAGCGTACATGCCTTCGGCAGGCTTTCCGCACAATTCGCATTTCTGCTCGCTTATAGGCGCATCCCGCTTTGCGGGAGACTTCTTTTTCGACACCATATACACACCTCTTTGCCGTGCGTATGGCTAATTTGCAGGGCAAAGCGATTGTGCCGTTGCGGTTTGTCGCAAACGATAAAGGCAGCAGCTCTTACCTATTTAAACCTTTCCAAAGCCACCTATATTGCTATGGAAAGGCATTTTTATGTATTTTTCCTGTTTTCTTTTCTGAATGAAAAGTGGTACTATGCATGAAGCTATTGTAAAACCGCGCGCCCTGAAGCCAGGAGACACTATAAAGATCATAGCACCGTCTTCTCTCACAGCCTCACTCACAAACCTCCCAAAGGCCGTCAGCTTTCTTACAAAGAACGGCTTCAAGGTGAGACTTTCTTCAAGCATGCACAAGATGTCAGCCACAAGATATTTCAGCGCTGGAGATCATATGAGGCTGATGGAGATAGAAGAAGCATTCAAAGATGACAAAATAGACGGTATAATGGCGCTCAGAGGAGGGGCTGGGGCCATAGACATACTCAACAAGCTTAATTATGATGTGGTAAAGGAGCATCCAAAGGTATTCATAGGGTACAGCGATCTGACATTCCTGGAAATGGCTATCATGAGGAAGACAGGCCTGCTTACCTTCCAGGGACCGATGCTTGTGGATCTCGCTGAGGAGGATCAGAGCGTGCTGAAATACAACTGGGACACGATGATGAGCATTGTGCAGAAAAAAGAGATGGTAGCGCTCAGGAACCCATTGGAGAGCAAATGGAGCAGAACGATAACTGAGGGCAAGGCAAAAGGCAGGCTTATTGGAGGAAACCTATCTGTGCTGGCACTGCTTGCTAACACCGCATACATGCCGAGCACTGACGACAGCATAGTATTTCTTGAGGATGTAGACATAGAGCCGTGGCAGATTGATAACATGTTGACAAGTTTGGTCATAAAGGGCGTATTCAGGAAAGCTAATGGCCTGCTCTTTGGTGAGTTTCCGCACTATGGGCTTGAGGAATCGCTGGAGAATTCTCCAACGAACTACCTAATAAACGACATCCTCATAGAAGGCTTTGTTGAAAACATGATCAGCGATATAATCTTTGACATCGTTACAAAGAAGGTTAAGGAGATGCCGTCATTTATGGATTTTGTTTGCTGCCACGGAAAGTACATAACCACTCTGCCGATAGGGGTAAAAGCAGAAATCGATGCTACTAATAGAGAGCTCACAATGCTGGAAAGTGCAGTAGATTGAAATTTGTTTGAGGGAGCATATGCACCTTGCTGCACTGGGCTTTTATGAGCAAAGCCTGCATTTGCAAATGAAGGCGGGCAGTTTAGACGAAATTAGAGACATTGAGAGTTCCAACCGCAAGCCTGCTTTTGTTGAGCATTGTGTAGTTGAGCACCAGGGTATAACTTGATATCGCACTTGCAAACGGCAGGGAGATCGAACGGCATGGCACTCCAAACGAGATGGAGTTGGAAGGGCTCACGTTTTCTCTTATTGTTTCATTGAGTTCCATGCCAGGCATATAGCACGCCGCGGTGTTTATCCTTATTGCTGATGTGAAATCATTTTTTATCGAAACATTTGCAGTGCTTGTCGAATAATCGAAGCCTAACACTTTGCATCCTATAGATGTGTTGGCAAGATAGCAGGAGTTCTTAAAGGCCGGCGTCCAATTTTCTGAACTTTGGTTTATG
>JAVYYS010000039.1:0-6331 GCA_038876335.1 Candidatus Micrarchaeaceae archaeon | reverse complement strand
AGCTGTTTCTGCGCTCATGTCTTCGCAGTATATTACGCCAGCGCCGCTCAGCAAGCGCAGATTTCTGTAAACGCTCTGGTTTACTCTGCCGTAGACACACTGAGAGGTCATGCCTACTACTATTCCCTTCTCGACAGCCTCTTTAATGTAAGGAAGCCACGACATGCCCTCATGGCTTATAGAGACGGGGGTGTGCCCCAGCCCAGTGCCTTCGATTATTATTCCGTGGTAGCCAATTTCAGTGTAGTGGTGCACGATCTCAGGATCCGAGCCGGGATATGCCTTCAATATCGCAACCTTGCTGTCAAACTTGGGCAGAGTTTCGACCTTGCCGCCAGAATCTGAGATCTTGCGGTACTCTACTCCAGTATTGTATGATATCTCACCCAGATCATTTATGTACGCGATGGGCTTGTCGTTAATTGGCCTAAATGCGTCGCGCCTTGAAGTGTGCATCTTCCTTACCTTCGTGCCGCGGATAAATGAGAACATGTCGTCAGAGGAGCTGCTGTGCATGCATATGCCAACTTCCGCTATGTTAGATCTCGCAGCTATAGTTGTAGCGGCAATGAGGTTTGTAAACGCGTCGCTTGAGCCGCGGTCGCTGCTCCTCTGCGCGCCAGTGAGCACGACCGGAGCATTAATGCCTTTTAACATGAAACTGAGCGCAGCCGAGGTGTAGTGCATGGTGTCGGTGCCGTGGGTTATAACAACTCCTCGCACGCCGGCATTGAGCGATTTAGCCACGGCCTCTGCGATGAGTTTCCACTCAATGGGTGACATATCCTCGCTAGCTATGCTCATCAAATTACTTACTTCTATGTTTGCAATACCAGATATTTCAGGAACCTCATACAAGAGCTCGCCTGGCTTCAGGAGCACATGGACCCCTCCTGTCTTGTAGTCTATCTTGCTGCCTATGGTTCCGCCAGTGTATAAAAGCGAGATCTTTGGCAGGTCGCGCTTCTGCAGCAGCGCGCGCACAGGAAATGAGGCAGCGCTTTGCGAGCCTGCAGACAGCCTCTCTATTTTTGCTCCTTCTGCCTTTACGCCTATATTGTACCCGTTCTTGAGCTTTATGACAAGCACTTCAGGATTGCCGGCCTCGCTTCTCGGCATAAGTTCCCCCTCCACTTGCTGCCCGCCTGCGGAGAACTTTATCGAGTCGCCCACGCGTATGCCCTTTTTTTTAAGTTCCTCTTCTATCTTTTTGGAGTACATTGGAGCACCAGCAGCGGCGTGCAGTTTGAACGCATTGCACACCGCACTGTTTATAAATATTTGCGAACTAATAAATCCACAGCTGCTTGAGATATCTAAATTATTAGATTATAAAATTTAATACTTCTGTTTGAAAACAATAAAGGCATGGTGTTGAATTGACATATTTATGTGAAAGGTGCAAAAGGGAGATTTACAGGTATGATGTATGCGACTACTGCGGGAGGAAGATATGCAATAGCTGCATAAAAAGCTCCCAAACAGCTACTAAAATCGCGCACCTTGTAATCTGCAAGGACTGCTGGACGAACATCGAAAAAAGGCGCATGTATAAGCACAAGCAGAAGCCGATGCAGATTGTAGCAAAGGCATGAACCTATTATGCTTCTTTCCCTTTCTCTGCCTTTTTTTCTTTTCCTTTTTTCTTATTTCTTTTCTTTCCTATTCTTCAAATTCTATTCTTCAAATAGCCCTAGCTAGGCTTTGCGCAACAGAAGCTTGATTATGCTGCCAGCGACTTCCAGCTCCTTGACGTTATCCTGCCACGAAATCGTAGGCACGAACTCTATCCTGCGTGCATTAGTCACGCTCTTTATCCTGCTTATATTCTTCTTTATGGACTCGCTTACAGCCTCATCCGCCGCGATGCTTACATCAACAGGTTCTGCCTTTGTCAATGACATCTCCTTCCTCGCCGCCTGGATGAGCCGTGTTACTTCCCTTGCCAACAGCTCTTCCCTTATCTCTTTTGTAACAGTCGTGTCTATTGTTACCATACCCTTGCTGAACTGCATAGAATTATCACTGATATTCCTCTTAACCACTATGAAATGTTCAGGCCTTATCTCAAACACACCCTCTTTTATGCTCATTACGTACTTTCCGTTCTTTGAGATCTCGTTTAAGAGCGCGGCAGGATCTGTTTTTGATATTTCCTCCGCTATAGCACTAGCGTTTTCCTTGAATTCGGGTCCAAGATTCTGGAACAATGGCTTGGCCTTTGCGGCTGAGCCTGTGCCTTCCTGCAATTTAATGCTTTTTACGTTTGCATATCTTTCGATCACGCCGGAAAGCTCGGCAAGCTCTTCTACCATTTCCCTTCCCTCTATCTCCACAGTCGCCTCCATTATGGGCTGCTTCAATTTTATGCCTGCCTTTTCGCGGAGGCCAAGCACAGAAGCAGATATCTCCTTCGCCAATTCAAACGCCTTTTCTGTTCCTTCAGAACTGTAGCGCCTGGGCACCTTAGGCCATGCCTCCTCAAATATGCTCCCTCCAGAGCTAAACATCTCCCTGTAGAGATACTCCGTAGAGAAAGGTATTATGGGAGAGGCAAGCACCAGCGCGGTTCTTAGCACATATGCAACAATCCCCGCTATCCTCTTGAGCTCGGGCTTTCTTGCTGCAGCAGCGCGCTGCTTTGCCAGCTTCAGGTAGAACCTGCTAAAATCCTCGATGATGAAATAGCGCAGCGCATTCACTGCAGTGTCTATCAAATAGCCGTCCAGGCACTCCGAGACCTTGGAGGCGAGGGTGCTAAGCCTGGATAAGATCCATGCATCTTCAGGATAGAGCTTGCCCACAGAAGGCCGCACCGCATTCTTAAGATCCAGCCCTGACAACGAGGAAAGCTCTTTTGCAAGATTGCCTATATTGTAGAGCGTCAATATGCTTCTATCCGCTTCCTCAAGCTCGGCCCTCTTGAATCGAAGATCCTGCCACCGCGGGTGGCTGGAGCACCATAGCCTGAAGCCGTCTGCAGTGAACTCGTTAAGGATGTCCTGGGCGGAGAGGGCGTTGCCGAGGTGCCTGTGCATCTCCTCGCCGCGCTCGTTCGTGAATATTCCGCCTATAACTATCTCCTTGAAGGGGCTTTTGCCGTACACCCCCACGGAGGTCTTGAGGAGCGTCGAGAACCAGCCGCGCAGCTGGTCCTTGCTCTCTGTTATGAACTCTGCTGGGAAAAGCCTTAGAAACTCTTCGTCGCTGAGGCTCGCAGTATGCGCCACCCCAGAATCGTACCAAACATCGAAGATGTCGCTAATTCTGTGCATCTGGCCTCCGCATTTCCTGCATGCAAACACTATGGGGTCGATTGATGGCCTGTGGAGATCGCCCGGCTCTGCTACGCCTGAGCGTTCAGAGAGCTCTTTCGCTGAGCCTATGACCTCTATTTCGCCGCAATTGCCACACGTCCAGATCGGGATTGGTATGTCCCAGTACCTTTGCCTGGAGATGCACCAGTCAGGGGAGCTTTCAAGTGTTTCTGCCTGCCATTTCTTCGCCTCGGGCGGGTGCCATATAACCTTATCGTTCTCGCGAAGGAGCTTCTTCTTTATCTTGCCTATGTTTATGAACCATTGTTCTGAAGAGAGGAATACAAGTTTGCTGCCGCAGCGCCAGCAGTGAGGATAACTGTGGCGCACCGTTCCATTGAAAATGAGGTTGCCCTTCTCCTCCAGAACCTTGAGCATGGCGGAGTTTGCCTCTGCTGGCGCCAGCAGCCCAACGAATTTGCCCGCGTTAGAATTATACCGTGCAAACTGATCGAGCAATGAGAGCACTGGTATCTTGTTCTTGCGCCCGAGAGAATAATCCTCCGCACCGTGACCCGTAGCCATATGCACAAGCCCAGTTCCCTCGGACAGCGAGACGAAGTTTTCATCAAGCAATACTCTATGGTACTTCCTAAACTTTACCTGCACCGGCACCTCTTCCTCGAACGGGCTTCTGTAATGCACCCCTTCAAGCTCGCTGCCGTAAAACTCCTTTAGCACTATCGCATTCTTGCCGGACTCTGCGATGAAGCTGTCGAGCCTGCCTTTCGCGATTACGTAAGGCACACCCTCTATCTCCGCCAGGACATAGAGTGCTTTTGGATTGGCGGCGATCGAAACATTGGCAGGAAGGGTCCATGGTGTTGTTGTCCATATGAGCAGCCTAGTGCCGCGCGGAAGGTCTATCTTCTGCGCTGAAGCGCCAGGCTTGGCTGGCACGGTCTCGAATCCGACGTAAATCGAGGGGTCAGTTTCATCTCTATACTCTATCTCATTGCCCTGCAGCGTGATTGAGGTTTCGCAATGTGGGCAATACAGTTGTGGCTTGTACGCCTTGTAGACAAGCCCTTTATCATACAGTTTTTTGAACAATTGCCAGGATTTGTCCATGTACTCCTTGCTGCTTGGCAGATAGGCATTCTTGAAATCGAGGGAGATGCCAAAGCTTTTCGCGATGCTTACGGCGTTGGCCACGTTTTCAGAAGCGTACGCCTTGCAGGCGTTTATGAAATTTTCCACTCCCACGTTTTCTTCTATCTCCGCTTTTGACTTGAGCTTAAGCTTCTCCTCCACCTTGTGCTCTATCGGAAGTCCGTGCACGTCAAACCCTGCCCTGTCGTGGACGTTGTAGCCGAGATAGCGTCTGTAGCGCAGGACTATGTCCTTTATAGTGTATACCCAGATGTGGTATATGCCAAGCGTGCCGCTTGCATAGGGCGGACCTTCAAGGAAATAATACTTTTTGCCAAGGCTATTGCGCTCGCGTATCCTTTCATACACTTTGCTCTCCTCCCAGTAGCCGAATACACTTTCCTCATTCTTTTTCATGTCCACCATAAAGCACCAACCATGAGGCGATCAAAACGAACATATACCAGCACGATCCCTCCAAAAGCGCTGCAAAGCGCAGCCTACACAAGTTGAATTCGTGCGTGGGATTATTATATTTTCAAAAATAACATCTATAATAATTGCCTTTAAGGCGAGGATATGCTTACCCACACCGCTGAGGACTATGAAGGCACAGACACCCACAAATTTATAGACAGGCTTATTAACTCCAAAAGGGGCCCGCTCCTCATAATAACCCCGTTCATCAGCCCTTTTTACGCAAAGATGCTTCTTAACGAATCAAAGAAGAAGAAAGTCTATTTAATAATCTCGGCCTCTGAAATAAACAAAGGCGCGGAAAAGCTTTTGAAAGGCAAGCGCGTTGGTAGGCATGCTAAGGCACTTGCGTATCTGTTCATACTCGCTGCGGCTATGTTTTACCTGCATATTTTTGAGTTTGCGATGGTTGCGGCTGTTGCGTTTGCAGTGGTGCTTGTGCTTATGCTGTTAAACCTGGCCAAAAAGAGTGGAGTGCAGCTAAAGGTAGTCGGCAGCCCTTTCATCCATGAAAAGCTTTACATTGCAGAAAAGGAGGCGATAACCGGAAGCGCAAACTTAACATACGGAGGCACGCACAAGAATCTAGAGCACATAGAGATTATACATGACGAAGCGGAAGTGCGCAGGCTTGAGGAGCATTTTTGGAAGGTATGGGGAAATGCCAAGCTTGCTTATGGGCGCGGTGTGGCATTTTAACAACAAGAGCTTGTTAAAAGGATACCTTTTTAAACCTTCCCATTAAGTTCCTTAAATGATTTTAGAAAATTCCGCAAAAGCTTTAAATATCGATAATGCGTAAATCATTAATGAAAAGGAATGAGAGGTAAGGAGATAGGGAGAAATAAAGTGGGGGAGATGTCGAAAATAGAGATGGGGGATGAGCGGAGGGTGGCAAAAGGAATAAATGAAGAAAAAATAAGAAACAAAATGATAAGCATCCTCAAAGGAAGCGACTTCACTGAAGTATTCGAAAGCGGCGACATAAAGGTGGACGGTGCCGCAGGCGCCGCAATGAGGGCAATATTAAGTGAGAAAGCGGCGGAATACGTAACAAAAGCAATAAAGATAGCGAAAAAGAGGAGGATGAAGTTCGGAGCAGCGGCAATAATAATAGCAACGAGGAAAGAGGAAAAAGAGTAAAGCCAAGGTCACGGGTGTTTAGCCACCCTTTTTATTTTTTGTTTGCTGGTCTTTGGTCTTTATTGATTATCGGTCATTAGGTATAGGGCTTACGGCCTCTTGTTCTCAATTCGCGCCTCAGGCGCATTATGGACTTAAGGAAATAGAGCGGGTCTGAAGATTGCACCTTCGTGTCCTTCTGCTCTTTCCATTCAACAGGCATTTCCAGTATTTTAACATGGTCATTCTGCGCAAGCACCAGCATTTCCGAGTCGAAGAACCAGTGGGTATCTTTTATATTTTTCAGTCCGGCTTTTATGAAA
>JAVYYS010000038.1:0-6376 GCA_038876335.1 Candidatus Micrarchaeaceae archaeon | reverse complement strand
ATAAAATGCGCCATAAAACCCTTTATTGCGTATGATACCTTAGTGTAGAAAGCTTTTATTTCTATCTTGGAGATAGGACTGCAGTATAATTTTCATATGAGAGCCTATGAGAGTAGTGCGCCGCTGCTTCGCACATGGCAGCCATTTATACTACAAGGCTTGGCAGATACTTTATTGATTGGGGTTAATACCGCGCCCGAATTATTCCTCCGCAGCATTTACCTTTAAGAACCTAATGTTTGCCTCTATGCGCTCCCTTGCCTTCAGAATTGCCCTCTTCACATCTTCTGGCCTATTTTCCTTCTTCGAAAAGAACATCCTAAAATCTGAGAGTTCTGCAGAGGTAGAGCAGGAGCTGGCTGCTTCAACTAGCCTTGAAAGCATGCGGCTTACGCCATGGTATTTGCCTGCAAACCTCTTCCAACCTTGCTTTAACCATGGCCAGTAGATAGTTTTTGAATCGGGATTTACTGCAATTAATGAAGGTATTAATATAGAGTCCTGCAGCCTTACATACTTAGATTCAGAAAATTCGAGGGCACGCTTTGACAAAGATTTACTCCTAAAGAATGCCAAGGATTGAAGAAGCCTTATCTTTTCTGCGGGCTCGCTCTCCATATTGTAGAGTTTCACGAACCTCTGGAACTCGCCAATTCCGCCATTCCATGCTACTGTAGTGTAAACCGCGCTTCTGATATCTGGATCTATGCTGTTTTTGCCTTTGGAAAATAGGGCCTGGGATGTCTTCAACACAATTACATCTGAGATCATGCCTAGAATAGAGATTGCGCCTGATCTAACAAGCACATCAAGGTTTGTATCGCGCGGCCTCCTTCTCCAGCCCAGCTTGCCCAGCCACAGGTTGCCGAAATTTCCCATTACTTTCTCAACAGTGCTTTGTAGTCTAGTTCCATAAAGTAGCATATAAAGCCATTTAAGGTGTGAAAATACGCTAGTAACTGCAGGATAACCCGCACCTTCCATATACTTGCTTATAAAATCAAGATATTTGCTGGCTTTTATGCTGCCGCGCCTTGCCATGCTGAATAGATCCTCTTCTACACCCCACGCGTCTACGTTGCCGAGCTTTCCTGCCTTTATAGCGCCGCCTATGCGGTCCAGCAATTCATTGGAATAGGATACCCTGTAAAAGCCGTGCTGCCCATAGTTTAGCTTTATCCAATCAGCGCCCTTTTCAGCAATCATGCCCGAATCGGAATCAAAAAGCATGGTTCCGCTTTTGCCTTCCGAAGTTAAATAATGAAGAGGTATCGGAGCGGGGCCCCATTTGGCTTTCCCGGAAAGCAGGAAACGCTCCTGCTTTATAGAAAACCCATCTCTGGTTTTCGAAACGCTTACTAAAGGATATCCTGGGCTATCTACCCAGAAACTTGCGAACCTCCTTATTGGTTTAGGCGCTCCGGATCTTGCGGCTGATATCTCTATAGCGTTCCATAGGTCTTCCTTAGAAGCGTTGCTGAACATGTGCTTATTCAGATAAATGTTAAGACCTTTCCTGAAAATTCCGGCTCCGACAAAATCCTCCATCATGCTCAGCACAGAACTGCCTTTGTTGTAGCTGATGTCATCAAACACCTCCTCTATCTCTCCTGGATTATTAACCTGCACGTTTATCGGGTGTGTTGAGCGGAGGAAGTCGGCAGAAAGCGCAACTGCAACAATCTCTTCTAGATACTGGATGTCAAACTTCCATGCTGGAAAGACAGCGTTAACAGCCTTATAGCTCATAAAGGTAGCAAAGCTTTCATTCAGCCAAAGGTCATCCCACCACTTCATAGTAGTGAGATCCCCAAACCACTGGTGTGCGATCTCGTGGGCTACTACTTCCGCCACGCGCTGCTTTGTTGAAATTGCGCTTTTCTTCTCATCTGCTAGCATAGCCGTCTCTCTGAAGGTTATGGCTCCCCAGTTTTCCATAGCGCCTGCTGCGAAATCGGGTATTGCTACCAACTCTAGTTTTGGCATTGCATACTTTATTCCGAAATAACTCTCATAGAAAGAGAGGAACTTTTTTGCATATTTTGCCGCAAGAATTCCCTCCCCCTTTCGGCCTGGGACGGTGAGAGACCGAATTTTTACTCCATTATAGCTTTCGGAATATGAATCAAATTTACCAACGCCTATGTAGACAAGGTACGTTGACATTTTGGGGGTAGTGTAAAACGTTATCTTCTTTCTACTTTCGCCATTCCCTCTGCTTTTGAAGCTCTCTACATTCTTCACAGGCATGTTTGAGACCGCCTGATATTCCTTGCCAACAATGACTGAGATGCTGAATGTCGCCTTACTTGAAGGCTCATCTACGCAGGGAAATGCGGCCCGCGCGTCCGTGGATTCGAACTGCGTAGTAAGGAGGTACTTATCCCGGCCATTTACTTTGTACTTAGCCCTGTAAAAACCGTACATTTTGTCATTGTTTTCGCCTTCGAAAAGTATGTGCACTTTGCATATCCCTGACACAGGTTTGCTTACATTCAGGGAGATTGTTTCTGCTTTCTCATCTACAGAAACTCTGGCGGTCTGCAATCTCCCAACATTCTCAACTACTGCTGAAAGGATTTTCAAGGATTTGGAATTCAATTTGATTTCCCGTGTGCCAGGTTTGGCGATGCAGAATATGGTTTCATCGCCTTTGAACTTGAAGGTCTTCATATTCGTATCGAAGACTAGCTGGTAATGGTAAGGTATCATATCTTCTGACAAAGAAGCAGGGATGCTTCCATTTTCGGTTCCCATTATAACACATATTACCTTTCACGCGGAAGCATATATTATGTTTTCGCATGGCTAACATGAAATCCGGTAAAGGAATAGGGTTGCTTTTCACAAATCTACTGGCAAAATAGAAAAACAAAAGGTAGAAAAAAAGAGAAAAAGGATCACTCCATTTCGCCGCCGCCAGGAGCGCCAGAGGGGCCTGGAGTTGAAGGCGCTTTGCTTTTGGAGCTGATCATATCATCTATCCTCAGTATCATCTCTGCAGCTTCGCTTGCAGTAATAAGCTCCTCCTCCTTTACTTTCTTCGGTTCGTAGATGCCCTGCTTTGACATGTCCCCGATTCTGTTGTTTATTATGTCTACACCCATGTTCTCTCCATCCTTTGTCCTATGCTTATTCCTGAGCTGTACTATGGTCTCTATTGTATCCATGCCAGAGCTCTCAGCGAGTGTCTTAGGTATAGCTTCAAGGGCATCGGCGAACTTCTGTATTGCCAGTTGCTCCCTGCTGCCTACCTCACTCGCATAATTTCTAAGGTCGTTTGCAATTGAGACTTCTATTGCGCCCCCGCCTATTACATACTTACCGTCGCGTACTGCTGCACTTACTGCCCCGATTACGTCTACAATCGCCCTTTCCTCTTCATCAACTACCTGTTGCGTACCGCCACGCAGGAAGAGCGTTACGCTCTTAGGGTCTTTGCAGTTCTCAACGAATACCATCTGTTCTCCGCTTATCTTCTTCTCTTCTACTATACCGGCGAACCCTAGGTCTTTTTCATCGAGATCTTCAAGGCTTGTAACAATCCTCGCACTAGTTGCCTTGGCCAGCTTCTCCATGTCGCTCTTCTTGACTCTTCTCACGGCCATGATGCCCTCTTTTGCGAGATAGTGCTGCGCCACGTCGTCTATACCCTTCTGAGTGAAGACGACATTTGCACCAGACTTCTTTATCTTCTCTACCATGCCTTTGAGTATCTGCTCCTCCTGTTTCAGAAATGCCTGCATCTGCTCCGGGGAAGTTATCTCTATCCTTGCGTCTGTCTCTGTCTTCTCTATCTCCAGCGCCGCATCTAGAAGCGCGATCTTGGCCTTGGAGATGTACTTTGGCATGCCAGAATGCGCAACCTCCTTGTCAATCAGCACGCCGCTTATCAGCTCTGTATCATTTATGCTACCGCCCGCTTTCTTCTCCACTTTTATGAAATCTGTGTCTATTTCTACCTTGCCGTTGTCGCCCTTCTCCATTACTTGCTTTATGGCCTTTATCGCAAGCTTCGCCATATTTTGCTTAGCGCTTTCATCCCCTATGTTCTTGGAGCCCAGCGTAACCAACGCTATCTTTGTAAGAGTTGCGTCATCGTTCACATCGATCGGCTTTGCATGGTTGTTAAGTATCTCTATCGCCTTGTCTGCTGCGATTTTATAGCCCTTTATTATAGTGGTCGGATGCACTGCTTGTTCCAGAAGCTCGCCCGCCCCCTTAAGCAGCTCCCCTGTCAGTATAACTACAGTAGTTGTACCGTCGCCAACCTCCTTGTCCTGTGTTTTAGCAACATCAACCATGATCTTGGCTACTGGGTGCTCTACATTCATCTCGTTAAGTATCGTGGCACCGTCATTTGTGATTACAATGTCGCCCAGGTCGCTAACAAGCATCTTATCAAGCCCTTTTGGACCAAGGGTGGTTTTAACTGCATTAGCAACCGCCACCGCCACAGCGATGTTTATCCTTTGGGCGTCTCTGCCCAAAACTCTGTTTGCACCTTCAGGCAAGTATAGAACCTGTTGGCTTCCGAGTTGATTTTCAGCCATTTTATTCACCTTTTATTATTCTATTTTAAATATACCTCTATCTTGTATATCTGTGACATAAAGCACGAATTAACCTACGAGTAATCTAAATCAGAGCATAAAGTAGGTCTATTGCTTTTTGCCTCCATATTTTTTAATTGCAGCGATGCTTATAAATCTTGCGCTTTTCTCTATAGAAATGCTGTAAAAACGCTGAAAGCGGCAAAACCTTAACTTGCTGATTATTGGTAGTTTGCCTGGATATTCTCGGCTATCGCTTTGAACTCCGCGGCAATCTGCCCATCTTCGAAAATAGGAATTCTGCCGGAGTCAGAGAGCTGTGCAAATTTTTCATTACGCTCCACCAGACCCAGCATTTCGGTTTGCAGCTCTTTTGCAGCAAGGAGGCTTGCGGCGCTTGCCTCCTTGCCTGACATGTTCTCCACTACGCCAAGCACTGCGATGTTGAGCCTTTTCGCCATCAAGCCGGAGCGTATGGAGTTTATCGCAGCGATCTTCTGCGGCGTGGTTACTATTATAAAGCCGTCCATGTCGAGCAGCTGCATTACTGTGAGGGGGGCGTCGGATGTGCCTGGAGGCAGGTCTATTATAAGATAGTCCAGCTCCCCCCAATCGGTGTTCTCGAAGAAATCGCCGAGCATCTTCGTAATTAGGGCTCCGCGCCATATTATTGGCTTCTTTACCTCGTCGACGACCATGGCTGTAGAAGCTACCTTCACGCCCTCCTTTACCAACGGCTTAAGCGGATATTCGGGCACCATCTTTTCTTCAATGCCTAAAAACAGAGTTATGTTAGGGCAGTCTATATCCGCATCGAGAAGCCCTACCTTGAAACCCATATTTCTAAGCGTGTAGGCGAGGTTTACCGCTATCGTTGTCTTGCCCACGCCACCCTTTGCGCTGTAAACGCCTATTTTGTGCTTTATCGCCGCAAGGCTCGCCTTGACACGCGCCTTCTGGCGTATGACGTTCGCAAAAGATGGGTGCATAGGTGGATTGTTTTTTTCGTTTTGATTGTTTTCCTCCAAATAGACCGCCCCTTATAGTTTGATGAAACGATCAGCACTCTGACTTTATTCAAAAAGCTATTTATTAACTGCTTGGACCGTTCTTACTCGCGGTACACTCAGCGCAGGACATAGAAAATTATAGCAAGAGTGTCATGGAGAGCATAAGGCGGGCCGCAGACAATTTTAATCAGCTATGCAATCAATCAAAAGCATAGAGGATCTGAAGTATTTTAGCTCTCAAAGAGGCAAAGGCGGCATTGGAATTATTAGGCAGGGTAAAAGAGGCTAGGCCCGATTTTGCCAGAGATGGAAAATGATGCATACGGTAGTCGGCGAAATTGACAAGACAATTGGGAAGACCGAAAATTGCTATGATGACGCACACCGCATTTTTATGCTCCTTTACGAGGAATCGAAAGATCTTGGAAGGATGGCAGAAGACAAACATTATTTTGGGCGTTGAGCGTTCAGACTAGTGCGAATGTTTCTTAGAATTGGATCCAATTTGCATGCATCATAAAGCCCACAAAATGCAAACCCTTTTATATTTATTCTGTATAGAATATTCTGAACAGAATATTCTAGTGGGAAAATGGATCTAGAGATAGAAAGGCGCGAAAGAAAAGACCTTGCCGCAAACAAGGGCTGGATACTAGTTTACGGCAGGAGAAAAGTCGGCAAGACCTATATGCTAAGGCGCTATGTTAGCTGGGATATTTACATCCTTGCGCTTAAAACCGGGCAATTCCTTATCGAAAAGAAAGGAGAGGAACCCAAGGTTGCAGACACAAAGGCTATTGATGACGCGCTCTC
>JAVYYS010000037.1:0-6730 GCA_038876335.1 Candidatus Micrarchaeaceae archaeon | reverse complement strand
TTTTTATGAACAGAAGCTGCGGAATGGCTACAGCGAAGGCTACTGCTGAAAGAGGCACCCAGTAGTATAGGAATGCTTTCGCGCGGCCGTTTTTCGCCATTGAATATAGGAATGCAAAGGCCGCAAATATTGCCACGAATACAAGGGAAAACGGATGTATGAGGGGCATCATTCCTATCAGCAGGCCGGTAAATGCCGACAATGCCATGCTCTTTCTGCTGAAATTCCAAGGCGCATGGTATTTTCTTGCGCCGAGACGCTTATCAAAAAATGTAAGGTATAGCTGTATGATTATGATAAGCGCCATGGGGAAGCCCAGCACAAGGTCGTGCTGCGGAGCAAAGTTGCTGCCTATAGGGTTTGAGAAATTGAAAAGGGGCGTGGTGAGGAAGCCAAGTATGTTAGACGTTGAGCTCTTTATCTGCGCATAGGAGAGATAGGGGAGGCTGATGTGGAAAAGATACAGGAATACCATGTTCATGCCAAGGCTGCAGAATAGGAATAGGATGAAGCCTGCAATAGCCGCGACCCTGTGCTTCGTGATAAGGGAGATGAAGTATACAAAAAGAACGGCAATTGAGAAGTAAAGCAGGAAATTCATAAGATAAAGAGCAAACACTACAGGTATGCCAGTGTAGGCGAGCATGGCGGTGTAGAAATCAGCGATGAATGGGAACACGTTCGGCGCGCCGTCTGCATAGAGCAGTTTGGGAGGCCAGCCGGAATAGATGAGGGAGTTGCCTATGCTTACGTGGAACAGGAAATCTGTGCCGTAGTTGTCGCCGCCCCATATTCCCTTGGCGCCGTAATAGACTCCGCGGTATTGGAAAATGATAAGCATGGCTATTACAAGTATGAGCAAAAGGTAGAACAGCTTCTCCGAGCGGATCTGCTTCACGAGCAGGCTGAAGCTGAACATTTTAAGCTTTCTTCTCTTGTAAAAGATTGCGGCTGAAGCGGCAAGCATGGCAATAGAGGCCAGGGCCATCATGTAGCTTTTGAATCCCCCTGCATAAGCATCGAATGCAAGAACCAGGAAGGCAGATATGGAGAACCCGATAGGAAAGGAGAAGGCGTATTTGACAAAGATCTCCCTTATCTCGTTATCAAAGAAATAGCCCGCGAGGCCCACGCCAAGGATTATTCCGGAAAGATAGAACAGCACGCCCAAAAGTATCATTCAACCAACTCTGTCTCGCTTCTACTCGCTTCTAATTTGTAAATGCATGTAATTCTGGAAATGCATGCGCAGCAAATAACATTTCAGAACAAAAACAATTTGAAAATGAAAAATATTTGAATGCTGACTTTTACTTTTTACGCTAAGTGGATTCGAGATGTATAGGTTTATAAAAGTGAGCAGGAAAACTCCCATCCTTCAGATAGTGGATGGGGGCAAACAGCGGAAATGTGTATAAATTTTGAGATGCATAAGACTACAACCATCGTCGCCATGAAAACCGCATATAAATACTGTGCATGCAGTTGCTGGCGAAGCAGCAACTATATGGGTGGCGTCATGACGATCAAGCAAGCCACCTAGAAGCCCCCAACCTTCAGTTGGGAGAGGATGTCACTTGAGTTTCTTGCTGCTAATCTGAGAAGTTGATGACATGGAGATACCGGAAGCCGCTGAAACCGGTTCACAGGCGCAGCAGAGCATGGAGCTGGGTGCGCAAACCGCAAGGGTCGCAAGCTCCGTCCTGTTGGGCAAGCTTGTCATATTCCTGCTTACAGGGCTCTCATTCGTAATCGTTGCTAGGATACTAGGCCCGAGCACTTACGGCATATACACGCTTGCAGTTGCAATAATAGGAATCTTTGGCTCTGTAGGGGATCTTGGCATAGGAGTAAGCTTCAACAAGTTCCTGCCAGAGTATATGCAACGCAACGACAGAGGCAAGGCTAGGGAGCTGCTCAAGAACGGCTTTGCGGTGCTGTTGGCGTTTGGCGGGGCGCTTACCGCGGCGATGTTCCTGCTTGCAGGGCCGTTCTCCGCATATGTATACCACACCATTTCAAACGTGGGCCTGATAGAGGCGGCGGCGTTCCTGATACTGCTGTCAATAGTATACGGCGATGCTTATTCAGCGCTTATAGGGTTGAGGAAAGGCAAGGGCATAGCGGTAACCGCGGGCATAGAATCCGCTATCCAAGCTGGAGCGAGCGTGCTCTTCGCGCTTCTTGGCTATGGGGCTTTTTCGCCGATCTTTGGTTTGATCGCAGGCTACTCCTCAGGAATAATTATTGCCATGCTCTACATAAGAAAGGGAGTTGCAGGGGGAAGCGCCGGAAGAATATCTTTGCACAGAATAAAGGAGCTGTTCGGCTTCTCTCTGCCTATAGGCGTGTCGAATCTTCTTGGCACGCTTTTCAGCAACGCCTCGCTTGTGGTGTTGGGGCTGTTCGCCACTTCGGTTGTGATAGGCAACTTCGGAGTCGCGTCGAAAACAGGTTCGCTCATAGATCTCATAACCGGCTCTATAAGCGTATCCCTCATAACGATGTTCTCAGCCGCACTTACGCTCAAGAGGGGCAAGGAGGAGATAGCGAAGTTCTATAACTACTCGCTCTACCTCGCATTCCTGCTCGTGACGCCTTTGCTGTTCTACATAGGCGTGCTGGCAAAGCCGCTTTCCTATGTGGCCTTCAGTGGAGTCTACAAGCTCTCTCCTACATACATAGCGATAATGGCTTTTGGCATATTCCTCGGCCTGGTGGGCACGTATTCCTACAACCTCATGGTGAGCGCCAACAAGGTCAGAAGCGTACTTAAATACACTATAGTTACTACTGCGGTAGAGCTGGCGCTTTTGCCCATACTTGTGCCCGAATTCAAGGGTGTTGGCCTGACTCTTCTTCTCTTCATGGTGGCTCCACTTGTAGGAGATGTGCTTTACATAAACGGAATACGGAGAATATTCAACATAAGGATAAAGAGTGCAAAGATAATCAGGGTTATCGCAGCAAACGCCGTGAGTGCAGCTTTCATTGCGGTTGTCGCACTGTTAATAGGAGAGATGATGATTCCAACGCTCGCGATCTCCGCACTTATTTTCATTGCAGTATACCCGCCAATGCTTGTCATAGTAAGAGCGATGGAAGAGCGTGACATTGAGATAGTAAAGAGGTCTACAAGCGGGGTACCAGTAATAGGAAACGTAATTGGCTACTTGCTTGATTACTCAAGGCTGTTTCTGCGCACGCGCGCTGCCCATTCTCGCGGCAGCGGTTCTGAGGAATGAGACAAATATAGGAGAAGGCGCCTCGGGGCGGGATTTCAGCTCGGGGTGCGCCTGCGTGCCTATGCCAAACTGGCCTTTCCATTCTATCATTTCGACAAGAAGGTTGTTGGGAGTTGTGGCGCTCACCACCAATCCCCCTTTCTGTAATATTTTCCGGTATGCATTGTTGAACTCATATCTATGCCGATGCCTCTCTGTTATTGTGCCTTTTCTGTAGGCTTTGTAGGAATTTGTGCCTCTCTTCAGCTTTGCGGGCCACGAACCCAGGCGCATCGTGCCGCCCTTGTATTTTATGGTGCGCTGATCTTCCATGAGCTTTATCACCTTGTACTTTGCATCTCTGTCAAACTCCTCGGAGTTTGCGCCCTTCAGCCCACAGACATTCCTTGCGAACTCGACCGCCATTAGCTGCATACCCAGGCACAAGCCCAGATAAGGAATCCTGTTAGTGCGCGCGTACTCTATCGCGTTTATCATCCCCTCTATGCCGCGGCCGCCGAAACCTCCGGGCACGATTATACCATCGCTTCCGCCAAGGAGCTGCGCCGGATCCATAGATTCAAGCAACTCAGACTCTACCCAATTTATATCAATGCCAACATTGTTTTCTGCGGAAGCGTGCAAAAGCGCTTCCCTTAGGCTCACGTATGAATCGCGGAGGCCCATGTACTTGCCCACTATTGATATCCTTACTTTCTTGGCGTTTGGTTTTTGCGATGAACTTAACGCTGAATTTATCTTTTCTGTCTTTTCTCTCCATACGGCCTCCTTCCGCCTGTCGATGCTGTTTGCCATACCTAGAAGCGCAAGCATTTTCTTATCAAATTTCTGGTCGATAAGGTGCAGGGGCAACTCATATACGCTTAGCATGTCGTGATCGTCAAAAACGTTTTCTTCGGGAATGTTAGCAAAGTTTGAGATCTTTGCTTTTGCCTCTTCTCCGAGCGGACCCTCGCTCCTGCAGATTATTACGTTCGGCATTATGCCCATCTGCATCATGCTCCTGAGCGCGAGCTGCGTGGGCTTTGTCTTCTGCTCACCCACTGCGCTGAGCATAGGCACGTAGGTGACGTCTACGAAAACGGTTTTGTGCTTCAACGCAAGCTGGCGCATTGCCTCTATGAAATAACTGTTCTCTATGTCGCCTACCGTGCCGCCTACCTCTATCAGCATCACGTCAAGTGCGTGCTTCTGCGAAACTTCCTCAACCTTGCTTACTATGAAATCTGTAACATGCGGTATAAACTGGACGTCCCTGCCAAGGAATTCCCCTCTGCGCTCCTTCTCGATTATAGAGCTGAAAACCTTGCCGCCTGTAAGGGAAAAATCGCCGGAGAGATTGAGATTGAGGAAGCGCTCATAATTGCCGAAGTCCATATCCACTTCGCTTTTGTCATCAAGCACGAACACCTCTCCGTGGCGGTATGGATTCATAGTACCGCAATCGTAGTTTAAGTAGCCATCAAATTTCATGGGCAGGGCTTTGTATCCGTAGAACGAGAGGATCTTTGCAATAGAAGAAGTGACAATCCCCTTCCCCAGACCGCTGAGAAGGGAACCAAGCACAACAATATACTTTGTCTGCATAAAATACTTGCACAGCCAAAGCTTAAAAATCTTCTTTAAGCTCTTTTTACTTGAACAGCGGGTGGGCTTTACGCGAGCGTTTACCGCAATAGATGTTCCCGACAGCATAAAGGATAGGATAGCCGAAGTGGAAAAGGAGCTTGAAGGCGGAGGAATGAGGCTGGCTGACAGGGAATCCCTTCATATTACCTTGCACTTTCTTGGCGAGATAAAGGATAGCACGGCAGAAAAGGTAGAAAAGCTTATGGATAGGATAAGCGCGCGGCCGTTCGAGATATCACTCGGGGGAATAGGTTTCTTCGAGCCTGGAAGACCTAGGGTTGTCTTTATCGGAATTGAAAAAGGTAAGGAGGAGATAAATGAAATATACGAACAGCTCCGCGCCCCTATGCTGGAAATGGGCTTAAGGCTAGATAATAGGGAGTTTTTACCCCACTTAACCATAGCGAGGGTAAAACCTTGGTTGCACTTGAGCATGGAGGCGCTGGAAGAGTTCGCGCGCGGCCATGCCGAAAGTTTCGGCAGCTTCACATGCAACTGCATATGCCTGAAGAGGAGCGATTTCTCTGGCGGGAAGGTAAAGCACACCATAATCTACAAGAAGAGCCTATGACTTGCTTACCTGCTGCGAGGGACTGGAAGGCTGGATGCCTCTTTGGAATTGCTCCTCAGTTAGCTTATTGAGTAGCTCTCCCGGCCTGTAGAGCCTATCTAAAAGGAGGATATTAAACGTGGTGCCGGTATGCATGTCGAGGGCGATGTGCCTCAGTTCATTTCCAAATAGGTCTGCTTCATAAACCTCGATCTTTTTTGATGACAGAAGATCTAGCAATTTGGAGAGTGCTGAAGTGTCCTGGCTGTTTTGCAATCCGATGATCCTAGCCTCAACTTCTGGGCTTTTTACCCCTTTTAGGGAATGCAAGAAGGAAGAGACAGACTTATCAAGATTCTCTTGCCAAATGTACTGCCTCGACGCAAACGCACTATGCGAGTTTATCTCATAGAGCATTAGCACAAGATCGTAGGATATCCCCTTGAATCCCAGATATCTAGTATCGATTGGGCTTGCATACCTTGATTGGGTTTGCGCGCCTATCTCTACATACTTTATCTCGTCATGCTCTGCCATCTTAGAAAGTGAAATGTGCTGCCTCGGCTTGTATGACATTATGTACTGGGACTTGCCTAGCTTTCCCATCTTTAAATCTGCGATTATAAGATCTCTGAACGGCAAAAGCACACCCTACCATAAATCTTTTATACTTAGAGGTTTAAGAAGTTTATAGTTTTATTTGTTTAGGCTTATTTTGCGCCACAATTATATATAGCAGAAACGGCACTTGACAACAGAAGCAACGTTAGAGTAAGTTAGAGCAATGGTTAATAACTTTAAATAGCTCATATTAAAAATACATATGCAAGATAAACCATATAAATGGCTGATGGATAAATCAAAGTGAATGCAAGCGCGCACAACTTGAAGAAAGTGTATAGATGGAAATAAAGATCATTGAAGAGAGCGAGAAGATTTTCAGGTTCATTCTGAGTGGCGTAGACACGGCTTATGCGAATGCGTTGCGCAGAGCCGCTATCAACAGTGTGCAGACCTTTGCTATAGACAAGGTAACATTCTATGAGAACACCACCGCGATGTTCGACGAATACATAGCACATAGGATAGGTCTAATACCCATAACTACTCCGCTTAAAGGCTATGATGAAAAAGATGAAGTGCTTTTCACGCTTGATGCAACAGGTCCAAAGACCGTTTATTCGAAGGAGTTGCTGAGTTCGGACAAAAATGTAAAGGTCGCAAATGAAAATATACCAATAATGAAACTCGCAAGCGAACAGAGGCTCAGGCTTGAAGGAAAGGCGGTGCTGGGAACCGCGTTAAA
>JAVYYS010000036.1:0-6750 GCA_038876335.1 Candidatus Micrarchaeaceae archaeon | reverse complement strand
ATAGGCGAATTTACCGAAGCGGGGCTTGCAACCCTTGTCGCTAAGTACCACTACCTTATGCGTTGGTTTTATATTTATTTTTTATAAAAGATCATTGGGTGGTACAAATTACATTGGTTGTGTATGTCCCATGTGAGGATGGCATAGTGCTGGCGGCGGATAGTGGATTTGAAATGAATTATACTGAGGAAACCAGCCTGATGCGCAGAGGGGAAAAGATAAGAAACATAAATGACAGATTTCTGTTCTCTGGAGTTGGAAGTTACAGCGTAATAGATGATGCACGGGAACTCTTAAAGTCAAAACTCAGCAAAACCAAGAAGTTCGAGGATATAAAAGCAGAGTTCTTAAACGAACTTGCAGATCTACTTGATGGGTACATAAGAGGAGCGCGAAGGGCTAAGGGATTGGATCCTGATGAGGTAGATAAAGCGGATGATATAGTAATTACCACTACTCTTATCCTAGCATATTACAATGAAAAAGAGGGCAGCAATGCCATAGTGATATCTGATGATTTGATTCCAACTGTAATAAACAATGAAAATAATATTAGGGCATTGGGATTTGGACTTGGAGAAACCGTGGTGAACCTCGAGCTCGACAAATACAAAAAAGAAAAGATAACTATTTGGGAAGGATGTTTTATTGCATATAAAGTGATAAATGATGCTATGGCACGGGTAGGCGGCTCGCTGTTGGGACCCATAAGTATATACACAATGAGCAAGAAGGGAATAGAAAAGGTAAATGATGCGCAAATCGCTGTGCTAGAAGAGGCTTATAATGAAATCGGTAGGAGGGAGCAAGAACATGTGAGAGACACAATAAAGTATCTTAGAGAAGACATGAGAGAAAAATTGCGGAACGGAAAGTAGTAGCTCTTGAAAAGTGGGTTATATGTCATTAATTATCGCACTGAGATGCACCGATGGAATTGTCGTTGCATCTGATACGGGTATGAGCCTTAGGTCGCATAGCGACCCAACAGATTATATTTCAGTTTACACGAAAAAAATCTACAATAACGGGAGGTATATCTTTGCGATTGCCGGAACAGTTTGGATAAACCAGAAGGTAAAGGAGCTGGCCGATGCAGTTTTCGGCAAAGCTGACGCTATCGGCGCAGAAGCGTTTGAAGAGTTACTTTCCGGCATGGCACTCATACTGAAGAATGATATAGAAAGGAGGAGTAGCACTGGAATAGAAAATGTTGAGGAGGTAAAAAACAGCATAGCAATCAACATGCTAATAGCATACGTAGACAGCGAAGGAAAGAACAGGATATGGGTTGCCGACAATTATCTAAAAGGCAGGCAAGTGGAAGAGAAATTTGTCGTGTTTGCAGAAAACGACTTGGCATATATGCCGCTCAAGGAGTATGAGGATAAGGAACTTACACTGAAAGAGGGCAAGCTTATCGCATTTAAGACGATAGAGGACACAATAAGGGCCTGCCCAATGTATTTGGCAGGGCCGATCGAAATATTCACTATAAACAAGCAAGGAGAGATAAACGAGATTTCGGAAAGGGAGAGAGCGCAGCTTGAAGCCGCATATGAAACCCTTAGGAAAAGAAATTTCGACCTGCTAAGTGATGTGGCAGCGAATCTCAGTATGATGCGGACAGGAACAGTAGAAAAGGTAGGAAGGGTAGAAAAGAGTAAGACCACAAACTAAGATCATGGAGGTAGGGTGGCTTCTCTGTTATCCGTAGTTTCCTCTTGGGGATCGGCTGTGTTCTTTTCTTCAGCGGTTTCTACATTTTGTGGTTTTCTGCCTCCGCGCTTTTGTTGTTTGTCGAATTTTGCATTTGCAAACTCTACACTAAGATCTTCATCTGCAGGGCTCTCAATCCACTCTTTTATATAAGTTGCAATATTCCGCAATGGTCTAGTAAACCTATCGGTAAATTCGTAGGCATTGCTTTCATGCTTCAAAAGGCCAAGCTGCACGGCAAAATCAAGATACCTTTTTGCAGTCGCAAGGGGTATCGCGGCTGGTACGTCTTTCAGTCTCAACTGCTTTCTTTTTTTTACCTCTAAAAGCAGAAGAGAAAATCTGTATGCTTCTGTTTCACTGTCAAAGAAAATTTTTGCGACTTCTTTCACAGAGGGATGCTTCAACTTCTCCTTGAGGGGCGCATCTTCAAATTCCCAATATTTTATAGACATTTACACATACCTTTCCCGTCTTGCCGAAAACGTGCCGAGATACATTTGATTATATGCCTGCTCAACTTTATATTTCTTTTTGACTCACAGAGGGCTTGCTTCACTTTGCAATGAAAGAATTTCCCGCATACCCATGCACCCGTTGTGGTTCACTTTACAAAAGTTATTACATCGCCATCTTCTAGCACGTGCATGGCGCCTACCTTCTGGTTTGGGAATTTCACGCTTTTGCCTGTGACGTAAGCGCATTTTAGCTCATTGGCCAGCTTTGTATGCACACGGCGCGCCACCTCCTTTACAGAACAACCATACGGCACCGTTATAGGAGAGGAAGATTCGGCTTTCAGCTCGGGTTTAAGATACACCCGCATCAGCCGTAGTTTTTCATAAATTGTTGATTTTAGCGTTTCTATATTCTTCCCATTTACTACACTTATCGGAACAACTTCTATATTGTACTTATTGCGAATGCGCTCGACAATCTCTTCATAGTTGTATGAAAGGTCAATTTTGTTAAGTGCTACGAGCGCACGAACGTACCTCGCTTTTCTAGCCAAAATGGAGATGAGCTCGTCTTCTGACAGTTCGTCCCATATCCGAACCTTTGCATTATGAATGCCGAAATTCCTAAGGATTTCGGATACTGCATTTCCTGGGATGCTGCTTTTGTTTACTTCAATCTTGATACCTATTTTGTCTTCCGTGGCGGCAATTTGTATATCTGGCTCTTTCTTGTTTGTTATTATGCTAAAGTAAGACAACTCAGAAAGCAGGGCGCCTACGTCATCCGGATTCTCCACAGAAACTACGAACACGATTAAATCGGCATTTTTCACTGCAGATATAACTTCTGCGCCGCGACCTTTTCCTAGGTGCGCACCTTCTATCAAGCCTGGCAGGTCGAATAACTGTATATGTGAATCACGATAGAGCATCATCCCAGGCACGAGAGAAAGCGTAGTGAAAGCGTATTGAGCGGTTTTTGATTTAGCGCTAGAGAGTGCGTTAAGCAAAGATGATTTGCCTGCATTTGGAAAACCGACTAGAGCTACGGTCGCGTCTCCGCCTTTTCTGATAGAAAAACCTTGGCCGTGCGACCTTTTAGACGCTTCTATTAGCTCCCTTTTTACCTTTGCTATTTTGAAGCGGAGTATGCCAAGGTGCTTGTCTGTGGCTTTGTTGTATTTTGTTTTTGAGTACTCAGACTTGAGTTCGCTGAGCTTTTCTTCCAAACGTTCTTTTTTTTCAGTCATGGCACGCCATTTTTCGAACTCGGCACGGGTTTGCGAATTGGAATTATATTTTTACGACGTTATTTTTCACTGATGCACGTTATAAAAGTAAATGTTACTGTATGCGCCTCCATTATAAATTATCATCGTATATGTTTGATATCGTCTAATTTAAATATATTATTAGCCAACGTGTAAATATTAAGCAGTGAATTAGATGGCAAAGAAATCTAAGGCAAAGAAATCAAAGGGAAAGAAGAGGAAGAGATAGAGGGTAGGGTTTTTTACCCTTTTTGTTTTTTTATTTTTTTCTTTTTCTCTTCTTTTCTGTCTGACTACTCTAATTATTTTAATGCTAGTCCGCAAGGGGCTACATGAACTTAGCAAACCTTTTCCTAAACGACCTATCATTCTTGAAAGTGTTGAAGATTTTCTTCATCTTGTTGAATTCAGAAATCATGGCGTGCACTTCTTTCTCAGTCGTGCCGCTGCCATGCGCGATACGTTGGATTCTGCCTGGCTCATGAAGCAGTTTCTCGTTTCTTCTTTCCTCCTTTGTCATTGATGAGATCATGGCGTGATAGAGCTTTAACTTATCCTCGCCTTTTTCCAGCATCTCCTTAGGTATGTCTGGAGCGCCCATCATCCCAAAAACACTTTTCAATGAGCCCATTTTTCCCATGGCCTTAAGCTGCGAATAAAATGTTTCGAAATTCAGCTCCTCTGACTCAAGTTCCTCAGGCTTTACGCCAGATTCTGCTACTGCTTTTTCTACGGCCTTTGAAAGAGCTTCTATATCAGGCACGCCTAGAAGGTTTCCTATGAACTTTGCTGAATCAAATGGATGCAGGTCGCCAAGCTTTTCTCCGGTTCCAAGAAACATTACATTCGCATGAGCTGCACTCGCTGCGCTAAGAGCGCCTCCGCCCTTAGCAGAGCCGTCTGCCTTAGTAAGTATTATTCCGCTTATGCCTATTGCCCTGTCAAATTCACGCGCCTGCTTGCCGGTAGTCTGCCCCATGTCGGCGCTTATAACGAGTATGCGCTCATCTGGGTTGAAAGCTTTGCTTACCCTTACCAGCTCAGAGATAAGTGCGCCGTCAAGCGCATTTCTTCCGCTGGTGTCACAGATTATGACCTTTTTACCCGAAAGCGCTCTAAGCCCTTCCTTTGCTATCTTTGCAGCGTCGCTCTCGCCCTTAATTCCGAAAAATGCTACATTAGCCTGCTTTGCAAGGGACTCAAGCTGTTCATAAGCGGCGGGCCGCGTCACATCACAGCATATTAGACCGGCGCTAAGACCGCGATCCTGATAAAATTTTGCCAGCTTCGCGGCAGTAGTAGTTTTACCTGAACCGTAAAGACCCGCAAGTATTATTTTCTTTGGCTTTAGTTCTGGAAAATAGGATTTGCCCATTAACTGCACAAGCTCCTCGTATACGATATCTGTAATATAGTCCCTTTGCGGCAAACCTTTCGGGGGTTTGCTTTTCAGCGCTTTCTCCTCTATTGCCGAAGTAAGGGCAAATACGAGCTTAACCTCCACGTCTGCGCTTAACAAGGTCTTCTGCAGCTCCTTGTTGAATTCCTTTATGGTTTGGGAGTCTATTATCGTGGCGTTTGTAAGCCGCGCAATGGCTTTTCTCAACCCTTCGCCTAAATCCATAAAATCGCCGCACGCTTTTTATTACAAACACAAACTTAACAGCGTTAGTTATTACCTATTGCTTAGGGTATTAACTATTACCTATATAATTATCTATATTAGTGCTTCCAGCAGCTACCCTGAAACAACATTTTCAGTCTTGTACTGCAGCAATCATGCAAAGTTTGCTCAAGAAGATAATTTTGCCTTTTACTCAATTGAAGGATACGCGGATTTATGTGCATTCCAGGATGACTTCATTAATTTCCTCTATCTCAAAATTTATATGTGTTTCTGCAGTTTGCCAAATACTCTGCCGGAGGAAAAGGGTTTTCCTGCTCACTATTATAAATATTTGACTTTGTTTTATTATACGGTGCTAAAGTGAGGGTCGTCATTACGCAGGCAAACCTTACACTTAGAGGTGGAGCGGAACGTGTCGTTCTAGAGATAGCTAAGCATTACAATGCTAAAATATACACGGCCGAATACGACGCAGAGCACACGTTTGAAGAATTCAGAAACATAGACATAGAAGTAATTGGAAAAAAATCTGCGCTCTCGCTGCTCCCGTACAACAGGATTTCCCAAGGCCTCAATTATGGAATGGCATTTTATTCTAAGAAACTCAGAGATGAGTATGATATAATAAATGCGCATGTAGCTCCGAGCCACTGGATAAGAAATAAAAACGAGAGAGTGCTCTGGTACTGCCATACACCCTTGAGGGATGTATATGATCTTTACAAATACCGGCTTTCAACTAAAAAGAGATTGGAGAAACCTGCATATATACTGGGGGCAACGGCAGTAAGAAGAATAGACAGAAGGGTAATTGGAAGAATAGAGGGTGTAGTGACAAACAGCAGAAACACTAAAATGAGAATCATGAAATTTTTCGGAAGGAACGATGCAAAAATTATAAACCCCGGAATAGATGCAGAAAGGTATTCGAACAATGGTGATGGAAAGTATTTCTTCTACCCCTCAAGATTCTCACCAAACAAAAGGCAGGAGTACGCGATAAAGGCGTTCGACATATTCAAAAGAAAGTACAAAAAAAATGGCTATAAACTTGTACTTGCTGGTTCGGTGTCGCGCGACAGGTTCTATTATGATTACTACAGGTATATACGCGAACTTGCCTCAGAGGTACAAGATGTAGAAGTAATAGAGAATGCTGAAGATGAAGAGGTGATCAAACTACTCGCTGGTGCAACAGCGGTTCTTTATACTCCTCTAGATGAAGATTTTGGAATAGTGCCACTTGAAGCGATGGCTTCAATGAAACCTATAATCGCGGTAAATCAGGGTGGACCAAGGGAAACCGTGGTAAATGGTAAGACAGGGTACTTAGTTAGAAACGAGGAGGAAATGGCAGAAAGCATGAACTTCTTGGTCGAACACCCCAAGATCTCGGAAGAGCTCGGAAAAGAGGGTAAAAAAATAGTAGAAACGAAGTATACGTGGAGAGAGTTCTTTGAAAAATTTGACAAAGCTGTAAAAAGGGTAGCCGGAGCGTCTGGAGTGTCAGAGAATTAGGGCGAGGCTTTTTGCACAGGATTTAGGCTTATAACGTATTTTGACAATACTCTTGCTGCGTAATCAAGCACTTTCTTAACGTTTGCCTCGGTGTTGGTACCAGTGCATATTATCTTTCCGTTTTTAAACAATATTAGCACGGATTTTGGATTGGAAA
>JAVYYS010000035.1:0-6760 GCA_038876335.1 Candidatus Micrarchaeaceae archaeon | reverse complement strand
ACAAACTGTTGTTCAAGGATGCAAAAAATAACAAAGGCAGTTCAGAGCCGTAGCGCCGTAAAGATAGATATGTAGAATCAGAGGCGGTGAACTACCCCCTTGCGGAAGAAGGCTTCCCGCTCGCTGAGTTAATTACTTTTATGTACTTCGCCTGGCTAAACCCGGAATCAAAGGTAGCTACTTTGTCTATACCATTCAGCTTCATCGCGGCTATGGTTGTGCAATCCGTAAAGCTAAGGTTCTTCTTGGCTTTTTGCGCCTTGAAGATAGCCCATGCAGCATCAAATATAGCCTGATTTATCTTTAAAATCTCCAGATTGCTAAGGTGTTCCCCAACAGAAATCGATTTAGATAAGTCCTTTGTTCTAGCCAACGTAAGTGTCACCGTTTCATCAAAGATATAATCTGTAATAATGGCGCTGCCATAAACTCCAGTAACCGCGTCATTCACAATCTTGACCGCGTCGTCGTGCTTGTTGTCTGATTCTACTTCAAATCCAAATAGCACACTGGTATCCAAGATTATCATAATTTATCACCATACAAGACCTCATCAACCTGCGTACTCCACGAGACGGGCTTCTTTGTCTTGATTATACCATTTATCTCTAACAGCTTCTTAGGATCCTTCGCCGCTCTCTTTTTATCCTCAATTAACTCGATAATGATTTCTGAGAAACTCTTATTCCCCTTCCTTCGGGCTAGCATGCTGTATGCAGCATCTGATAGCATCACTTGCTTCGGCATATAATCGCTATTGATATGTATACATATAAATATATAAGTCTTTTGCTTCTACGGCTCTATTCCTGCCCTGGAAATTCGTACGGTTGCAACGCGCTTCCGGTGAGCATGGTGGCGAGGGCAAGCATAATTTCCAACACAAAAGGCGTGATAAAGGTAGTCATAGAGAGTGTGATAAGAGGTATAGCAGAACGAGGCGCACTGTAGATTGACGAAGCCATTCAAGCCATACTTGGCATACATGCGGCACTACACAAGCATTAATAATGTATCTTGGTTAAATTTTTGAAGGAGGTGATGGAGTGGTTGAAAAAACTGCGCGTTCTGTATATGAGTTGTCGCAGATCAAGGAGGAGGTGGCTGCGGCGCTGAGCGCTAAAAGCAATAAAGCCAGGACTTTCCGTTCGAGCGTAGGCTACGCCCTGCGCACATTCGATGGCATGCTTTATACAGGAGCAAACATAGAGACATATGGCCAAAATGGCGGCAGCCACGCCGAGGAGATGGTGGTCAAAATAGCCATGCTAGATGGCTATAACGGCACCGATTTCAAGAGGCTCACGGGTGTATTCACAGATGCGGGTTTGAAGTCGGACCAGCCAATCACGCCACCATGCCTGTCATGCCAGGGCATGTTGCTTGAATTTACCCATCCTTACCTAGAGATTGTGAAGGCGGACCAGGAAGGCAACATCGTCTATGAGAGCACACTAGCAGACCTATTCAAAGACAATCCGCTCCTTACTATATTTCCAACTATCGCTACGCGGCTCGGAAAACCGAGGAGCAATATGGATGCAAAGCTTCCGCTATCGAATGAGCTCGAGGTGTATTACATAAATGATAGTGCCTTCCGCACTTTAGCGAACGAGATTTACCACGTGGAAAAGGAGCCAGGAAGCCTCAGCTACCTGTATGATGCCGTGTCAAAGTCATGGTCGGCGGAAACAAGCGCAGACCCTTCAAAGTGGACCCCTAAGAACCCTGCATGGGGGCAGTGCGCAGTCACGGCCGCTGTTGTCAATGACTATCTGGGAGGCGAGATATTGCGAATAGAGGTGAAGAATGTTGAGGGCGTGAGCTCCCATTATTACAACAAGCTGGAAAACGGCAGAGTCGTCGATTTTACAAAGCAGCAGTTCGATGACAGTGCGGTATTCGAGAACGAGCAGCTGCGCACGAAGGATTACATACTTTCCTATCCGAATACAAAACTACGGTACGACCTACTTTCAAAGCGCGTGAAGGAAGCATTACGCACAAATGAGCTACAAACAACGCAATAAAGTCCTTTGCGCACTTCATTCCCAATATCTTCATAGGGCTCTTAAAACATTATCAATCTTGCAACATAAGCTCTTTCATCCTGCTTTTCTTTTTGATTCGGCTCTGGGGGACTCGGTGACTTTATGAGCAGCAACATAGAAGTTGAAGCAAAATTCAAGGTAACAGACGAGCCGGCATTGCTCAAAAGGCTGAAGATTGTAGGGGCCAAAAAGCTGAGCACATACGTAATGGAAGACTACAACTTCAGCATGGAAGGCAGAGATTTTTGGAAATCCGTAGAATCGCTGCGCATAAGGATTATAGCAGGAAGGGCCGGAGGCGTGCTTACCTACAAACCTTCTGGCAATAAGATCAAGAGGGTTATGGCAACAAGAGAATACGAAGTAGCTGTTGACGACCCTAAGGCGCTTATCAGCATATTCAGCTATCTCGGCATAATACCTCTCAGATATTTGGAGCACATAAAACGTACTCGCCACAATTACAGTTACGGTAATTTCAATATAGTGATAGACGAATATCCGGAGGTCGGGCCGTTCATCGAAATAGAGCGCATCGTTGCCAGAAAGAGCCTGGTGAAGCGCGCAAAGCGTGAGGTAGAAGCTTTCGCTGGCAAGCTCGGCCTTCATAATTCCGACAGGCAGACAATGTCTGTAGGCTTCCTGCTCAAGGAGAGGCATATGCATGGTATGGGCAATGCGAAATGACCATCAGAAGATAGTCGTTTTGGCAGTGAAAAGTGGGATAACGGACCATGGAAACACGGTAATAGACTTCGGTTGCGGACTCGGATCGCTTGAGAGAATGATTTAGGGTAAGGCGAAGATTATCTATCCGGTAGACAGGTCAAAGGAGCTCATAGATTATACCCGGCGCAACATCGGTGTGCCAACATGAAATTCATAAATGCTGATGTTGCAGACTACAAGGCGAGAGGGGACTCAACAGAACTACTGCATAATGCCCTTCTCGATACATCATACTATAGACAAATGTGCATGGCTGGAGAAGGTGCACTATGCTCTGAAGACTGGGGGCAAACTCTTGATTGCAGAGAGGATACGCCCGCATAACCTGAATCGCAGATGCTGTAGCTTAGAATACCCCTGAATCCTCTACCATTTTACGCAGATCTTCCTCTTTGTTGGTCAGTATAGTTTTCATCACGTCTTCGATGGTTATTTTGTTGTAGTGCTCTTGGAATTTCCTTGTCCTATCAACAGCTTTTTCAAAAAGCATCTGTTTCATCTCGCCGCTCAATATTTCTCCGCGCCTGTATTTTTCGGCAATTTCCTCAGCCTCCTTTGGCTTCAAGAATAGGTACCTCAGGTAGAGGTATGGAATATCAACGCTAGGATCGCCGCCCAGCCGACGATGCTCTTCTGCGCTGACTTTTCCGCCGCTGAATGCGCTCATTATCTCCTTTTTGATCTCTCTCTCGCTATCAAGCAAAAACACCGCGTTTCCCTTCGATTTCGACATCTTTATGTCCCCATCAAGACCTGGCAGGTATAGCATGTGCAGAGCTGCGGCTTTATTGAAGCCAAATTTGCTGGCTATATCCCTTGCTACCCTTAGATGCGCATCTTCGTCCGGACCTATCGGCACCAGGACGTTTGGAATACCTAACGTCTGTGGCAGCGCGATATGCGAGGCTTGGACTGCAGGGTAGAAATGCAGGCCCACATTCTGTTCCGCGCTATACCCGTAAACTGCTTTTATTTCCGAAATGTTTACGCCCCTTGATAATTTGATCGCCAAATTGTATATTTGAGTGTATACCTGGTCTATTATGAAATGCGTTTTGCTGAGGTCGAAACCGAAGGCCAGCAACGATCTTGCAAGTCTGATTGAATTTTTAAATCCCTCTGCCTGAGTTTCTATTTTCCTTGCTACGTAGCTCTCGTCATCGGATAACGGTATAAACACTTCGATTCCATATTTTTGCTGGAAGAAGAGGTTAGTCTCAAAAAGCGGCACGTGGCCAAGATGGAGAGTAGCGCTTGGATTAAGCCCTGATACAATGGCAGATGCCACACCTTTATGCAGTCTGCCCATAAAGGTGTCAAAATCCCTATGCGAATATATCAGCCCATTTGTAAAAGTGTAAAAATCCGGCAGATTCCTAAGCTCGGTTATTCGACTTGCCCCGAATTCTTCTACAAGCTTTTTATTGTCCTCGTTCACTTTCAAGTACATTTTATCATTCCTTCCAGGCGCGTTCGAAAATACTCTGTTAACTTGGGGTATTGAATTCTTAAATCCTTTTGCTTCGGATGTAAATGTAAATCGAATCCCTATAATGGATTTATTTCTTTTCTTCAACGGCAAGGCCCTGCATATAATAGGAAAAATTTATTTGACGGATACGGCTACCAGAGAAATAAATGCTCCTACTATACATGAATCTTAGCTCAGTCTGAACCAATTTGTACTGCATAATAAAGATTATAAATCTGGCTTGCATACATCCTGCATAGTAAGTTGTAACGGTGCTTGGCATGCCTAAAAAGAATCTGGATCTTGACAGCCTGATAAACGACCAGGAGGAGAGGGAGAAGAGAGACGAAGGCCGACTTGCAGAGAGTAATGCACCGCACAGTTCGAAAATAAGAATAGGTATTGTAGAGCACTTTTTCGACAGGCTCGGAGTGGCGGCCATAAAGCTTGAAGGGGGCTTAAAGGTAGGGGACATAGTGGAGATAGGAGACGAGGAGGAGGCAATAAGGCAGCGGGTAAAAAGCATGCAGATAAACAAAAAAGAGGTGGATTTCGCAGAGGGCGGTGACCCTGTTGGCATATTGGTGAGGTGTCCGGTAAAACCAGGCTCTATAGTGTACAAATTGTTGGTTTAGATGCCTAGCCTCGAGATGAAGACCAAGAAGATCTTCAACAGAATAGCAATGGAGTACGCAAACCAGAGATTTTCAAACAAACTGTTTTTCAATGAATATCTCGACAAGCCCAATATGTTCAAGGCAGTTGGTAATGTACGCGGAAAGAGGGTGCTGGATCTCGGCAGCGGGCCCGGAATTTACGCGGCCTTGCTAAGAAAACGCGGAGCCATAGTCTATGGAGTAGACATTTCAGAAAAAATGGTGGAGATAGCTAGGGCACGCTATCCTGGGATTGAATTTGAAGTGGGAAGCGCATTGAAGCTGCCTTATAAAAACTCATTCTTTGATGTTGTCTTCTCCGCTTTAGTTTTTGAGCATATAAGAGGCATTGACAAAGCGTTAAAAGAAGTTGCGCGGGTGCTTAAGGTACACGGCCATTTTGTGTTCTCCATCGGCAATCCCATTTTGCGTGTCAGCCACCATATAAGGGGCAAGAACCGCAGGTACAGGGTTTTTGAAGATTACTTTAAGGAGGGTGTGATGCATTCGAAATGGCCGTCTTTGGGCGTAACCATGCCTTTTTACCACTATACTTTTCAGACTATATTCAAGATCCTTAAGAAAAACGGGTTTATGCTTTACAACTATATAGATGAGAAGCCGATAAAGTACGGCGCTAGCGTAGACAGAGAGGCGTACGACTTTACCCGCATTCTTCCCTATTTCGTAATTCTTGACGCATTGAAGCTTAGCCCGAAAGAATGGCAAAGCACCAGCGCAGTTTAGGCTGTTTAAAAATTCCAACCTCGCCACTTCCGTCTTCAAAGATGCAGAGGCCCAAACATGCCGCTAAATCTTCACCCTTTTACCGCATGCATAAAGCTCCGCGCAATGCTTTTCCTCACCGCTGCTTTGACAGTGTATTCCCTGCCTGCGTTCTGCCTGCTCCGCATCCTCTCCATTATCATAGGGTGGCATTCCGCGCAGACCAACCTGTCAATCAGAGGCATGCCGGAGCTGCCGAAGAATTTAGACGACATAACGAATTTCACGTCGCTTTTAGAGAGGTGCTTGCCGCATATCGCGCACGTGGTCCTGGCAAGGTAGTCCCTGTCAAGAGCCTCGGCGCATTTTACGCAGTAGTACCTGCTCATGCTGTAGGAATACTTCTTAGAGAAGTTGCGCATTGTTGTGCCGCATCTAGGGCACTTTTCTACGCTTTCCGCTGTCAGCTCATCCCCCACCATTCTAATCCACACCCAAGGCGCTGTCAAACGCATGTGGCAATTTAACAACACTGCTTAGTAAAGTTGCTAAGCTCCTATTTATAGCTTTCTCAAAAAGAGCAAAAAGCGCGGGAAAAGCGGAAGTGAGCCATGTTCGACGTCAATTTCCATCCGGCCACATTAGGTTTTTAAACCTTTCTATGGTTTGCCTATGGCGTTGGTTTTGGGAAGCGCGTAATATGCTCGCAAGTAAAAATGTTTCTAAAGTTAGATTGGGGTACCACTTCCTAATTTTTAGTGCTTGCATACGTGGCCTTCTTCGCGAAGATGTTGAGGAGCGGGTTCTTGATTTCAAACCTTTGCCTATAAAACTCCCAGATCTCAGCTTTGTCCTCTGCACTAATAGGAAGATCCTCCAGCTTTACTTCAGTGCCTCGCGCGCCATTTCCACGGCGAAACTCATCCCTTAATATATCTAAGGTCTTACTCGGCAAAGTCAGGGACCCGTTTTCTTTGAAGCCGGAACGCGCCGTGGATTCTCTCCGAATAAGATTTGATACAAAATCAAATCTTGTTGAAGAAATGCGCCGGTCACCGAGCTCTGCCTTTACAAAATCCCCGTACTGCTCTATGGAGCTTACAGCAAAGCCGCTTCTGCTCATCGCA
>JAVYYS010000034.1:0-6917 GCA_038876335.1 Candidatus Micrarchaeaceae archaeon | reverse complement strand
CCTTGTTTATAAAGACCCACCACGCGAATATGCTTGCGTCACCCACTATTATAATGGTGCTCGCGAGCGCCGACATTGAGGTAAATAGATAGAGTAGGCCTCCAACTATCATGAACAGCATGTAGTATACCTCTCCAATAATCGAGAGAAACAGGACATATTTTAGGGCGAGCTTTGGCCTGAAGGCCCTTATTATAAGCGCGGTAAAAAGCGTGGGAAGCATAAGTGCCATTATGCCGGTCAGCGTTCCTCCTGCGATGATAAAAGGTATCCTATGCAGTTCCGAAAAGTGTATCATCGAGATTGACGCAATGCCTGTCACTATGCTGAAGAGCGTAAGTATGAGTATAAGAGTAACTGAGCCAGGTATGCTCCTTGAAAAGAGAGAAATGTATTTGCTGAACAGGTCCTTCTCATCTCTGGGCATTTTGGAACACTTTTTTCAAAGGATGCCGCTATCTACCTTCCGAATCTCCTATTTCGTTTTGAAAACGAGTCCACCGCTCTTTTGAGGTCACGCCTGTTGAATTCGGGCCAATACTTCTTGGCGAAATAAAGCTCAGAGTAGCTACATTGCCAGGGAAGCAACCCCGAAAGCCTCTTCTCTCCAGAAGTTCTTATCACCATATCTACATCTGGCACCGCGGCAGTTAAAAGACTCCTTTTTACCTCATCTTCGCTGATTCGCATGTGTTTGCTTCTTCCACGTCTTTCTGCAGCAATCTTTTCTATTGCATGCTCAATATCCTCCCTGCCTCCATATGCCACAAGGAGGTTTATCGTGTTGTCTCTGTACGTGGATGTAATAGTTTCAAGCTTGTGGAGTTCAATCCTTACCCTTTTTGGAAGAACGGATAGATTCCCTATTATGTTGACATGTATCCTGTTGCGCTTAAGCTTTTCGATTATCTTGGGGTCATTTACAGCTTTTATGTATAAGTTGTAGAGTATATTCAACTCCTTTTTATCCCTATTTGCGACGTTCTCAGTAGAAAGCGCCCATGCCGTAAGAGTTTTCACCCCCATTTTGATTAGCCATTCCCCAAAATCTACGAATTTTTTTATTCCGAGATCGTAAGCCTGCTGTAGATTAATGCCGTGCTTTTCAGCCCAGCGCCTATTCCCATCAGGTATTAATGCCACGTGGGCAGGTATTGCCTTATTTGCAATATCTATATTCTTCTTTTTCGTTTGAGCACCTTTTGCGTTAATTTTATCAGTTTAGTTAGCATAAAATGTAATGCAAAGTTCAATATATATTTTTATTCTTTCTGCAATAATATCTCTTATATCTCTTCGAGAATAATTGGCGCAGCCCAACCATTAACTTGCAACAGTTTTAGGTTTATTTTAGATTTAACTCGGCGAGCGGGAAGTCACCTTGACTTGGCAATAGGGTAAAAGCGAGCAGAGGCTTTGAAATATACTGCTAGGTACATAAAAAGCATTCCGCATGCTGAAGCAAGCATTGCTGTTGAAGCGAGAAGCTACAAAGTTGTAGATGTGGCGAAACACAGTCCGCAAGGGTGAGGTAGCTCATCCAGGTCATGCATATGGAAATAGGCAGGAACGAAAAAAACGCTGCAGGAGATCCTTATACGCTTTCATCCCTTAAAGAGATTTATGGAAACTCAGCCGCTATATTGCAGATAAGAAAGTATGCTGAAGATGTAGAGAAAGGGGTCGAGCGTAAGCCTCTCCTTCTATGTGGTCCCTCAGGCACTGGCAAAACCGCCGCAGCGCATCTCATCGCTAAGGAGCATAGCTGGAATATAGTAGAGATGAACGCTGGAGATTACCGCGACGCCGAGTCTATAAATAAAATAGCAGCTACAGCCGCTAGTTCACGTTATCTCTTCGGCGGAAAGAACATGGTACTGTTTGACGAAATAGACGAACTTATGCCAAGATTTGACACTGGCGCAGCCGCGGCGATAGACAGATTGGTGGCAAGCTCGCGTTCTCCAATAATATTTATAGCAGACAGCCAGTGGAGCCAGTCTATAAGATTTTTAAGGGGCAAGGTAGAGGCTGTAGTGTTCAGAAGGTTAGACAACGAATCTGTCCGCATGGCAGTATTGCAGTTCGCAAGGCGAGCAAATTTGCGCATAGGGGAAAGAGTGCTCGATCTTATAGTTGCCAAAGCAGGTGGAGATGCGAGAAGCGCCATAAATGACGCATGGGCGCTTGCAGATTCTGAGGAAGCAGATGTAGAAGTTTTAGCCACCAGGAATAGAAAGGAAGAGATATTTGGGGTCTTGGATAAAATATTTAGGTCATATACAGTTTCTGCCTCCCTCGCTGCTATGATGAATACTGAAGAAGACCAGGGCACACTCATCAGTTGGATAGCCGAAAACATTACAAAAAGATACCGGCAACCTAGCGAGATAAGCTCAGCGTTAGACAGCCTCTCACTTGCAACGGAATACTTAGAACGCGCGACCAGATCACAGTACTATACCTATTGGAGGTATGTAAATGTTTTCATTTCCAGTGGCGTTGCGCTTTCTAAAGAGCAACCTCCAGATATGTCTGCCCGGTATACCTATCCGCGTCAGATAAAAAGCCTGAGCGAATCAAAAGAGGAGCGGAGTATGAAGGCGAAACTAGCTGCAAAGATGATCGAGAGTATGCATTCCAGCTCAAAGCGCATAATCTCGAACGAGCTTAGGATTCTCTACGCAGAAGTTAAGAAGGCTCTCCAGAAGGGAGTAAGCAAGGAGGAGATAGCTAAATTTCTCGAATCCTGTTTTCATTTCAGCGATAAAGAGATTGAATACATAATCGAAGCATCTTAAGATAAGCGTTTCATGAATTCCTCTCAGCTCCCAACTCAGTAAATAGCGCATCCAGCGCATCCTCCAGATGCCCCTCCTCAACCTTTATGCTGGCTGCCTCCATGTGTCCTCCTCCATTGAGCAGGTACTGCTTGCTCTCTTTCATCCTGTTTATTATGTCAAGTATGTTTATTGATTTTGATAGTTTCTTGCCAAGCCTTATAGAGATGCTGTTTGCATAGTGTACGATCAATACAACGTCTTCGTTGAGGACCGCACTTACCTCGTCGTGCAACTTGGAGCTATACCTCCCCGGAAGGATTTCATAGTCGAGTGCAGATACATGCCCGAAATCTAACTCCACTATCCTGAATCCTCTGACGCTCTTATAGTGTTTCGCATGCTTTATGCCTGCCTTAAGGGCCTCATCGAGCTGCGCACGTGCTTTTTTAAACACTTCCTTCCATTTTGCATCATCTGAAAGTACTTCACTCATGCTCCTTGGAGAGAGCGCCGGTTCTTGCATATCTCCATACCTGAGCCGTTTGCTTGTTATGTGGTCTAACACAAGCGCTTTTTCTGCTGTAAGCTGGCCGCTCGGCGCAAATTCACTGTGGTCGCTTACCATCGAGATAAGTGCAAGCTCTTGTGTTCTGCTTAGCGCTTCCTGCGGCTGCTTCCCTAGCGTGGCGGCGAGCACGCAAGCTATTGCACCTGCGGTTTCATTTGAGTCGCCTCTGTACTGCCATGGATTTATATACAGCGGTAGGCTGCTGACTGGAAAATCTTGCGGTATTGGGTGGTGGTCTACCCAGATAAAATCTATGCCTATCGCGCTTGCTATCGCCCCATAGCTCTCCTCAGTTGTTCCAAAGTCTATTATCACCACCAGTGGTTTCTCTATGCTCTCGAATGAGTTAAAGAATAACTTGTCGCTCCAGAGCGACGAAGATGAATATGCGATGCTCTTATTTATCCTGTAGGAGATGTTTATCGCCTTGCCTTGAGCATCCCCGAGAATGGCTGATATAGCGCGGAAGAGCGCAATAGCCCCGCTTGATCCATCGCCATCATTGTGGAACCTGATTACAATTGGGGCGCCGCTTGCCACGTTCCTTATGATTCGCTTGCCAGCTGCAAATATCTGCTCACTCATATTATCAAGCACATCGTCCAATCTCTTTATTCCTGTTTTAAGAAGCCTTTTTGAAAAAAGCCTCTCTTCAGCTTTCTTTAACTCCTGCTCATAGCCATTTTTTTCTGAATTTTCAAGTTTATTAACCTCTATTTTGTTGTAGCCGCTTTTCCCTGGTTCGCCGAGTTCAAATTCTACACTGTCGTAAAGCTTTAAGCTAGTATCGCAGCTTACAGTATAAGTTCCATCTCCTATTATGGTGCAGAGCTCTTCACCTGAAGTTGAGTGCCTTATCGATGAAATTATCCCTTTCATTCAACCACCTCTTTTTGCTGTTTTCTGCGAAGCGGAATAATATAGAGTGCGAAAAGAATTTATGCTGTGCTGTTTGCTCCGCTTGCGATTAGGAGGTCGCAAGCCTGCTGGGCTGTACTGTTGGTTATGTAGCTGCAATACGACGCACTTTTATAGCTCTCTGCAAGTGCATCTATGCATGAGTACTGAAACTGGTCGCCGCTTATGGCCAGGCACCTGCTTACATTGTCCTCTTTTATCGCCATACTCGTTTCCAAACCCAATTCGCAGTATTGCGCGCTCGAGGGAGGCGAGTTCGCACATATTGCGCTCACATTAAGTGCTGTAGTATTTAAAGTTAGGTTAGTTTTTGGCTCATAGAAATTGTAAGTACACATGCTCGCTAGCTCCCCGCCCGCACTGCTGCAGAGACTTTCGTTTTTATGCGCTATTGCAACGCTGTAATAGCAGAGTCCCTGCGGAGTTACATTCATCACGCTGTAAAAAAGTGGAAGTACAATAGAAGATGCATTGGAAAAAATTGAAGGCTGTGTCGCATATCTCTGCGTAAACATGCTGTAAAGGATTGTGTCATTTACCTGTGCAGGCAGGTACCTGCAATATGATGCAACCCCGCTAGAAACAGCGCCGCTGTAGTAGCTCATATCTATGCACATATTCTTTGTGGTAGAGTTCGGTATAAGGTCGCAGTACGCTGCGTTGCTGAAATTCTGCTTCTGCGCCAAGGCATATATGCATTCAGATTCATAACCTTGGCTGCTTAACAGCTCACAGCCGTTCAGGCTATTGCTCGAATAGCTTATGTTGTAGACGCAGGCGTTATAATATAGGCTGCTCTTGTTTATTGCTTCGCAGGCGCCTAGGTTTCCTTCCTCTTCAGCTACTTCCGCAATGCACGCATACCTATAAGGGCCTGCCGCATAGTTGCAGACAGAGGCATTTCTGGTTGAGACTGCAAGAGACTGGAGACATTGCAGCTTGTTTTGTTGGAGCAGTATGCTAGTGCATGACTGCAGCGGAGAACGGTGCACAGACTCTAGCGCGATGATTGAAGCAGCGACAATAACAAGAAGCACGACAGTGCCAATGTAAATAGACCGCCTATTGTGCTCTGTCAGTGATACCTTAACCCTCCCAGCTCCTGTTCCTGAAGTTACAGAATCAGCTGTTGGGACATTGGTTTTAACACCTGGCCTTCTTTTTAAGCCCATACCATACGCCTTTGCCTCTCCTGCTGCGGCATGCTTCCTGCAATCTGGACCTTAATCAGGATTACTGTACAGAGTATACCTTAAACCCTTCCGGGGTAATTTCATATGGGACAAGCGACCAGCTGTGGGCTGAGCCCCTCATCTTCACGATTTCAATTCCGAGAGACCTCCTATCCTCCTGCTCCATTTGGTACATAGCCACTATGCCGTCAAATATGAAGAATTCCTGGCTGTACCTAAGATCCTTGCGTTCAGATGAGACCATCTCTGCAGTAAGCAGGCTAGTAACCCCAAGCCTCCTTAGGTTTGCTGTGAGCGCTATCATAGATCTTCTGTAGAGCAGTTTGTCGCTTATAAGCAGTTTGATAAGCGAGATTGAGTCTATTGCTATTAGCTTGGCCGAATTCGACCCTACAATCGTTTCTATGTCTGAAACTATATTGCCAAATGAGTAACTTTCAGAATCGCTCGTAGACTGTATGCGCGTAGCTGCATCCTCTCCGCCTACAAGGAATGTGCCGTCCTCTACTAGCTCTTCCACATCTGCAAACGCAGGGAAGGCGCTCTTGAAATTGCTCAGCACAACTTTTGGGTTCTCTTCCAGCGCTATGAACGCGGCGTGCATGCCTTTCTTTGCGGCGTGGTATAATATCTCCATGCTCATGAGTGTTTTGCCAGATCCGGGTCCTCCTGCTATTACTACTTGGTCCATCGCGGGTATGCCGCCTTCAACCAACTGGTCCAGTCCATCTATCCCCGTGCTTACCCTCTCAATTTTCTCCATAAAATCTCCAGCTATGCACGCAATAGTTAATTGTATGGAATGCATATTTATAAACTTGTATGTTGAAGTATAAATAAACTGCCAGTATGTTTTAAACATAGTCCAAGTAGCATGGTAGATTCTTAGGCTATAGCCGATTGAGTTTTGCAAATACATGGTTGGGAGAAGAGTTGGTTTAATGAAGAAGAAGGTGGTGTATGCAGGTATAATCGTCCTGATAATTGCTATAGCGTCGCTGTTGTTGGCCAGTTGGCTGGCGCATTCAATCCTGCCTGTAACCCAATACAACATGACAGTGGGTAGCAATAGTTTCTACTACAAACAGATCGGAATTGCAAATACCACAAGGTTCTTCTTGATTTTCATATCGAAAGGGGCGGCAAACCTCTATCTTTTCAATTCTAGTGCATTTGCAGTATGGAACTCTCATATAAACTCAAATGATCTGGCTAGTGGCATTGCCGAGGCGAAGGCGCTTGAGGGCTCAGGAACCATGGAAATATTTCAAAATACTACTCTAGCCTCATTTCCGAGTATAAGCAACAAAACTTCAGAAGCTGTATATTCAGTCAACTCCTTGCAGTTTGTGCCAGGCAATTATTATATAGTAATAGATAACACCAACGGTAGTGAATCAAGCTCCGAGAGATTTAATGCAACCATCTTGGTCCCTGAATCCAGTTATATCTCAG
>JAVYYS010000033.1:0-7006 GCA_038876335.1 Candidatus Micrarchaeaceae archaeon | reverse complement strand
CTATTGTCTCCTCCCTTGCGATGCTGCTTTCACAGCGCGGGCACCACTCCACCGGGTGCATAGCTCTATAGACAAAACCTTTTCTGTACATCTCCAGAAGCGAAAGCTGTACCTTAGCCCTGTATGAACCTTCCAGCGTTTTGTACTCATAGCGCTCGTCGAAGCTTGCCCCAAGCCTTTTCATCTCCTTTTTCATGATCTCTATATTGGAGAGCGCTATCTCTGCGCACTTCTTATAGAATTCCTCCCTGCCCGCGCGCTTGCCGAACTTCTTCTCCACCATTATCTCTATCGGAAAACCCTGCGTATCCCATCCTTGTGGGTAGAGGACGTTGAAGCCCGCAAGCCTCTTGTACCTTGCAATTGAGTCTATATACACTACCCAATACCCTTGGCCGAGATGTAGCTCGCCAGTTACAAACGGCGGCGGTGTATCTATAGAAAATATTGGCCTTGTACCTTGCTTTTCATCAAAAAGGAATAGCCCGTGTCCTTTCCAGTATGCATCCCATTTATCTTTAGTCTCAGTGTTGAAGATTTTTGGGTCTATCACATGCATTACCTTGGCTCATTTAAGGATATTTGTAAAGCGTAACATAAATAAAGTATGCACTAATCCCCAATAACGCAAGCCAAACAAGCCAATAAAATACAGCCTAAACAAAACAAATAAAAGAAAAAAAGGATAGCGATTACGCTACGACCTCTCCTATTGCGGATCTGGCCTTTACGTCAGTTATCCTTATCTTTACTTTATCCCCCTGCTTTACCCCCTTCACGAAGATGACAAAGCCGTCCTTCTTTGCAATTCCGTCTCCCTTAGAGCCGATAGCATCGATGTTCACTTCCAGTTCGTCACCGACTTTCACGGGTTTTGGCAAGAAATAGGCAGATTTGACTCTCATGTCCTCTCTTCCGCCTCTCCCTCCTCTCCTTTCTTCATTTCCTTCTTCGTCTCCTTCAAATTCCATTCTATCTTTCCTATACGTAGAATTAGCGATGTCGCATTACTCCGTATGCTTTTATTTGAATAGTATTAGATTTAAAAAGCTTTCGGTCCGTGCTCGGCGGAATTTCACCTCCACAATCTGTACCTCCATAGAATATAGTCCTGTTCATACCACATATTTTTGTTAACACCCAGCCTCTCAAAACCATTCTTTTTTAAGAACGTAGTGGCCGGAACATTATTCTTCAGAGTATAACACATAACTGTGCTTATGCCTTTCTTTTTGGCTATACGTTTAGTAAAATACCATAGATTGCTTCTTACGCCCTTCCTCCTAAATTTTGCTTTTGTTCCAGACCAATCTATCCAAAGAAATCCTCTATCAATTCTACACAAACTGAACCCTACCAATCTTTTTCTTGTTTGGTCATCTGCTACAAGTATAATATTGCTCGGGCTCTTTACTTTATCCTCCAGTACGCTTTCTTTATAACTCTGCAAGGCCGCCTCTTTGGCTTTACTGTTGTAATAATCGCAGCCAATTACTACATCTTTAAACAAAACCCGCAACGCTTCTACGTCTTCCGATTTCGCCCGCCTAAAAATTAGATCCAGACCTTCAGTACCCGACTTTTTCAATACGTTCTTGCGCGTTACTCTCTCCATACCTGCCACATCAACTCTTGCAGTTTAGAGCTTCTGCAAGATCAGATATAACCATTGACTGAATTTCTACCCACCTTCTTTTGGTAATAACATCTATGTTTGGATTTACCAGCACCCCTGCAATGAAAAAGAGTTCACCATAAAGCATCTTGGTCTTTGAGTCATTGTTATTTGCCACTTTGTCATAATATGCTTTCGCTTTGCTCTTATCCTTCTGAATCAGAGATAGGTGCATATACGAATCATCAAACTCCCTGAAGATATAATTCCCATATTCAAAATCTATCAGGTATGTCTTTCCATCATTTGAAACTATAATATTATCTAATCGCATATCTCCGTGCACTAGCAAATTGTCTATATACTCTTTCGGAAGTAAAGGGGTTAACATATTCTCAATCATTTTGCCCTTAATGCTAGGTACCTTATCCCTTATTTTTAATATTTCTTCCACTCCGAATCCTGCTAATACCTCCTTTTCAGAAAGGGGTTCTCCACGAATCCTCTCGTAAAAGATGGTGTTACTCTCATTATCGATTTTTTCTATTCTTGCGACGTCAAAGTGTTTGCTGAAAATTTGGTAAAATTTCTGTTCGTTTACAAAATCCTCCTTTCGTAAAAAGCGTTTTACTACTTGTTTCTCTTCTATTCTAACAAAATTATGGTAGTTATTCACACGATTGCCGTTTTGAATCAGTTTTTGCATAAGTCCACCAGCCAGTCATTTTCAAAGTTATGCCTACCGGCATCCGGCGCAAATAATACAGCTCTGCATCCAAATTTATAGATTGCAAATATGTCCTCCTTATAATCTCCTATATAAATCACCTCTTCTGGACTTAGATTTGTGGTATTGAATGCATTACGGTAAAAATCCGGTAAGGGCTTCTGATATTTATCATTACCAAAAACACCCGAAAATAAGTTTCTCATTCCGAATCTATTCAGTTCGTACTCTATATAATCGCTTTCCGCGTTGGTAAGTATATATTTCGGCAAGTCTATTTTTTTCAATTGGTTTAGGAGTGGTATATTTGGCCTTGCTCCTTCATCAAACGCTTTCATGTACTCTCTGATCACATTATCAAGATCGCTTTCTTGGATTCCATTTCGCTTAAAGTATTTCCGCATATCCATCACTCCGCCATTTTCTTCATAAAATTCCTTCGGCGTGATGGTATAGCTTATGTTTAACCTATTGCCCAGCTCTTTGAGTACCTCTTCCATCGGCCTTCTTAACAAGATAGTATCATCGAAATCCAAAAACAACGCTTTAGGTTTAGGGTAAAAATTGTCCTTTAGCACTTCATTCATCATTATGGGAAGCATTTCGCAATATCTTCTATCAACTTCCATAAGATCTCCTTCCTTTATATAACTGTAATAGGGGCATCCGTTACCGCAAAGAAGTATGAATGGACATTCTTCGCATTTTTGTTTATTTATTGGGGATATAAAATTCCAACTTTTTATAGTTTCGTCATTTGAAAAATCATAAGTCTCCGCGTCTGCTTTTTTAAAGAACTTGCCCGTTCCTATAAATGCCTGGCAAGGTCCTATCTCACCGTTTGCAGATACGACTATCTGACTGCCACATCCTGCGCAGTCCTTAAGGTGTGGTATTTCATCCAATATCTTTTTCATACGGCGCATTATCCTGTCTTCGTAAATGCCGTATTTTTTGAATATTCTGAAAGCATTGTAAATCTGTAGCATCACCAACTTGAAATCGCCTGTGAAGTTCAAAGCTCCAGTAGCCTCTAGCGGCGGGTTGAATCCGACGCCGTTTATCTTGCCTTTGTAATTTTCTACTACCCACTTTGCTATCTGTGGTAAATAGTTGAGATTATAATCCGTTATAGTGATTGAAAAATTTACGATTACGCCATCCTTTATATACCTCTCAACGTTTTCTATCACTTTCTCAAATGTAGGTTCGCCTGTTTTTGATATACGGCATTTGTCATGTATCTCTTTTGGCCCGTCTATAGATATCGATAAGGCTGTTCCTGTGTCCCTGAATATTTTAGAAAGGGACTGGTCATAAACTGAACCGTTTGTATTTATAGATATGCTCAATGTCTTCTTATGCTCATACTTGTTTATTGCTTCTTTGATGTACAATAAGGCATTCTCTACCATCCCTTTATTGAGCAGGGGCTCCCCTCCATAGAATATGAACCTTAATTCTTCTCCAGAATTTAGAAATGCATAGTCTACCCATTTTTTTACCGTTTCCAAATCCAAAATCCTCCTTTTTTCAGTATTAAAATTATTTTCTATAAAACAATAGCTACAATTGAAATTGCACGAATCGGTTGCGATTATATAGACTATACCCAATTTCGGTTCTACAGAGTAATGTGCTCTGTATTTCTCTAGGAAACGTTTTTTGTAGTCTTTTTCTACGTAGACCTTGTTTTTTATAAGTTCCCCTTCTGTTTTCTTGTCTACTTTGTGCTCTTTTATTCTGTTCCATTCGTCGGTGCTAAAGGATAGTAATGTATGTCTGTACGGCGAATACACATATGTGTTTGCTAAAGTGCCGTATGTATATAAATAAGGGTTTAGTACCCACTCTAGGATTTCATTTGGCATCGAAAACGCCGCTAACAGCATCAATTGTGTAGCCTATGCCGGTAGTTCAATCACAGAATGCGCATGAACTACCGCAAGCGCCGCAATCACTGCAGGTGCAGTAACAATAGTCGCATGTTCCACAACTACACGGAGAACCTAGCACAATTATAGGGTTTCTGTTTATATTACCTATAAGTGCACTGGCAGATTTTCCAACCTTCATTTTACCACTGCAATAAACCTATCTACAAGTAATATATATATAGCTTTCCATCTTTGTTTAGTCCTGATTGCGATCAGGGAAACCATGATCATAAATGTCTAGGTTCTATACGGGAGCTGGCGATGGCGGCCGCTCAAACATGCTAGGCAAATGGGTAATAAAAAGCAGCGCCATCATAGACGCAATAGGGTGCGTGGACGAGCTCAATAGCTTCATAGGCCTGGCCATCGCCAACATAGATGACGACAGAATAGCGGGCATGCTGCGGCAGGTGCAGAACGACTTATTTGTAATCGGCGCGGAGCTTGCCTCTCAAATAAACCCGCGCTTTGCCCCAAATACTGCGATCGGCAGCGTAAAGGTAAAGTGGCTTGAGGATTTTATAGAGGACCTCTCTAAAAGAGTTCCGGATATGAAGCATTTCGTGCTGCCCGGGGGCTCGCTCGCTGCGTCATATCTGCATGTAGCGAGGGCGATGGCTAGGAGAGCAGAACGCAGTGCGGTAAGAATAAAGGCAAAACGCGGCAAACCCAGCAGCATCCTCCCATACCTGAACAGGCTTTCGTCGCTGCTTTTTGTAACAGCGCTCTACATGAATAAGAAGGAGGGCGTAGAAGAGGCAAACCCGCACTATTGAGCATATCGGCTTGGCCAAGCCAAGGCAACCCTGCTCTGGCATTACCAAACCGCAAGGAAATGCTGGTCTCTCATGCCTTTCAGGAAATTTCGAAATACTCCCTGAATTTCTGCGTAGTTGATATCTTCTTTGTCCTTCCAGACCTCTTTGCGCTTACGAAACCTGCTTCTTCAAGCTCTTTCATGTAGTCATAGGTAGAAGAACCGAAAGCCTTCACTATGCTGCTCTGCATTACAGGCTCATTTTTGCTTATGTATGCAAGTATCCTTAAGGCCCCTCTTCTTAATTCTGGCTTCCCTGCAAGCTCGTTAACCCTTCCAGCATATTCGTGCCTTACACCCATCTCGAATTTGCCCCCTATTTTGCTTATCTGCAGCGCCGTGTTCTTCTTCTCATATTCTTCCACGAGCTCGTCGAGAATCTTGCTAACGTACCCCACAGAGGCTATACCCACTGCGCTAGCAAGCTCCTCTGCGCTAAGCGCCCGTCCCGCCACAAATAGGGCCGCTTCTATAAGCTTTTTGTAGTCTTCATTACTGCTCTGCATCTATCTCCTCCCTTTTGAGGCGTATGAATATCTCGTCGAAGAAGCTCTCCTGGCTCAATGCTATGTATCCCCTGTGCGCAAGGAACAGCAACGGCACGAAGATGTCAAGCAATACGCTATCTGTTTTTGATGCGGACCTTTCCAGCTCTGTGAATGTAAGCATCTTATACTGGTCAACATGTCCTTTTATTATATCCAGCACCCTCTGCATCCTTCTGCCTATATCCTCCATGTTTATCTTTATCTGCACCGGAGCTCTGATCTCTGCCTCCCTCATCTCCCTTTTATCCTGCTTCTTTATTGCTTCTTCCAGAGCGTCCATCAGTTCTTCAAGAGTTATCTTGCGTTTAGGCTGTGTTCTCATTTTGAATATTATATCCGGCACATTAGGTACTTCCAAAGGTATGCCGTCGCCCGGTTCCCCATCGCTTTCTTGGACTGCATCTTGAGCCTCCAGATCGAAAAGCTGCAGCATCTCGCTCTTCATCCTGAGGAGCAATGAAGCCGCGAAAATAATGTTCGCAGGGATGTGCAGGTCCAGCACCTTCATCCTTTTTATCGCGTGAAGGTATTTCTCCGCTATTACGGCGATGTCTATGTCCCACGGGTCGAGCTTGTTGCTCTGGACAAGCTCCACAAGCAGGTCTTTCCACATCGCATTCTTGACAAGCTCCTCTAGGTCGAAGCTGCCATAGTAGGCGGAAACTTCAGTTCCAGTCGCCATCGAACCGATAGAATTAGTGATGATTAAAATTTAAATAACCGCCTGTTTCGATGATGGAGGGCGGCACGCCGTTGAGAAATCAAGGTGCAAACTTGTAAGCTGCATCCTATCTGGCGAAACAAAGCTATTTATGCCTGGTTTCGGAACAAAATTTGTGGAGAAATGGACAATATAGCCGCGACCAACAGGATGGCGAAACTTTTCATAGCAACAGGATTTGCATACTTCTCCGCAGCCACGCTGCTGCTCGCACTGAATATTTCAAGGCTCATAGCTGTGCAGAACGATCCTATATTCGTAATGGATCTGTACGGATTTGTCGCGATGCTTATCTTCGGACTTTCCTACATATTCGTTCCGGGGCTGTCCCATACTAGATTTGCATGGTACAGGAGCATAGAGGCCGAATATGTAATCATGAATATAGGCGTTATTGCGACGGTCCTGCCGTTGCTGGCGAGGGCGTTTGTGCCAGTGAGCGTGGCGGGAGTAGCGCTGCTGTTGCTGGCCGTGCTGATGCACGCGATAAACGTATTTAGGATAATGGCCCCGAAGAAAGGGCCGTGAGGTTTCATGACAAAGGGGAAAGCATTTTCAAGGTCCGGGCCGCAAAAAAAGCGCATGTTCACCATAGGCTACTCCCTACACCCTATCGGTACGTTCCTCCAGATACTGTCCAA
>JAVYYS010000032.1:0-7097 GCA_038876335.1 Candidatus Micrarchaeaceae archaeon | reverse complement strand
TTGCAGCAATATCGCTTAATGTATTCACATCATGCCAGCCTTCAACTATGCATATGCCGGTTTCCAAGCGCGAAATCAGGGCATAGAGGCTCTTCGCACGCCCGTTCTCGTGCTTCATATTACCCTCCTTGAACGTATACAGACACCCACCACAAACATGGCCTACAACAAATCACGGCCAACTTTGATGATTATTTTTCTGGTAGGTTTTTTATTTGTTCCGTTGGCCTGCTTTTGAAAATTAGAAGCCGGATAGTGCAATATCCTCAACTGCGCAGCAATGAAAGATAGCTCTTGAGTAATTTTACTTCGCGATCCAGCGACAAAGTAGAAAGTGTGTTCATGCCCATGGTAGGCTCCCAGATAGAAACAGAAAGGGCGTCGGTGCTCAATAGCTTTTCCTCCTCTGCCCTTATAGTTCTTATTACCTCTTCGAGGCTTTGGGCAGCTTCCTCTTTTGTCTCCAGCTTCGGGACCTGCAGGTTTATGTATTCGCTAAACCTCTTTCCGCTATAAACAAACACGTTTCCGTTCCGTTGCCGCTGCAGTTTAAAAACAGGCTTATCTTTGCCGAATATGTTTTTCTTGAATGCAGTAACTGCGTCTTTGGTTATCTCTATTCTTAAGTTTTCATTGAACACTGAAAGGCTCCCATCTGATTTAGCAAGCACATTTATGTTTGTATTGAGGTCTACATGGAGCATGTCAACCCGGGGCTCTGGCCTTTCATTGGCGTTTTTGTTAACCATAAGACCACAGACATATGCAGATGTATTTGAGATATTTAAATGATTTAGCCACATTCGTCATATGACGCACAACGGCGCAGCGCAGAGTATAAAGAACTTATTGAACAAAATATTTTTGGTATTGAGGGCGATGCTTTGGAAACCGAAGTTTCAACCATGAAAAGCATATACAAAGATGAGGCAAACGTGCCAGATAGCCTAAAAGAAATGATGAAGAAGCAGGGCTACCACTTTGTGGGCAGGCACTCTGCTACGAAGGCGTGCGAGTATACGAAGAGCAGCCTTAAGAAAGGGGGAAAGGTGTGCTACAAATGCCAATTCTACGGCATAAGGAGCTGGCGGTGCATACAGGCCACTCCGGCGATAGGATGCAACCTCGCATGCGCATTCTGCTGGCGCATAATACCTGAGGAGGTAGGCATAAAATGGAACGAACTCAACGCGCTTGGCAGCTGGGACGACCCTGACTCAATCGTAGAAGGCCTAATAGCAGAGCAGAGGAAATTGGTTAGCGGATTCAAGGGTTCAGAAAACGTAGACAGAAAGAGATGGGAAGAGGCGAACGATCCAGCGCACGTTGCGCTGAGCCTCACAGGCGAGCCTCTGTTCTACCCGCGCATGAATGCTTTGCTGGAGGCGTTCCACAGAAGAGGCATAAGCACATTCCTTGTAACAAACGGCACGATGGTGCACGCGTTGAAGGCTCTTACTGTAATGCCGACGCAGCTCTACGTATCAGTGCAGGCGCCAAACAGGGAGGTGTACGAAAAAACAGTAAGGCCAAAGACTTTGAATGCGTGGGAGAACTTCCAGAAGTTCCTTGAGGTGTTCTCTGGGCTCAAGACAAGGCGCGTATTCAGGCTTACGCTCGTGAAGGGGCTCAACATGCTAGATCCGGAAGGCTATGCTGAGCTGATAGGCAAAGGCAAGCCGGACTACGTGGAGGTAAAGGGATTTGTTTACGTCGGCGGGGCGCGCGGGAAGGAGAGAGGCCTCTCTTACGAGCAGATGCCGAACAAAGAGGAGATACTGGAATTTGCCAAAAAGCTGGCTGAGTTTTCAGGCTATAAACTGGTTGATTACCACGAAAGCAGCAAAGTGGCTCTTCTATGTTCGAATGAAGAAACTGAGAGGAACAGGAGGATTAACTTCGCAAAACCCTAATTAAACATGCGATTACTTGCGCCGCCATGCCTTCTTTGGCAGGAGCACAACGTAGAAGTTGACTATCCAGCTGCCCTTGCTGTCCTTGTCCGTGACGTTCCCATGCATATGCTTCATTTTTACTACCTGCAATTTTATTGGATGTCGCCCTATTTACCGTGATGTAGCTGCATTGAACCGCAGCGAATAAAATACCGCTTAAGATAAGCACTCAAAACCTTTTTATAACTATCGTCAGGGCGCTTTTACATCATAGAACATGCACAGAAGCAGTAAGCAGATACCCAAACCATTGACGTTTATAGGCATTTCTGCTTTTTACTCCCAATAGATGGTGCGGTATTCTGATTTTGTATCAATGCTGCGCACAGGCAGCCTCCCTAGGAGCACCTTGTCCACTACACCATACTCAATGTTGATTTTGTAATCTGAAAATAGGCTTTTATGGTAAAGTATGTCGTGCTCGAGCGCGGCCTTTTCGCTGTCGAATGCCCCCATGGTAAAGAAATCGTAACTGCCTATAAGCGGCGCTGTAATAAGGTACCTGCTTATCAGCGAATCCGCATCGTCGTCCATGAAAGCCTTCCTCGCTTTTGCGGATGCGGACTCGTATCCTTTCAATACAGAATACTTCGAGAAGAATGTCATAATGGTAACATCTTTTGGTATGTCCATCACAAGCGTGAACCTCTTTATGTACCCCTTTCTAAGGAGCCGGCCGAAATTATACGCCACCGTGTTGAAATGCATATTCATCTTTGTTGAAAGCTCTGCAAAGCTGATCCTTGCATTGTCATTAAGCAGCTTTATCATGGCCTTATAGCGGTCGCTAAGGCTTGACTTTTCCACAATTTCATTCCGCAGCGGGAAAAAGCCGAGCTGTTTATGCACTACCGCTGAGGTGTTCCATTCGGCCCCGTATTCTGAGAGCTCTATCCTTATCTTTTTGTCCCACTTTGCGTACTCTGAATCAGAGAAATAATTTGAGTATATGAAGAGGTCGTACGTGCCATTTACCGTAGCGGCTACCTGCGGTATTTCGGAGCTCCTCAGGATTTCCTTTATGTGCTCTATGTCAGGCTTCCTTTCAAATTTCACCATTGTCAGATGCGGATGAACGATGCCCAATAATCTTTCGTCAAATTCTATTGTGTACTTTGCCCCGAAATCCTTCTCGAGCTGCTTCATTTTGTCAGATACTGTCTTTCTAGAAAGAGAGAGCCTCTTTGAGATATCTGATACAGAGAGCCTCGAGTCTTCGGAAAGTGCGCGCGCCACCCTTCTCAGCGTAAGGCTCTGCCTTTCGTTGAATGCACTTGTAACTTTGTAGTCAGGCATCAAACCGCCATTCTGCCAATTATCAAAATAACAATATATTATTGTTATATTTTCTTATTTTGTAAGATTTAAATTTCTTTGCGTAAAATCTATCATTGCTGCGCAATCGGCAAGCGCAGCGTTTGGCCGGCGGAAAAATGGAACTCAAATTGCTAGCAAATACATACCTAGTATTGGCATTGCTCACAGGAGCGTTGATGCCGGTAATGCTCTACTTCGGCGCAGATGGGATAAGCATACCAGAATTCCTTTTCATAGTATACGCGATTTCGGTGCCTGCATCGTTTGCATTTGTGCTGCTGAACGGCAAGAAGGAAAAGTTGTTTGAGATATTCCGGAAGAAAAGGGACCTTGCGCTGATAGCTCTTATAGGGCTGCTCAACTATGTATTTTTGGAATACGGGCTTACCTATGCAGAAAAATTTGTAAGCGCGTCTCTGGCTACAGTAATATACAGATCCTTCCCTATACTTATGTTCATATTCCTGCCTTTTATACTTAGAGAAAAGGTGTCTGTGAAACAAATCGCTGCGCTCGGCCTAACGTTTGCGGGATTCGCCCTTGCATTTACAGGAGGAAACCTGTCGCTATCGGGCTCTAACTTCTATATAATCCTCTTTCTGGTAATAGTCGCGCTGGCGAGCGCGTTGGCCACCACGCTTGTAAAGCGGTACGTATTCGACATGGAGAGCTCGATGTTTCTCTTCAACCTTGCGAGCTTCCTATTTTTCGCTGTGTTTTTGCTGTTTCAGCTGCACGTAACCGGAATACGTGCGCCTGGCGCCGTTTCGTGGATCGCCATAATCTACACAGGCATAATCTACAATGTATTTACAGGATTCATGTACTACAGCGCATTGCGCATGATAAAGACTACAATTGTTACAAATTTTTATTTCCTGTCGCCATTCATAACTTTCGTGTTTGCGTACCTGCTGCTTGGTGAAGCGATAAAACTGTACTACCTGCTTATAGCGGTTTTCGTGGCGGCGGGGCTGCTTATACAGAGAGTTGACTTGGAGGGAGGAAGATACCTAAACAAGAAAAAAGAAAAAAGGAATTACCTCATATACGACATAACAAGCGCATTCGTCAACACCAAGAACCAGGCATTGTATAATATGCTTAAGGGAGAGGGCAGGGTGCTCGCGGTTAAGGTTGAAAGCGATTGGTACAGCAGGCTTGGCAATCTAATCGAGGAGGCAAAAGGGACGGATTACAGCAAAAAGCTTATAATATGCTCAGACGAAGATATGGAAAATGTAGGCAGAGAAGAGAAAAAGTTCATAAGAGATATCATGGGAGTAAAGGAAGGCGAAGCGGCATTGATAAGCGCAGGATTGCCAGAGCACATAGAGAGCTTTTTTGCAGATTTTGTAGAAAGGTATAAGCAAGGCTAAAAAAACTCACTGTAAAAGCCCAATCCCAACAGATGGTAGAGGCCATGAGGCTCAATCTTTTTAGGAAGAAGGAGAAAACAAACAGGATAACCGCAATAAACCTGAAGTTCAACGGCGAGATACACAGCGTAGAAGGCATGGAAGCAAAAGGGAGGATATTCACGGTAACGATCCCGTTTACAAACAGGCCTTACTCCAATTACCTCACAGAAGCAGAAGTGGTGAGGGCAAGCGATTTTGATCCAATAAGCCTAAAGAGCATTACAGCAGTTGAGCCGTTCAGAGTGCTGGCGGTAGAGCCTGCGCTTCCAAGGAAAGTGGGACCGGAGGAGAGGGTTGAGTTTAAGATCAGCGTTGAAGCTCCTGATTATGCGTACTCAGGCCCGCTTACGCTCGAATTCGTAGAGGAGAACAAGGAGATTATACACATCGAGCTCTCCAAGGTTGTAGTCAACGCATTTGGCAAGAGTATAGAGGCAGATTCAGAAATAAACATGATGAACCTGCCAAAAAACCACATCTTCCAGCAGAACCTTCAGCTCCTGAAGATACTCGACTACGGAACAAAAGTAGAATCGATTGCGGTTGATAAACCTTTCGAATTTGAGGGGTCGCTGCCAAAGCTTCCATTCATTGTGAATGATGCGAGCAGCTTCGTTGCGGCGATATACATAAAAGCCCCAGATACCAATTACGCCGGCCCGCTGGTTTTGAACATAAAGTGAACGGATTTAGAAAACATGAGGTGTAAGCATGCAAAAGAGAAGAGCCGCGAAACTTTACCTTATTGGCATAGACGCCGCGCCTCTCTGGCTGCTCAAGGAGAATATAAACAGTTACAGGCTGGGCGGCTTCAAGAAGATGGCGCTCGGCAATGGAGTAATTACAAATCTCGAATCTACAATGCCCCCAATGACGGGGCCCTCATGGCCGAGCATCTATACTGGTTTCAGGCCCGGTGAACATGGAGTGCCTGAATTCCTAAAGATGCAGCCAAATTACACGAAAGACGTGGTGTTCTACAATGCGAACATAAAGAGACCGTTCTGGGACACGCTTGCAGAACATGGATTCAAAAGCCTCGTGATAACCCCTCCAATGGTAGTTAAACCTTCCGATGAGGAGAACGTAGATATGATGACGGGCTTTCCTCTTCCGCCTAAGTTCAGCTCCAAAAAAGTCCATGATGCTGCAGCAAAGCACGGCTTCGCCGGAGAGCCTGACATAGAGCACAAGATAAAAAGCGGCGAGATAAGCATGGAGAAGGCCACCAAGCTTTACGTTGAGAGCATAGAAAGAAGGTCCAAGATGGCAAAGGACCTCATAAGCGGCGATGGCTATGATCTTGCTTTCGTATGCTTTACAGAAGAGGACAGGGCGCAGCATTTCTCCCTGAACCTGCCAAATTGGAAGGATTATGTCATGCCGCTTTATGAAAGCATATCGGATTTCATGCTTTGGATAGAGGAGCGTGCCGAGAAGGAGCATGCAACTGTGATGCTCGTCTCCGATCATGGCGCGCAGCCGATAAAAATGAAGTTTCTGCTCAATGGCTGGCTTATAAATTCTGGTTATGCTGTGCTAAAAGAGGAGCTCAGTAAACAAATCGATGAAACTTCAGCGATAGGCTCGATGAAATACAGCATGCGGGAAGGCATATTGAAAGTTATCAACAGAAGCGGCTCAAGGAAACTCATCTACGACAAGCTGCCAAAAAGCCTCAAAGGGCTTTCAAAGGCTGCACTTTCGAAGCTGCTGGTAGGAGCGTCGCGTGACGATTACATAAGGATCCACGATTTCGACTATGACATGGGCAGAACCAAGGCGTTTGCAAGCGTCGCAAATACGATAGTCTGCACTATATTCATAAACGATTCGAGGTTCGAACACGGCATAGTAAGCAAGTCGGAAAAGCCGCGCCTCAAGAAGCAGATAATGGGGGATTTGCTGAAGTTGAAAGACGAGAGAGGCCACAGGCTCATAGTAAACGTGTTCGACGCTGACGATTACTACGAGGGCACCAAGCTTTTTATTGCGCCTGACATAATGGCGGAGGCCAAAGAAGGATACCTGCTTGACGTATTCGGATATATGAAAAGCGGGAAGCTGTTCACGGAGCCGGAACCGGCAAAACGCGGAGACCATATACGCAATGGGATTTTCGGCATTCTTGACTACAAGAATTCGCACGATTACGCGGCGTTAGAGAGGAAGAAGCTCTATGTATATAATATTGAGCCCACAATACTAAAGTATTTTGGTATCGGGCCAGACAACGATAAGCGCTACAAGTCGATCGTGTGATTGCATATGCGTGTCCTTATATTTGATGTGAGTTCGCGGCTTGGCGCGGTAGGCGGCGCACAGCGCGTGGCTGCAAATCTGTTCAAAGACCTGCCAAAATACGGAATTGATACCTACTACATAGGATACAGCACAGAGTACC
>JAVYYS010000031.1:0-7290 GCA_038876335.1 Candidatus Micrarchaeaceae archaeon | reverse complement strand
GATATCGCCAAGGTGTCAGAGTTTATATTGAAGAACTCTAATGTGCCGATAACAACAGAGCAGAAGGCCAAACTCATAGAGGAGAAGAGAAGGCAGATCATAGAAATAATATCAAAGAATGCGATAGATCCTAGGACAAATGCGCCCATGCCTCCATTACGCGTGGAGAACGCGATGAAAGAGGTAAAAGTGGCTGTAGATCCATTTAAGAGTGCAAACGCCCAAGTTGATGAAATCGTAAAGAAACTGAGCGTATTGCTTCCAATAAAGTTTGCAATAGCGCGAATCGAGGTTACTATACCGCCCGAATACTCAAACAGGTGCTACGGTATCCTGAAGCAATATGGTATGAAGTCAGAGCAATGGCTTCCGAATGGGAGCCTCCTGGCGGTAGTGGAATTTCCTGCAGGAATGCAGAACGACTTCTACCTTCGCCTAAGCAACGCAACGCAAGGAAAAGCATCTACAAAACTACTCCAGTAGTGTAACGATGGCGCCAATAATGCCCAATGTATATGTATAATAGTAAAAGAGATAGATTCTATGAAAAGGATAGTCATGCCAGGGGAGAAGATTCCTGGAGATGTGAAGCAAGGAATGGCATATGCAGAACACGGAAGCCTGTTTGCGACTGTGCTTGGGCTTTATGACGAGGAAAGCAAGAGGCTTATACCTCTGGAGGGCACATGGTCTCCAAAACTAGACGAAACAGTAGTTGGTATAATAGAGTCTGTTGGAAGGAACAACACCTACACCGTCGACCTTAATTCCTTTAGAATAGGCGTACTCCTGCTGGGCAAGTTCAGCAAGGCAGAGTTTAAAATAGGTGATGTAATTGAAGCCCTAGTAGACAGGGTGAACGGGAAGAAGGAAGTAATACTCTCCAACCCGCGGTTGCTTAAGGAAGGCACGATCGTAAAGATAAAGCCGACCAAAATTCCTCGAGTGCTTGGCAAGGCCAATACGATGGCAAAGCAGATCTCTGAGCTTACTAGGTGTGACATGGTTGTGGGCTCAAACGGCATCGTCTGGCTCCGCGGCGAAAATACCGCTCTTGCAATTGCGGCGTTACTGCAGATAGAGCGCGATGCGCATGTCTCTGGACTTACAGAGAAGATAAAGGAGATGCTTATAAGCAATTCTACAAAAAGGTCATAAAATGGCATCTAAAGCCAACAAACCTGAACTTATAGTCGGAGGAAAAAGGCTCGATGGAAGGGCCTTCAACGAATTACGTCCGATAAAGATTGAAGCGGGCGTGCTGAAAAACGCAAATGGTTCAGCATATATAGAGCAGGGGAATAACAAGATTATAGCTGCAGTATACGGCCCTAGGGAGGTATTTCCAAAGCATGACGCGGACCCGACCAAGGCAATAATAAGGTGCAAATACTCCATGGCACCATTCTCCTCGCTTGAGGGCCATGGAAGGAGCGGGCCGAACAGGCGCGCGATAGAAATCTCCAAGGTGATAAGAGAAGCATTTGAAAATGTGGTGATGCTGGAAGAGTTTCCAAACAATGAGATAGACATATTCATAGAGGTTTTGCAGGGAGATGGCGGAACTCGCGCTGCAGGACTTACTGCAGCTTCAGTAGCTCTTGCCAGTGCAGGCATACCTATGAAAGATCTGATATACGCGGTTTCAGCCGGCAAGATCGGTGAGGAGGTTGTGCTGGATTTCAACATGATAGAAGACAATTACTCAGATGCGGATATGCCGGTGGCAATAGCGCCTAGAAACAATGACGTGCTTCTCCTTCAGATGGATGGCAACTTCACAAAGCCGCAGCTAGAGAAGGCTCTAGACATGGTGATAGAGGCTGGAAAGAAAATAAGCGAAGCCCAGAAGGAGGCACTTCGCGATATCTACGCAAGATCCGAGAGGAAATATGAAAATAATTCAGACAAGGAGTGAGATGGTGCTATGGACGCGATAGATTATGTGAACAGCAAGTACATAAGGGAGCTTGCTTCAAAGAAAATTAGGGAAGACGGAAGGGAAAGCCTTGCCTACAGGGAAATAAGCGTAGCAAAAAGGCTCATTGGCAATGCTGAGGGGTCAGCGCAAGTTGACATAGGCGCCACACGAGTTATGGCGGGGGTCAAGATGGTAGTAGAATCTCCTATGGAAGACACCCCGGATCTTGGCAACTTAATAGTTTCCGCAGAACTTCTCCCCTTAGCATCACCTGATTTTGAGAGTGGGCCGCCAAGCCCAGAGTCCATAGAGCTGGCAAGAGTCGTGGACAGGGGCATAAGAGCAGCGGAATGCATTGATCTCGGAGACTTGCTGATTGAAGAAGGAAAGGCTTGGAGCGTATACATTGATCTGTACATACTCAACTACAGCGGCAACCTCTTTGACGCTAGCACGTTGGCGGCAATGTCAGCGCTTTTAAACACAAAAGTACCAGCCTACAGAGACGGCAAGGCTATAATGAATGAGCGCAGCACCCCCCTCAAGATAAACAATGTAGTAAGCTCGTGCACATTTGCGAAGATAGGCAATACCATATTCCTCGATCCTTCAATAAACGAGGAGAAGGCCGCAGACGCCAGAATGACCATAGCTACTGACGGGAAGGTGATACGTGCAATGCAAAAAGGGTTAAGTGGTAGCTTTTCAAGGAACGAGATCAGCGAGATTGTTGAAGTTGCATTAAGCAAGCATTCGGAGCTTAAGGCGCATATTGAAAAAGGTTGATGGAGCAAGCGTTAATTTAGAAAGGTGTTTATTTGGCTAATCCAAGCATAAGGTATGGGGCAAGTACAAGAAAGCTCAGCGAGGCCATTAAAAGGCAGAAGATCGGCAAGTATAAGTGTGAAGTGTGCGGCCGATATGGAGTAAAAAGGGTAAGCACAAGCATATGGAAATGTAGCCATTGCGGTACTACCTATGCCGGGGGAGCGTATACCTTTACTACCCCATCTGGAGAGAATGCTAGGCGCGCCATCGCTGGAATCGCGGCAAGGCAACCACAACATTAAGCTAAAAAGTGACTAAAATGGTTAAGATAACTTTTTCTCCGATCAAGGAGCTAGTGGTGCATGACCTATTTAAGATGGACTATGAGGATCTAGTAAGGGGGAACATAACCCCTATGGGGGCAATGCCCCTCTATTGGTGTGAAGGCGTGCTCTACAGATTTACATCTCTGCCCATGAGCAGAGAGCTATCCCGCCAGTACCTTGATGGCACCATTCACTGGGCAGAGGTCCACTATTCTGACAATGTCAGCGATTTTAAGCCGGTTATGGAGCTTAAGGACGAGAACTACCAAGGCGGCTATCTAAAAATACGAGTAATTGATATGAGCACTTCCCAGCTGCACCGAGACTTCATAAAATGGCTCAAGTCCAACAAAGAAAAACAACAGAAATAAATAAATATCTGAACGCGTTAAATCCTTTGCGAGAAACCGCTTTGAAAATTAAACAGTGAGAAATCATGCCCTACGTATGTGCAAAATGTGGGAAAGAGGTAAAGGCCGATTCAGAAGGTCTTATGTGCCTTTATTGTGGAGATAGGAGAGTCCTCAAAGAGCGGTCCAGTTTGGCAAGGGAAGTCTCCACAGACTAATCATTTAAGCTACTTGCCGTGCGCCATAAGGGAATGTGCAGCTGAGCGCACGTAAATAAGCCACAAAAAGAGTAAGAGTTCACTTGCCGCTGCCTATTATTATTGTTTCGGAGACGCTTTTTACCCTCTCAAAATTGACGCTGTTCTTCGAGAGTGCCTCAGCAGTGTTTTTCGCTGCGAGGAGGTCGTCTATCTTTGTAAGGAGGAGCCTGGAGACCTTGCCATCTTCGAAATCTAATATAATATCTTCTACAAAGCCCACTTTGTTTCCTGTATTTGTGAGTATGCCTTTTCCATAAAGTTCAGAGAGCAGAATCGCCATTTAAAACACCTACTTAATCGCCATAATCTTTTTAGATGCAAATATTCTTATTATGTACTCTTTGAGCTCCTTAAAAAAGTCTTCCTCATTTCTCTCAAGCTCCTCAATCTCATTCTTGGAAAATAGCCCTTTGTTCTCTAAGACCAGGCTTCTGAGGTACTGGTCTGTGAGGTAATAGCTCCTGCCTTTGCATGAGGTGCATACATAGGTGGGCACAATCGGGACACCGCCATTCTCGTTGGAGACGCTTCTTCTCAATGCAGCCTTGCCGCAGTTCGGGCAGCTCTTCCTAAGCGTTACCTCATTATATTCTGCAGTTCCGAGTGGGCCTATGCGCTTCGAAATATCCTCGACTTCAAGTTCTATATTCCCAGCATCGCCCTTGAATGCAACCTGCTTAAGCACCGCCCCTTCCTCATCAAACAATGTTTCGAGTACTCCACCACCCACTTTCTCTATAAGTATTGTGTTTCTTCTCTTTCCATCTACATAATCAAACCTTGCCTCGCCGTGGGGCCCGCGCGCCAGGGTTGCGCCTTCCATTTCCATTACCGCACCTTTAGGCTATAATCCTCGACATCCTCAAGCAATACTATCTTCCTATTCTTTTTCTTTGCATGTTGCACAGCGTGCTTTGCGATGCTTTCTACCTTTTTCTCAAGCATTTTTGCCAGCATCTCAGCAGCACTGTCGCTAATCTTCGCGCTTGTGCTCTCCTTTACTATTTTTTTGATGACAGATTTGGAAATCTTCAACAAACTACCTTTATAAATCAGCACTCAAGATCAACATCACAGCATAGCTCAGTCCGCTTGATCATCACAGGGATCATTACACAGCTCAATTCTAAATAGTTTCCGAAACATGCCCGTAGGATGGCTTCTCCATAACATATTCCCCGCCTTTTTATCATTTACCAATGTATCGCTATACCTATTTACAGTGCAAACCTTACTGCAAGAGGCGTTTCTGCTTCTGCGTCTGCATCTACATTGAGTTTTGTATCCCAAAATCCCTGTTGTAGGTTTAATTTGTGCTCGGAAGAATATGTATTTAAAAATCCAACATTCTATGCGCAGAGACATCCAGCAAAATAAAAGCAAAAAAGAAAATAAAAAATCTTACAGCGCAACAGCGTGGAGCAGTGCAGGCAGCGAATAGGCAAATATCGGGAAGATCAGTAGCGAAACTGTGTTAATCACCTTAATGAGCGGGTTTATCCCTGGTCCTGCCGTATCCTTGAATGGGTCTCCCACAGTATCGCCTACCACCGCGGCTTTGTGGGTGTCTGAACCCTTGCCTCCAAAATGGCCCTCCTCAACGAACTTCTTTGCGTTGTCCCATGCCGCCCCCCCTGTAGTCATCATTATTGCGAGCACAAGGCCAGATATTATAACCCCAGCGAGAAGGCCACCAAGGGCCATTTTACCCAGAAGCAACCCAACTAGGATAGGAGAAAGTATCCCAAGAAGGGCTGGCGAAGCGAGCGACCTTATCGCTTCCTTAGTGGTTATGTCAACAGCCTTGGCATAGTCCGGAAGTACTTTGCCCTGCAGCAGACCCTTCTTAGTCTTTACTTGGTGCCTTACCTCCTCTACTATGCTCGCCGCCGCCTCTCCTACCGCGCGCATGGTTATACCCGAAAATACAAAAGGTATCATTGCGCCTATAAAGAGTCCTACTATAACCATAGGGTTGAGGATATCGAGAGCCTGTATTCCAGATACGCTCGCAAAAGCTACAAAAAGAGATAGTGCAGCCAGAGCCGCCGCGCCTATCGCGAATCCTTTTGTTACGGCTTTGGTAGTATTGCCAACAGCATCGAGCGGGTCTGTTATCTTTCTCACCCCCTCCGGCATGCCGCTCATCTCTGCTATGCCTCCTGCGTTGTCAGTGATCGGTCCGTAGCTATCAACCGATACTACAATTCCTGTCATTGATAGCATAGCCATTGCAGCTATCGAAATCCCATACACCCCAGCAGCCGCATATGAAACCAGTATTGCCGCAATTATAGTAATTACAGGGAAAAGAGTGGCGCGCATGCCGTTTGACACTCCTATTATTATGTTTGTTCCTGCTCCAGATCTGGAGGCTTCTGCAATTTCAAGCACCGCTTTTGTATCCTTGTTCGTGTAATGGCCTGTTATCTGTGCAAGCAGCACAGCAACTACCACCCCCGCAAGCATAGCGATAAAGTAATTAATCGCGTTAGTTGCAATAGCGAACAGGAAAAATCCTACTACCGCGAGCGCACCCGAAACAAGCAGAGACCTATAAAGCGAGCTCCATATCCTGCTTGGTTTGTCTGTGCCTACAAGGAATGTGCCTATTATAGATGCGAGTATTGCTATTCCACCTATTACTAAAGGCAGTGCAAGCGCATAGGCGGGTAGCTTGAAGAGCTGCGCTATGAGCATAGCCGCAAGCACAGTTATCACATAGGACTCGTAAAGATCGGCAGCCATGCCTGCGCAATCTCCAACATTGTCACCAACATTGTCTGCTATTACCGCAGGATTCCTGGGATCATCCTCAGGCAAGCCTATTTCTGTTTTGCCAACCAAATCCGCGCCAACATCAGCGCCTTTCGTGTATATGCCTCCGCCTACTCTTGCGAACAGGCTTACGAGGCTTGCCCCAAACCCAAACCCTATAAGCACGACAGGGTTTTTGTAGATTATGAACATTGCAGTAAAGCCAAGAAGTGCAAGGCCTACAACGCTCATTCCTGTGACGCTTCCTCCCACAAATGCGACGTGAAGGCTTTTCTTAAGACCCTTTTCAGCAGCCTTTGCCGTTTTCACGTTTGCCCTCACTGAAATTTCCATGCCTATGTATCCAGCGAGCGCAGATCCAGCGGCGCCTATAGTAAATGCAATTGGTGTAGCCCCTGGCAGTATATTGAAATATGCTGCCACTGAAAATATGACTACTAGTATGAGCCAGAATATAAATATAGTCCTGTACTCCCTTTTTATAAACGCGTTCGCTCCCTGTCTTATCCCTTTTGCGATCTCCTCCATCTTCTTATTGCCCTTCTCTTGCCTCAGTACGAACAGTGTTGCAAATGCTGCATATAACAACGCCAGTACAGCTCCAACCAAAGGTAGAATTATTAGATCCATCTTATCACTCTCCGATCACTCTCCGCAATGCAATGTGGCAATTTGCAAAAAACTAGATATTCTTTGTTGGCAAGGTTTAAAAACACTTTCTTCAAAACTACTTGGGATGTTGGCTTCTCTATTATAACATACTCCCGCCTTTTTATCATTTACCAATGTATCGCTATACCTATCTACAGTGCAAACCCTACTGCAAGAGGCGTTTCTGCTTCTGCGTCTGCATCTACATTGAGTTTTGTATCCCAAAATCCCTGTTG
>JAVYYS010000030.1:0-7358 GCA_038876335.1 Candidatus Micrarchaeaceae archaeon | reverse complement strand
CATAAAAAGCATTCCGCATGCGGAAGCAAGCATTGCCGTTGAAGCGAGAAGCCCCCAAGTTGCGGATGTGGCGAAGCACAGTCCGCAAAGGCGGAGCAGTTCACCTCTTCCTGTAATTTGTAATCTGCGCAGAGGGGCGTTTTATCTCTATTTCATAGCCAAAGTCTATTAGCTTGTATGCTGGTTTTTGTGCTGCAGGAAACTCTTCTGCTTCCACCATTCTGCCTATTCTTATAGCTATTTTCTCGAGATCTGATAAGAAGTCATCTATACCTATACACGACTTAGATATGCAGGGAGGGAGATTTGAACTCCCGCAGCCCTAAGGCACAAGGTCCTAAGCCTTGCGCGTTTGACCAAGCTCCGCCATCCCTGCATTGCAGCTATTTTGCTGCTCTACTTTTTATACCTTGCCTATCATTGCAACGACTAAACAAACACTTTTTATTGCTTGCTGAACGTAAAAATATACGTATGTATGCACGCAATATGTGTATAATAGCGCACAGCATATGTGGAGCAGATAATGCAGATGCAGATAGGTGAAAGCTGCAATGATAACCACAAAATATGTGAGAGACAACCTTGAAGCTATAAAGGCTTCGCTCCAAAAGAGAAAAAGTGACTACCCCTTAGAGGAGCTGCTAAAGCTTGACGAAGAATGGAGAAGGCTTAAGACTGAACTCCAGGAGCTTCAGGCAAAGAGAAATAAGGCAAGCCTTGAGATAAGTGAGTCCAAGAAGAAAGGAGGCAACGCAACTGAAATAATAAAGTCGTTGCAGGAGACAAAACTTAAAATTGAAGAAGTGGAAAGTGAGCTCCCAAGCTATGAGGCTAGGATCAGCGAACTGCTATGGAACATCCCTAATATACTCGATGAATCAGTAAAGTATGGAAAAGATGAGGGTGACAACACAGAAATCAAAAAATGGGGAGAAACTTCAAAGAAATCTGCGCTTTCACATTCTGACATACTTGAAAAGTTAGGATTGGTGGATATAGAGAGAGCGGCCAAGGCGGCAGGAGCAAGATTTTATTACCTCAAAGGTGACCTCGTACATCTTGGAATCGCCCTCGAAAAATTTGCTCTGGACGAACTATCAAAAAAAGGATTCGTCCCGGTGCTTCCGCCTTATATGCTTAGAAAGGAGCATTATATGGGAGTGACAAGCCTTGGTGATTTCGAAGACGCGCTTTACAGAGTTACAGGCAGCGAAGAAGCGGAGAAAAGGAAAGACTATGAAAGAGTTGAAGACAATCTTTTTCTGATTGCAACATCGGAACACGCTATCGCAGCTATGCACACAGGAGAATTGTTTTCTGCAAAGGAACTGCCCCTCAAGTACGTAGGTGTAAGCCCGTGCTTCAGGAGGGAAGCAGGCGCCCATGGCAAGGACACAAAAGGGATATTCAGAGTGCACCAATTCGAGAAAGTTGAGCAGTTTATATTCTGCAGGGAAGAGGATTCTCCCATGTATTTCAAAGAGCTAGTAGCCAATGAGGAGGAGCTCTTCCAGAAGCTAGGACTTCCGTACCATGTGGTAGAGATGTGCACGGGCGAGATGGGAGTTGTCGCAGCTAAGAAGATAGATATAGAAGGCTGGTTCCCAAGTCAGAGCAGGTATAGGGAGCTTACTTCTGCGTCTAATTGCACAGACTGGCAAAGTAGGAGGCTAGATATAAAGTATGATGAGGGTGGAGAGAGGAAGTACGTACACACGCTAAACGCGACTGGCATAGCAGTGGAGAGAACGCTTGCGGCGATAGTTGAGAATTATTACGATGAGAAAAGCGGCAGCATCGCTGTTCCTGAAGTTCTTGTGCCATACATGGGCAAGAGTAGAATAGGATAGCGCAGTCAGCTTTCGCACAGCACTGTAGCGGAAGTTGCATAAGTTTTTATTTTTTGAGAGAGGGGTATAGTTGAAACTGGAATATTTGGTACGATTATGAAAGAATACGAGATGAAAAGAGAGCTGAAAAGGCTTGCTTCTATAAGGGGAAACGGGACGGAGCTGATAAGCATATACGTCCCGCCGGGCTTCCCAATATCAGAAGAGGTAGCGAAGCTTAGGGAAGAGCATGGCCAGGCGTCTAACATAAAATCAAAGACCACAAGGCTTAATGTGCAGGGCGCTATCGAGAAGATAATACAGTACCTCAAGCTTTACAAGGCCGCACCAAAAAATGGGATAGCTGTTTTCTGCGGCAATCTTGCCAGGGGGTCCGGCAATGAGGATATAGAGCTGTTTTCGATAGAGCCACCAATGCCGATAAAGGCAAACATATACAGATGCGATTCGACTTTCCTGCTCGAGCCGCTGCAAGCTATGCTCGAATCGAAAGACATATACGCACTGCTCGTGATGGACGGGAGGGACGCGACAATAGCTGAACTAAAAGGGACTAGGGTAGATGTGGAAAAGAAAGTGAGGTCGCTTGCGCATGCAAAGGTTAGGAAAGGAGGGCAGAGCGCCGCAAGATACGAAAGGGGCAGCGAAGAGGCAACAAATGACTACTACAAGAACGTTGCCGAAGCAGTAAACGGCTTATATGCAAAGAATGACTTCAAGGTAAAAGGGCTTATAGTTGGAGGCCCGGGACCCTCAAAGGAGAACTTTCTTAAGTCGAACAATCTTAACTACCAGGTCAAGGTGCTTGGAGTCTTCGACACTGGCTATACAGATGAGAATGAGGGTATTAAGGAGTTGCTTGACAAGTCTAAGGAGGTGCTCAAGGAGCAGGAGGCTATACAGGAGGCAAGGATCATGGAACGATTCCTCAGCGAAATATCAAGAAAGGGGCTTGCGACTTACGGCTACGAAAATGTGAAGAGGGAGTTTGATGCAAACAACATAGACAAACTTATAATAAGCGAAGAGGTTGAGATTGAAGAGGTAAATTACACATGCAGCTTGTGCAATGCCCAGTTCAAAAAACTGGAGATGAACGGCAGCAGGCAGGACAAGCATGAATGTGGGGGCAAGCTTGAAGTTACAGGCACAAAGGATTTGCTTGCGGAGTTGGTTGACCTTGCAGAGGAGAATGGAATAGAAACCTATTTTATTTCTGCAGACAGCCAGTATGGGCAGGAGTTGCTGCTGGGATTCAAAGGGGTCGCGGCTATGCTCAAGTATAAGCGCTGACGCACATAGCCATGGACAATAGGGTTTCACTTTGGGCCCGCGGAGAATCGGACTCCGGATCTCCGCCTTGTGAAGGCGGCGTCTTACCACTCGACTACGAGCCCATAGCACCATATCCTTTTGTTCCTAAGATTTTTATAGATGCTGATTTTGCATTAGCGCAAGCACATGGCATTCTCTCTCGCAACTGAAAACTGAAGGTTGGGGCTTCCGGGCGGCGAATTACCAAGATTGCATAATAAGGTTTTTATATAATGTGCAACATAATTATAGGTGTAGTTTTTCTACTTTTACCGCTTTTAAATTGCGCTTTGTAGGTGAAAAAATGGCTATAATAGAAGGGGAAAATCTGAAATTTGTAACAGAACTGTTCCAAAAAGAGCTTAGAGGCGAAGTAAACCTCATTTTCTTCAAGAGCGAGGAAGACTGTGAAACATGCAAGGATATACAACAGCTTCTGGGAGAGCTCGCGGCGGTCGACAGCAGGCTTAAGCTTACAGTATATGACATAAAGGAGAATGCAAAGGAGGCGAAATTCCTTGGAGTAGACAAAGCCCCGGCAACGGTTTTGGGTGGCAAGAAGATATACAACGCCTATTACTTCGGTATGCCTTCAGGCTATGAATTCTCGGCGCTTCTCGAGGATATAATAGACGCATCTTCGGGCACGACCAAACTTGGCGCCGAAACAAAAGAAGCGCTGAAAAGCCTAAAAAAGAACATTGAAATCAAGGTTTTTGTAACTCCAACATGCCCGTACTGCCCTAGGGCCGTAAGGATTGCGCACCAGCTTGCAATTGAGAGCAGCAAGATCAAAGCCATAATGGTCGAGTCTATGGAGTTCCCTGAATGGGCCAACCAATACGACGTCATGGCTGTGCCAAAAGTAGTAATAAACGAAACAACAAGCTTCGAGGGCGCACTGCCTGAAAAACAGTTTGTAGAGCAGGTAATGAAGGCGGCTGGCGGTTAGAATTATAGCTTTTTTACCTCGGCGAGCTGGAAGCACAGTTAGAATGGCAGCGGTTCACTTGCTCTTTTCCTTTTTGCTGAGGCACAGAGTAATCACGTAAGCTCGTATGCTATCCCGCACTGTTCCATAAATTGGAAGTCTCCGCGCACATAAAGGGCGTCGTGCATTGCTGTGGTGCTGTTTGTAGTGCTGTAGTTCAGGAATATGCTGGGTGTGCCTTTGCTGAAGTTAAGGCATGTTTGGGCGCTCGCATAAGTATAATTTTTTATAGCGCTGCCAAGACCGTTCGCAGAATAGATGCAGCTTGTGCCATTCATTACATAAAATCCTATGGTGTTTGGATTCCTGTGGGTTTGAGGAGTTTCAATTATCTTCTCTATTAGAGTAGTGGCGCAGCCGATCGTGCTTGCAAATGCGCTGCTATTCTGCGCGGTAACATAGATATTTACCTTCGGCGCTGAGATAAAGGAGTTTTTAAAGGCGGTGATCTGCGCAGCATTTGTTGAGGAAAGCTTTGTATACGCGATTACAGCTATAATGGCGATGACAGCTACAATTGCTATTGCAAGCGCTATGCTGCTTATTCCTGTGATTTTTGATTCAGAGCTTACGCGATGCTTTTTGACGCTATTAGAACCTTCGCGTGCCAATTTAAACACCACCAACCCTACTTTCTATCCTCATATGAAATTATTCTGTCTATATAGCATGAAGAACCGTTGCTGAGCTGCTGGCCCACATGCAGTATGTTGCCGTACATGCCGCTGTAGCTCGTGAAGTTGGAGCCGAGAAATATTACAGGAGTGCCTGAGGCAAGCAGGTCATTGTAGCACGCTTCTCCGGTTATCGTCTCGGTGGAGTTGCTGAGCGTGCAGGTGTTGTTCGAGATAGATATTACCCTTGAAATCTTGCCTAAAGAGGAGAGGGTATTCTGAAGGCTTGTCGCGCACGCAATTGTTGAGATGCTTAATGGGGCAGAGGCATTTATGGCTACAAATACTACGCTGTGAGCCCTTACAGAGCTGGCGAAATAGCTGAGCGGGAGGAAGGAGTTAGCGCCAGCAGCATAAGCATAAGTTGCATATGCGTATAGCAGCACGAGCAGGAAAAGGGCCACGAAAAGCAGCTTCCACGCGCGCTTCGTGCGGTGGGTGAGCCTGAGCTTGCGTTTCTTCATAAGCCTGCCGTAGGTAAGGGAATAAAAGAGCAGGAGCACAACAAGCCCTATCATGAATGAGATAAGCATTGCGTAGAGCGGCGCGGAGGCAAGCTTGGACTGCACGCTGGAGCTCGAGCCTGAAAGAAGGGAGGAGATAACGCCTCCGTCGACGCTTTTGACGAACGCGGGCATGCTAAATACTGGGGAGTATGACGAGACGGAGGACTTGATCGAGCCGAGTGAAGACAAAAGAGAAGCAAGCCTGCTGGAGTTGACCGGCTGCGAGAGCTCGAGATTTATGCTTTGCTCTTCTGCGGCGAGCTTCGCCAAAGCATACGGAACGTGGGCGTAATCGAGCTCGTGCATAGCTATGAGCATAGTGTTGTAGAGCGAGTCATTGTAGACAGGCATGTAGAGCGAGCCGAGCTTGGAATCGAGCGCATCAAGATTGCTTATAAGGCTTGAGATTGTGGAGTTCGCCTTGCTTATATTCTGGTTTATGCCAGCGTTTTTGGCCTGGGAGAACTGCGATTCGAGGCTGGCAAGCTCATACGACAGGCTGGAGTTGCTGATCCTGCCTGCAAGGAACGAGGCTTCCTTGACTGTAGAATTGTACTCTGGATAAGTAAGGTTGAGGAATGCGCTGAACTGCGCTTCAAGCGTTTTGTTGAGCACAGGCTGCACAAAGGATTCAGCAAGCTTTGCAGAAGCGGAGCTTGCGGAAATTACAGAAGAATTAGAAAGAGGAAGGGAGGAGATGGAGGAAAGCTGCGCGCTGATTGAAGAAAGGAGCGTGCTGTTGAAACTGAGGAGTTTGCAGAAGCCAACAGAATAGCAGTACCATGGTGCCTGCGTAGAGGCATAGCTAGGGCAGTTCTGGAACTGCGAGGAGCTGAAGTTTGAAGGAAGAGGGAAGATGGGATTCTGTGGCATGCTTGCTGAGATGGAAGAGATATTGGCAAGGGAACTCTTAAGCACAGCTATCCTGGAATTGAAGTTGGTTTGGTTTATGCCTGCGAGGGAGCTTATAAACGTATTGTAGCTAGAGTTGAAAGAGCTATAGTCCTGGGAAAAGTTTATTATGCCAAGGCCGAATGGGGCGGAGGGCCCGCCAGTAGCTGAAAGAGCTCTGCGGCAGTTGGGCACAGCCTGGCACGAAAAGCACTGGTTTGCAAGGGTACAGGTGTACTGCACCAAGCCTGTCTCTATAAGGCAGTCATTTATCACAGGAGACGCTTGTGTTACATAGGTGTGCATCTCTTCGCCCAGGTTAGAAAAGGCGCTCTGATTAGGAAAGTAAAGGCCAAAGAGGAGGGGCTTTAGAACGGGGTAAATCTGCGATGAATTCATAAGTATCGAATACCTGCCGCCGCTTACGTTGATTACAATGTAGCCGCTGTTGTATTTCATTACAAGGTACGAATAGGCGCCGACGCTTTGCGGATAGAACGTTGAAGAAGATATAGTGGAATTGGGAAGGTACTTTTGCAGAAAGGCAGAAACGCTTGCATTGATCGAAACTCTGCTTACCGAAGAGGAGTATGAAATCGGTGCAAACATAAGCAAGGAAAGCACAAATAGATAAAAAAGATTAGTGATCCGGATCATCAAAGCCGCCTTTTCAGTAGTATTTATATGAAAATATTTATAAATGCTACTAAAACTGAGAGAAGTAAAAGTAAGGACAGGCGGCAATAGTGGCTCGCAGAAGGGTTTTGAATAGAGTTGAAATTAGGGCTGTGGTTTACAAAATTTACCTGCACGCTCAGCTTTACCTATGCATGTCTGCCAGCAATAATACTTTTAAGTGGAGAGCATCAGACTGCACGCTCAAGCTTGCTTAATTGGATAAATAGAGAGAAGAAAAATCAAAAAGGAAAAAGTAAATAAAAATAAAAGAAAGGAGTTGCTATCAGGTTGTGCTTGCGGCTGCGTAAAGGTCTCCGATGAATGTATTAGCCTCTGCTGTAGTCTGGTTGGCGTAGTATCCCGCTATTAGGATCTTGTTGCCGTATGCCGCGAGTATCGAGGTGCTCGGCGTCATTGTTATGTTGTATGCCTTCTGCAAGGCTGCGCTGAG
>JAVYYS010000029.1:0-7732 GCA_038876335.1 Candidatus Micrarchaeaceae archaeon | reverse complement strand
AGCGAATTTCCGTATTTGAAGCCTGTGTACTTGGCTAGGTTAGTAGATGCCTCAGCCATTGCTATTATATAGTAGACAGCTATTGAGCTCTCAAGCTCCTCAGCCTTCTTATTCTCTATTTCAAAACCCAGCCCCGAGAGCTTAGAAATAGTGTTCTCAAAACTGTCTCTTACATTCTCTTCAACATGCTCCAGCAGGTTCTCAAGTACGATTAGTTTTCTTATTGGATTTTGCGTCTCGCTCCCCTTCGGCATGTCTATGCATGTTGCATCATACCTGTCACTACCTCTTATAATGTCAAATGCATATTTTATGTCCTGCGCACGCCTTCCAATAAGGCCTATCTTGTCAAGAGAATTCCCATAGTCTATAAGCCCGTACCTCGACACTACGCCGTATGTAGGTGTGAGGCCAACGACTCCGCAGAATGATGCCGGAGCAGCTATAGAGCCTCCTGTAGATTCTGCAAGGGCTATATGGTTCTCAATTATTGATGCAGCTATGGCGGCTCCACTACTTGATCCTCCCGCTACTCTCTCTTTGTCAAAAGGATTCCTCGAGGGGTTTGCTGAATTAAGCCCGAAGCTGCCGAAGCCAAACTCATCCATATTTGTTTTTCCTATGAACCCAAAGCCTTTGCCTAACAAGCGTTCAACAGCCGTCGCGTTGAAAGGGGGTTTGTAGCCTTTAAGCACTCCCGAAGAAGCGGTCGTTTCTACACCCTTTACGCATATATTGTCCTTGACGCTAAGCGGGTAGCCAGAGCTGACTGAAAAATTAATATTATTGAAAGCGTTGAGCTCAGAATTGAGCCTGGCGAGTTCTTCTGTAAGCTTTTTATAGTATTTCCCGTCAGGGTTCTTCATAATAAATTCTTTGATCCCAGTCATATCTTCGGCCCTATAACGTAGAACCTGTACGTCTTAGTGTTGGAAAGTATCGCGTCTACGTCTTCAAATGGTATCACAGAATCCTCTCTCAGCTGTTCCGGAAGGTCTATAGGTTGGTAGGCAGGCTCTGCATCACCTTTTACCTTATCTATCTCATTAAAATAAGAGAGTATCTCGTCTATATCCTTCTTCATTTTTTCTTTCTCATCTTCGCCTAGCCTAAGCCTGCATACCTTTAGGAGCCTCTCGAATTCCTTGTAATCCATATTAAAATATTTTCTGCTACAACTTATTATGTTTTGTGTTTACATGCTAAAATAAATGGTTTTAATGGGAAGCAAGGAGCTACACACCGCTGAGCATATTTTTGCAAGGGCGCTTCAGAATCTAGGCGTCAATCTCCATGTTGAGAAAGTTGACACAGAAAGCGGTAGTGTCGGCATCGCGATTTTTCGTGAGAAGGTAGATCAGAATACCCTTCTAAAAGCAGAAGCTGAGGTAAATTCTGCGATACTAGATGCGCTTCCTGTAAACGAATTCACTTTCAGGAGTATCGAAGAGGCGAAACAGGAGTTCCCTAAAGTGAGACTTAATGAGGAACGGCTTCAAGGGCAGGAATCGCTTCGTCTGATAAAGATTGGAGATTACGATTTTGCTATGTGCAAGCATCAGCATGTAAGCAACACATCCCAGATCACTGCATTCGCTCTGACCAAGATATCCTATCCTGAAGGCCACACTAAGATAGAGTTCCTAGCGAGTGCGGATGCGCTGGGCTATCTTCAGAAAATCAATGATGCAGTACTAAGCATATCACAGCAACGCAATTTCGCTCCAGAGAAAATCGCGGAAAAGTACATTCTTGCAGAATCGGAAATTCAGAGGCTCGAAGAGCGCATAAAAAACCTTTTTGATGCTATGGTTAGCACAGGCCAAGCGGTATTTTACATCAAGGGTTTTGAAGTAAGCGTTTTTTACGGCTATGCGAAAAGGTACATAGAGAAGAGCGGATCTGCGCGACTTGCTCTTATGAATGAGAAACAGGTCCTTTGCCTAAGTGGAAGCGAAAGTAGGCTGGATATGCAAGAGCTTGGTAAAGCTCTAAAAGATGGGGCTGGGTTCGAAGGAGGAATAAAAGAGCATTCGTTAAGTGGAAGGATATCTAATCCAGATAGAGCAAAAGAGATAATTGCCGAATTTTTAGGCGGCAGATTGGTTGCTGTTTGAACTTTGGTACTGCGGCCTTTAGATAGCAAGAAATGCCGCCGTATCTAAATCCGCGCATTACAAAATTATTTAATCCTTTTTAGTTAAAAAGTATCAGCGCTCTGTTAAGGCTGCTGTGGGTTGATGATAAAGATAAAGCGCGTCTATGAGAAATACGATGTTGCAGATGGAATCCGCATTCTTGTAGATAGGTTATGGCCACGGGGCATACGGCGTACTTCAGCAAATGTAGATTTGTGGTTCAAAGATGTTGCTCCTAGCACTGAATTGAGAAAGTGGTTTGCCCACGACCCGATGAAATGGCGCGAATTCAGAGCAAGGTACATGAAAGAGTTAAAGGACAGCAAGAAACTAGACAAGCTTATCGATTTGGTGCAAAGCAGCGGGCTGGTAACGCTGGTGTATGCGGCTAAAGATGAGAAGCACAATGATGCAGTTGTGCTTAAGGAGGTTCTTGAAAGAAAACTGAAGTCTCTGAGCAAAAAAGCCACCGCAGAGAAGTCCGTGTAAGCATATTATGCGCTTACTATATCTTCAGGCGATAATTTTGTGCAGGATGCTTGTAGATACTAGTTCAATACTTTATGGTTTCGAAAACGGCAAGAATGTGTTTGAATCTATCTACAGGCAGTTCCCAGAGTGCAAGGCTTATGTTTCGAAAGGTATAATAAGGGAGCTGGAAAAGATATCACATAACAAAGGAAGAAAAGGCGCGCTCGCCAAGGCCTCTATAGCTGAGATAAAGGCCGCGGGAATCAGGGTATACAGAAGCAACCTCAACGGTGATGCATGGCTTCTACGCATGCATCCAGCACCCAGCGAGGGTGGAGTAATAACCAATGACAGCGCCCTTGCAAAAAAGCTTAAATCTTTAGGTGCCAATGTGCTTAAACTGAGTAAGGGCGGCATTCTTAGGCACACATGATAAGATAGCCCCGAACCATGATAAGAGGTGAGAGTAATGTATAAGATCTACAGCGTAAATGATATATTCAAGCTTCCACCTGAGGAGTTTGGCAAAGATATAGAAGAAGTTGCAACAAGGGAACTTGCAAAGAAATATGAGAGCACGATAGACAAGGATATGGGGATAATACTTCTTGTTTTCAATGTAAGAAATATCGGCGACGGCATACTTTACCCTGCAGATCCAGCTACCCATCATGCTGTTGATTTCGATGTTCTGACTTATACGCCGCAGGTAGAAGAGATAGTGGCTGGAGAAGTCTCAGAGCTTGCAGAGTTCGGAGCTTTTGTAAAGATAGGGCCTATAGATGGGCTTGTGCATGTCTCTCAAATTGCCAACGAATTTCTAAGCTTTGACAGAAAGGCGACAGAGTTTGTTTCGAAGAAGAGCAACCTCTCTCTGAAGAAAGGGGACTTTGTGTACGCAAAAATTTCCACGGTCAGCCTGAAGAATACAATCAAGGATTCAAAGATTGCGTTGACCATGAGGCCGGAGGGGCTAGGAAAGCCCGAGTGGTCAAACTTGAAGCAGCAGGAATCTAAGAGGCCAATCAGACACGGAGGCAGCGGAGGTGGAAAGTTGCGGCAGCATTGATGTAAAAAATAAAAAAATAAAAAAAGCAAAAAGGTGAAAGCATGGAAGAAAAAGTTTGTAAGATTTGCAGAATAATAATAAGCAAGGGGGACAGATGCCCTATCTGTGGTTCCACAGACCTGACTACGAAGTGGAGCGGCTATATAATGATGACAAATGTAGAGAATTCAGATATAGCGAAGAAGTTGAACATAAAGCTAAATGGTACTTTCGCCCTTAATATCAAACAGTGAGAAAGTGCGCCACGCTAGCCTCTATCAGTATTCGTTATTCTAGCTTATTGCTCCTTATCTTTCATTCCATTCTCTTTTATCTCTTTCGGCCTGAGATACTCCTCTTTTACATAAATTTTGTCTGCCGTTCCTATATAATTGAAGATGGCGGCCACTAAGCTTGCCCTTCCAACAAAATAGTCTGCGTTCTTTTTTACATTATCGTCAAAATAGAGTTCTACAGAATTGTCTTTTATTGTGGTTTCTGAAGGCTTTACCCCATAAGTTTTGCCTAGCATCTCTATCTTTTCTCTGTCATTGTTGATAAGCTTTAGCACTTTTACTTCGTATATAATCTCCATCCCTGCTTCAGGATGGTTTTGGTCTACTACGACCCTGCCAGAATTCACGCTTTTTATAGTAGAAGGTATGCCGTCAATGTCGATTCTCATACCTACAGTCGGGTTTATGTTTTGGGATCTGAAGTCCGAAAGCGCCATAACCTTCACTAAATTCTCATTTCTTTCCCCAAAGGCGTCCTCTGGTTTCAAATTGAATTTTTTCGATTCACCTACGGACATATTCTTGAGTTCCCTCTCAAGCCCTTTGACTACAGTATTCTGGCCGAGTATAACAAGTGTTCCGCCGTAAGTCGCATGTTCGTCATATATACCTGCCTCCTGCGCCTTCTCCTTTATTGTAGTATAAAGCAGCTTGTTATCCAAAGCCCTCCATGCGCTGTATTCTATCTCAAGAAAGTCTCCATCTTTGAAAACCACGCTATCACCTCACCTTCACACAAAATGCATTCTGAAATTTAAGGTTATTCCTATAAATACATATAGCTTTCTGCACAAAGTGATTATGCGGCAGTTTGCAGCATCCTGGCGATATCGTGGAGCAGGAGAAAAGGAAAAAAGTCATTTTGTTTATAGGTACGCTTATCGTAGCTGTTATGTTTATCTCCTCCTACGTCGCTTTTGGCAGCAATACAACAAACCAATCTACTACTTCGACAAGCATTACAACACCCCCCACGCATACAACGTTTGTGTCCGGAGTGGTAAACGCCACAGTGTTCAATTACAGCCAGCACTTCACACTCCGATTCAGGAACATAAGTGCTTCTGCAGCTGCCTCCCTCAACTCGACGCTGTCTCACATGGAGGCCAATGGATCAGTAGAGAGCTATGTCCTATACAACACAAGCCTCTCAATTTATTCTGGGAGCTCAGGAGTATTTGGTGTGTATAATGCCGTTTCCAGATACCTCAATCCCTCAGCCTCTTTAAATGCTACTGCGTTCATCACGCTTCCGAATGTAATGGTGCTCTATTACGGTTCGTATCCGTTTGATGTACTCTCGAACAATGCGTCATATGCTGTTGCTGTTAGCAGCCTGGTGCCGGTCGGAGGCACCATTTCAGTAAAAGTCAATGCGCTGGTGTACCAGAAGAGTCCGGGTTCATATTACTATATGTATGGCCCGCCCTCTATAACAGCCTATACCAAAATAGCATAGATTCAACAATTGCTGCGGTGATGTTGCTTTGGATGAAGAAGTAATAAAGCTGGCGAGGAAGTACGCGATAAAAAATGCCGTTGATTATGGTGGCAAGGCTAGCATTGCCAGCGTGTTGAGCAAGGTCCTATCAATCGTAGACAAGCATGGCGATATAAATTCGATCCGTTCTGATGTTGAAAGAGTGGTTGGAGAGGTTAACGCGCTGAGCAAAGAGGACCAGACGGCCGAATATCAATCATACCGCGATGAATTCGAACTGGAACACAAGAAAAAGGTGGAGAGTACAGCCTCTCCCAACATGAAACTCGAAGGGGCCGAAGAGGGTAACTTTTCTACAAGGTTTGCTCCAGAGCCGAGCGGCTATCTTCATATAGGCCATGCCAAAGTTGTTTTTATGGAGCAGGAGCTGGCGAAGGTTTACCATGGAAAGGTATTCCTATACTTCGATGATACAAACCCAGAAAAAGAGGAACAGGAATTCGTGGACGCGATAAAGCGGGATCTAGACTGGCTCGGAGTGAAGTTTGACGACGAGTATTATGCGAGCGACAGCATAGAAAAGCTGTACGGCTATGCAAGGCAGCTTATTGAGAAAGGCAAGGCGTATGTGTGCACATGCCCTCCAGAGACAATAAAAAGCTACAGGATGCAGGGCACGGAGTGCCCACATACAAGGAATCCCACATCAGAAAATATGATGATGTTCGAGGAAATGATCAATGGGGAATACGAAGAGGGGGGAGCCATATTGCGGTTCAGGGGAGATATGAAAGATAAGAACACAGTAATGCGCGACCCCACTCTAATGCGCATCAAAAAGCATGCGCATTACAGGCAAGGCAACAAGTATATGGTATGGCCTACATACGATTTCAATACTCCAATAATGGATTCGCTCCACGGCGTGACGGATGCTATGCGCAGCAAGGAATACGAGCTCAGGGCTGATATCTACAAGGAAGTGCTAAAGGCCTTGGGCTTGCGGGTGCCGAGGATGCACCATATCGCAAGGCTTGAGATCAAAGGCTCGATCTCTTCTAAAAGAAAGCTCAATGCCCTTATAAAAGACGGCTTAATCAGCGGATATGACGACCCTCGTCTTACAACTATAGCGGCCCTGCGAAGGCGAGGCATACGGCCAGAAGCAATAAGGAAATTCGTGCTGAGATTCGGCATGAGCATTACAAACAGCGTTGTTGACCTCTCTCTGCTCTACGCCGAGAACAAAAGGATTGTCGACCCAGTAGCAAAGCGCCTTTTCTATGTTGAAAACCCCGTCAAGGTGATAGTGGAGAATCCAAAGCCCGGGTTTCAGGCGGTTATAAGACTGCATCCGAACCAGGAGCTCGGCTCCAGGTCGTACAATGTAGGCAGCACCTTTTTCATAAGTGGAAGCGATGCGCAAGAAATTGATATAGGTTCAGCCATTCGCCTGAAGGATCTTGCAGATATCAAGATAAATTCCGTATCGCATGAACTTATCCACGCAAGATTCGAAAACCCTCCTTCAAGCGCGAAAGATATAAAGAAGGTCCAATGGGTTTCAGATGGCAATTATCTAGAGTCAGAGGTGCTTATGCCAGGAGAGATGGTTGACGAAAACGGCAACTTTTTGCCTGACAGCCTGAAAACAAGCAAGGGCTTTGTAGAATCCTATGCAAAAGAGCTGAAGAGAGGAGAAATCGTGCAGTTCGAAAGGTTCGGGTTCGTCGTATTTGACGGAGATGAGAACAGCGCAAAAAGATTCATTTATATAAGCAAATAGAACGCGGATTTCTTCGATGCTTTTATACAGAATTTTATGGTGGCGTGTAGCCGGAATACCAGTTCGTGACATAAGTCACATTTGTAGCTTGACCGTTGTTGTCGTTGCCGCTGTAGTCGTTGGCGTTGCCGTTCAGCGGCCACCAGCCCACAAGGTTCTGCAAGTTTATCGGAGCGCCGCCTATGCCTTCTTGGTAGATAGCCTGAATTTCGCTTGCTGAAAGGGTGGTGTTGTAAAGTTGGATGTTGGCTATCGAACCATTGAAATCTGTATACTCACCACTTCCACCAACAGAATCATCACCGATGTATATTAGAGTAGGAGATGGTGCAGAATAATTGTTTGCTAGAGCAGCAGTTATGTTCTGTGTATTTAAATACCATATCCTTGTAGCTCCTGCAGACATTCCTGTTATTTCAAAAGCCACAAATGCCCATTTATCTTTAGGTGCACTTAGAATACTACTGAAATAATTGTCACTGTCACATGCATCCATGCCTATAGGTTCCGCAATAATTGCAAAACCTTTACCACAATAATCACCATATGTAA
>JAVYYS010000028.1:0-8186 GCA_038876335.1 Candidatus Micrarchaeaceae archaeon | reverse complement strand
TGTTATCAATCATTTCCATTGCGCTGCTGTCAACTTCTGGATTTTTTGAGTGATTTCTAACCAAAAGAAATGATGCGACTGAAAATGCTGCAAACACTGCAGAGGCGTAAATCCGCGAGAGCACAGAGAAAATGATAGAAAGTGAAGAGAACATGATTATGAAGTACCGCGGCAAAAGTGCTACTAAGGAATTGGGTAAAAGGCCAAACTGTGTTCTGTGCTTCATTTTAAATCTCATACAGACCAGCTTGAATCATGCGAATTGATAAGAAAACATAAGGCAATACAATTGAGAAGAGCACAGCGAATGCAAAAAGAGGCATTGGGCCGCCTTTCATTATCGAATACCCTATAAAGGCAAATAGCATGAACGAAGGCACAATAGCCCCAGTTACCATACTAACTGAGGAATATTTTTGCAGGGAAAGAGAAGAGCGCTCTATCTTTTCAAGGCGGTCTTTTAACATGGAGTTATAAGCGTGCTTTACAGCAAGGAACATATCCATGCTATGCCTGTACGCTTCGGACAGCGATCCAAAGGCGCGCCTGGGCTCTGCGCTGTCAAATGCTGTAGACTGCACGGCTTCATAAAAATCCTGGCCGAATGACATCCTGTTCCTTATCTCTATCAATGCTGAAGCAATCTGGCCATGTGCTCCGGATTTCGACTCGCGTGCAATGCATGAATGGAATGGCATGCCCGCAAGCGACATGCCAGACTTTATTCTGTAAAGCAGGCGCAGCATCGACCGCGATGCATTCGAGGCGCTGCGCTTCTCGGCAAAAAAGAGCTCCAAATAGATCAAAAACGCGAAAAATGAGAGCGCGATCAAGGAAGCAATTAAAAGGAGGTATCCACCAAATAGCTTTGACAATAGAATGATAGATCCAACAGACATAACCGCGGCAGAAACGATGTTAAATGCGTCCAACCCTTTTATTCCACTAGCCAATGATCTTATCTCAAATCCCACTCTCATGAAATTACGCCGTAGCTTCTTACATATTCGGCTGCGTCCACACTACCGGGATCCTGCAACGCAAGCCTGTTTAGGAAAGCTGCGCGTTTTTTCAGCTCTTTGATCGCAAGGTTTTTGCCAATCATAGCCGAATTCGCATATTTTGACAGAATCTTAGAACTCCTAACGAGATCAAGCATCACACCATTGTTAAACGCCTCCCCTGCAATATAACCTTCCGCTCCGGCATCAGTTGCGTCGACCTCGCCCTTTGAAACCCATTTATACTCTACTATTTTCTCTATCTTCCTACGGCCAAGTCCTTCTGCGCCCATCATTACTGCTACATCAAGGGCATGAAGAGATTGCGGCTCAACGCTCATAGGCTTTGAGGTGAGCCTACTTATTAGAGAGGCTTTGTCTGTATTGCTGTGCATCGTAGTTGCAAATGGCACCCCGACATTAGCACCGAAAAATACCTCTTTCGTTTCCTGGCCTCTGACCTCACCAACGATTAGAATATCTGGGCGCATATGAAGAGCATTGATTACCTGCTCTCCTATGCGTACGCCACCACTTGAAGACTCGCCCTGAAGGGCGACATTATTTGGCAGATAATACCCAAGCTTAAGTTCATTCACATCTTCTTCAACGCTTATTACGCGCTTATGCTTTGGTATGAAAACGCAAAGCGCCGAAAGTAGCGTAGTTTTCCCTGAAGAAGGGGCTCCGGCTATGATGATGTTAAAGCCCAGTTCTATAGAAAGCCAAAGGTATGCGAGCTCTTCGGCGCTTACTGTTCCATTCTGCAGCAGTTCCCTGATGCCAAGGCGTTTGCTGCCTGAAAGCCTTATTGACGCGCTGGCGCCTCTTACCGCATATGGCTCAAGCTGTGCATGCACCCGCGAACCATCAGGGAGCTGGGCGTCGATTATCGGAGTAAGCGAATTTACCTCTTTGCCTGTTCCTTCTATCATCTTGTTTAGCATATAGCGAAATTCACGCTCCCCCCGGAATGCAAGGTTTGTCCTGCAGTAACCTAGAGTGGAGTGGTAGATAGTTATGCTTGAAGTGGGTTCATTCACCATTATCTCTTCTATATTCCCAGAGTCCTCCATCAGCAGGCTGAATGGCCCATAGCCCACAGTATCATGGGCGACCAGTTCTGCAAGCAACTCTTTGTTCTCGCTAGTAGCATAGGAGGAAATCTTCTCCGCAGCAATATTCCTTGCCAGAGCCATATCGTCTTTTGCTTCGCCTGTTCTGGCGGCACTGTGCAGAACTAGCTCTTCTATAGTCTCTGTCTTTACATTAGCTAGCACGTCGTAGTCTGAGAGGGAGATGCTTGGTGCTACAATTGAATAGATCGAGAGATTGCCACGATGCCCTACGGCCCTGAACTTCATATAGCTGTTGGGCGCATCTGGATAATCAAACAGGATAGAAAAAGACATCCTTGTTGGGGCGGCGTTAGCAGATTGGAATTTCTTTAGAGAAAGCATCCTTTGCAGCAGGCGTAGTCTCATAAAATCATTTACTTTAGTATACAATTATTTATCTAACTAAAAATTTAAATACTTATGCATTAAAAGGGCGATAATCTTAGATGTAGGCTGGTGAACAGCGGTATACCTATGTTGACAATGTGGCACTCAGATAAAAAGGTTTATAAAACTTATTAGGCAAAAAATAACTATGATTAAGAAAGAAAAACCGCAGGACAATATATGGGCCCTTAGAAAGATGATAAGTAGGCCAAATTATGCGGTTTTGGAACTCCTTCTTGTAAAGTCTCCAAGGACTACAAGGGAGCTCTATTCTGTGCTCGAGAAAAAGTTTACTAGGAAGACGCTTATCCTTACCCTCAGAGAACTTTCCCTTGACCTGAACGTTATACAGCCCACCCACATAAGGACGGACATAGGCTACAGCCTCGGCTATAAGCTCAATCCTAAGATAAAAGATGTAATGCTAGGCATAAGGAAATTCTCAAAGATTATAGAGGTTGCAAGGAAAATATAATTTTGAGCTTTGCTTTCACTTCTCTTCGATTCTGACGCGTTTTTGGTTTTTGTACATCTCTATTATCTCTTCAGTTGTAGTAGAATCTTCAATGCTCTTGTCAGCCCTTACTGCTTCTTCTCCAACAAGCCTAGGGAACCTGAGCGCATAGCCGAACTCGTCACCTTCGTGCTTTTCACGACCGCACGTGTGGGTAGGTGACTTTGTTATTTCATCTGCTTTTACAGTAACAACATACTTTGGCAAAACCCAGAAATCGGGTTCTATCAGCGAATCGACGCGCGCAGGTTTGCTTTTTACCCTTGATTTGTCAAGCAACGATTTAAGTTCCGACATCTGCTTCTCAGTAAAACCGGTGCCAAGCCTTGATACTGTTTCAAACATGTCGCGCTTCTTGTTGTATACAGCGCACAGCAAGCCACCGAATTGGAATTCTGAGCGCGACCCATGGCCAAGGTAATACCCTACTATTACTACATCTATCGTGTCTGAAAGCTTGCCCATATAACTCCTTTTCATCTTTATCCACGAAAACTTCCTTGCGCCAGCAATATATGGGGAGTTTAGATCCTTTGCCACTATACCTTCAAGCCCCTTCTCTATTGAGTCTTCAAAGAAGCGCTCAAGTTCCTTTGGAGAGCTGGTTATTATCCTGGTAGATGGAACTATAGTTTTGGCTCCAGCAACTACCTTCTCAAGCGCCTCTCGCCTCTTCTCATACGGCTCGTTGAGGTAATCTTTTCCGTCAAGATACATCAAGTCAAATGCGAATAAGTGCAATGGTATTTCTATTTTCTTCTCCTCTATTCCGTGCTTGCGCTTTCTTTGCATTGTTTCCTGAAATGGCATGAACTCGTTCGTCGCTTCATTGAACCCCAAGGCTTCCCCTTCCAGTATAAAGGAATCTGGCTTCAGCTCCACGAGTGCAGAGTGCACTATATCTGGGAACATCTCAGTTATATTTTCCAATCTTCTGGAATAGAGCCTTACCTCTCTGCCCTTTCTATGCACCTGGCATCTGAAACCATCATACTTCTGCTCTATTGCAGCCTTGTTGTGCATCTTCTCAAGTATCTCTTCTGCAGTTGGCAACCTCTCAGCGAGCGCTGGCCTTATCGGTTTGAAGATAGAAACCTTGAAAGCCTTTATGCCTGGGGGGCCTTTTGACATCAGAGTAGTGCCCACCAATCCGAGATCGCTGCAGATATTGTAAGCATGCTCAAGCTCCTGCTTTAGGGCACGCCCGCCAGTAAACGCAACGGAAAGGGCTTCAAGTATTGTTGCATCTCCGACGCCCATCCTTAGCTCGCCAAGCGGATATCTGACTATATACCGCGCTTCAAGTGGCGTAGAGGAAGCAATCATGTCGGCTAAGGTCTTGACCTTTATGTTCTTGCTGCCTGCACCTGAGCTCTTAGATATTTTTAGCATTGAGTCATATACCTCACCTACAGAATACTTTCTAGCGGTCATCCGCCTAAGTTTTGACTCGGAGACCAGCTGTTCAGCTACTGTGCCCAAATCGCCTGTCTTTTTGTAAAGCGCATTTACTGATTCTTTTCTGTATCCAGTCGCAATGGAAATCGCCTCCTCAGCCATCTTCTCGGCAAGGCCAAACTCCACACCTTCGAATGGCGGAGCCAGCACACCCTGCGTTATATAGATTATTTTTCCTATCTCATCCTTGTCGGCTTCTTTAAATGTATCTTTAAGTATATCTATCATGCCTAGCCTAGATGAAGTAGATTCAAGCTTGTCGTAATATTTAGATAGCTCGAGAAACTGCATAAATACACCATCTTAAAGCATACAAGCAAAAAATAAATATCTGCGCACTCTCAACCTATAAGTGGCCTTTTCCGACCTAAATATGCGGCTATTTTAAAGGTCAATTTGGGCTTATACCCACAACCATGTGCAATACTGCTCTAGCTCAATGGCATGTGGTTTTTGACAAGGAAATCCAGCCGCAGTCGATGCCAGAGGAGCAGATGTTGCCTCCCAAATCCGTATTATTAGAGGCGCCCTGCGAGGCATAGCTGCATACTATGCCACCCGCTACGCCGTAGAAGTTGTTGTCCTGGAAGCTTGACGCGGTGGAGTTGATAAGCGAGACACCAAGGCCGCTGGAATATGTTGAGGTATCTACTTTTGCATCGAGGCCAGAAGAGTCTGATATCAAATACGCTACAGAGCTCGCATTTACAACATTATTAAGCAAAGAACCAGAAGAGTCATTCGAAAGGGCTATACCTACCCCGTTAGAATAGATGTTGTTTTGCCTCACGTTGATGTTGCTCGAATGTACTATACCTACCCCTGTGGAATCTGGAGTGTATGCATAGACCGTATTGTTAATTACACTAAGGCTCGAATTATAGGCTTTCACTGGAGAGGAGAAGCCCTTGAGGTAGCAGTTCTCCAAAGAGGAGCTCTGCGAATTCTTGAAAAATGCGAAGGTTCCGTTCGAATTCGATATAATGGTGTGGCCATTGCAATTTATGCTCGTGCCGTTCGCATATACTCCAAAGCATATGGAGCCGCTCGTGTATTCATAATCAGAAGTAAGCTGCACAGAGCTTGGAGTAAGGAAGGCTGTGCATGAAGGAAGCGGCGAGATGGGAGAAACTGCGGCAAGCCAGTGGCACAATTGCTTTGTAGTGCCGTAGTTTATTCCACCATTCTCCGCGCCTATGCCGCTGTCCTGCGGCGAGCAGGCGTAGTCGCTCGTGGAGCTGATCTGCATCGTGTTGTTGAAGATCGTGTTGTTTAGAGAATCCCCTTTCACGTACAGGCCAACGCCGTTCTTCTTGCCAGAATTTCCAAAAACCATGTTCTGCGTAGAATTGGAAATGAGTATTCCTATATCAGAGGCGGTGCCGGTAATATTATTGTCTACAATGGTCAAATTCCTTGTCCTGTTCAGATAGATACTAGTATTAGATGCACCGCTGATTAAGCTATCGCTTACCTTTCCGTTTATGGTATTTGAAAGCATGATCGCAATTCTTGCGTTGGCGGAGTCTACTTTGCTTATATTGACTTTTGAAGAGTTGTACGCCTCAACTGCATATGGGAAATTGTTTACGGTGCAGTTGCTTATGCTTACATTGCTAAGGCCTCCCATAGTGAAGGCTGAGGCTGCAGGGTTTGAGGATGAGAGTGTTATGCTGTGATAGGCGCAGTTGAACGCGACGTTAGAGGATTTTATGGTGAAGCACTGGGGGCTGGTAGGAACGAGGTTGTTCTGCAGGGTATAGTTGCCTGGCCTATTTATTACGCCGCATGAGCTTACAGGATAGAAGGTGGCTGAAGCAGAGAGATGCTGCGCGCATGGGGCCCAGGCCGCATTGGTTAGCCCGCATGATGTTGACTGCATGAAGTTGTCGCTTGCATTGGCGGAATCAGTAGCTGCAAATACCGCGAACTTGGTGCTATTGGCTATATTACCATTGGAGAACGCGTTGCCTAGCGATCCGGTTACGTAAACCCCGTAGGTATTGTTGTAAAGCCTGAAGTTAGTCAAAGTTATGGTGCTGGAGCCGCTAAGGTATATGCCGTATGTGCCTCCCTGCGCGGAAATTCCTGAACCGATGCTCCCATTTGAATCAACATACGAAAACGCAGTGCCGGTATTATAGGAAGAAATGTTCTGCATGTCTGCTCTGCTGGATCTGAACACAGATACGCCTATTTTTGAGTTTGCGATCCTGCAATCAGAAAGGCTCACATTGTCGGTGTTATGCACGTATATTGCCGTAGTGGCATTGGCTACAGAGAAGCCAGAGCAGTTTAGGGCAACGTTTGGGGAGTATATGCTTATGCAAGGTATGCCTGCGGCAAGAGGGTTGGAGGTATTGAGCATCTGATCCATGTAGACATTGCCGGAAAGTCTGTACGTGCCAGGGAAGGTTATAGAGCCGCACGAATCTATTGACTTAGAAAGTGTAATCGCAGATATGTTGGGAGGGGCATTGATGCCCTTGCAGGAAAGGAAACTGCATCCTGTTTCATTCGTGCATATATTTCCGGAAGCTTTGTTACTGCCAATCAGGCCGCTACGGAGCGCACATGAGAATGAATTTGGCGAGCCGTAGATATAGTTGTCTACAAACCTGTTGCCTGAAGAATTCACGTTTACCCCTACCAGCGCGCCTAATGCGATGGTGTTGTTGAGCACAATATTGTTGGTAGAGTTGTTTGAGAGGTAGAGGGAGCCATAGCCGCTTAAGGACTTAGAGAGGTAGTTTTCTGAGATGTTTGAACTGCGTGTGGCGTTGAGCAGTATCTCCGCCATAGGGTTGCGCGTTACATTGTTGAGGCGCAACACTATGTTGTTTGAGCTGTACACTGCTACACCATAGGAGAAGTTTGATATTGAGCAGCCGGTTATGAGCACGTTTGAAACACGGTGAAGCGCCACGCCATAAGTAAATGGGGGTACGCTGCCGTAAGGCCCAGAGCCCGTAAGCGAGTTGCCGTTGCAGATGAGAGAAACATTGCTCGCCGTTATGTTTATGCAGGTTCCAGAAAGGGGCTTATACTTTATGTCAGAGGAGAGGTAATATGTACCTGGGCTGCCGAGTGAGGAGCAAGAGTTTATCTTTGAAAAACTGGATTGCTTTATTGTAGTTGTAGATATGGTTGAAGTAGTCGGCGAGACATGCGGCCTGCTTATATACACGAATGCGAGCACCGCCACGAGCGCCACGATTACAGCAAGTACAAGCAGGCGCACTACAGGGAAAGGCCTGATCCTTTTGATCTTTTTCGGAGGGGCAGAGGGATGGCCTGCCCCGATTGGACTCTCCGGGGTGACATCAAATTTTACTGGTTGCGGGGCGGTCTGGCCGGCGCCGCCTGGGATGTTTGGGCCGGTAGCGTTCGCATTGCTTTTGTCCACAGCCTGCGGGCCACTGCCTGAAGAAGGCCCGGCCCCGGCATTGTCTATATCAACCATTAACTCTCGCACCGCATTCAATCAAATGGAATGTTTTTTAATTTGTACATTAAAGGTTTATAATACTTGACGATTCTAAGTACGCGCCCCAGTAGCTCAGTGGTAGAGCGCCTGTCTCGTAAACTTCCTAGAAGAAGTTTAATCAAGATGGGAAAACAGGAGGTCGAGGGTCCAATTCCCTCCTGGGGCTTTTGATTTTTCGTTTAGTTGTTACAGTTTAAGAAAAGTATGGCTTGGGATAGGAA
>JAVYYS010000027.1:0-8324 GCA_038876335.1 Candidatus Micrarchaeaceae archaeon | reverse complement strand
AGGAAATAAAATTTAAGCCAGCCCTTATTTTTCTACAGCAAAACCCATGCATATGATACCGATCCCATAGGTTGTATGATTATGTAAAAGCTCTTGCCTGCATGAGGGTTAAAATTCAACACCGTAGAATAGAGTAAGCCATATGGATATATAGGTCTTTAGGTAAGAAATGAATGGTTGAAACAAAGAGTGTCGCCATCTGCAGATGTGTGCTCTATGCAGCGCACTACAATCTGTATTAATGGGCCCGTGGTCCAGCGGTTACGATGCCAAGCGAAAGCGCACAAGCCTTACACGCTGGAGACAGGAGTTCAACTCTCCTCGGGCCCATAAACCATACGCTAAATACATAATACATAACTTGTAAAAATGATGGTACTATGATGCCAAATATAGATCCTAGAAAGCTGAAAAGCATGATGGACCAGATGGGAATAAAATCAAGCGACGTAGACGCAAGTAGAGTTGTAATATCATGCCCCGATAAAGAAATCGTTATAAACTCTCCGCAAGTTACAAGGATCGAAATGCAGGGCCACGTGCAGTTCCAGGTAGAAGGTGAAGTCGAGGAGAAGGTTTCTGGAGCACTATCCCAGCACGCCGAGATATCTGAAGAAGACATAAAGCTAGTGCAAGAAAAAACTGGAAAAAGCGCAGAGGAAGCAAGGAAAGCCTTAGAAAATGCTGGTGGGGATATAGCAAAAGCAATACTAGATTTAAGCGAGGGATAAAGCCTAAAATTTCAATCTACCAGATATGCATGCGCATAGGGTACACCTGCCGCGTGTCTTACATTTTCCTTTTTTATAATGTTGCTTTTTATTGCAAGATCTATCGACCTTTTCCCAATAATATTTGCTGAATATATCACAGTTCCATACCATTTCCACTGCTTTTCATTAATCAGTTCTCCCTTATAGAATTCTGAGTAATCCTTTATGTTTATAACTACATCACCATCTTTAAGCACTTTGCCTATTTGCTCTTCATCGCACATGGCTAAGATGTTGCCATTTTGTGTATTATGTATCTTTACATATATCAAATAATCATCATCCGTACTTGTATAGTAGTATTGTAGCGATGGAATACAGCGCTCCATACCACATCAGCCAGAGCCCGCCTGTAATATTGCTGTTTAACATTATCGAAATGTATCCAAGCACAAAGAGCAGAGATGCGAATGATATTTCGAATTTGGTATTGCCCAGCGAATGCAGAAGATCTCCGCTTTTGCTTTTGCTCTTTTGCCATTGTGGTTTTGGATCTGCATTGAGCATTGCTGCAATAGCCGCCTTGGTCCTGATAAATGCCAGGGCGAAATTGAGTATGAATATCATTACGCCTTTGCTTATGGACTTGAAGTAGACCTTTGTCAGAATCACAGGTATGAATAGGGAAAGGGTAAACGCAATGATTCCAAACGCCTGCAGGTCAAAAGTAATGTCTTTTATGTTGAAGAGCTCGTTAAGAGTCAGAGATCTGAGCGGGAAAGAGGAGAATACAATGAGTACCGAAACAAATGTGAATATAATTAATACAAGCGAAAGGTAGTTGAGACCGAAACCATGTGCTATATAATCAATGCTTGAGAGCATTGCCACATTTTTTACCTTCCTCTTTCTTTTAAGTTTTTTTATGAAATACCCAAGGAACTGTGTGTCGCCATAGTTGTATCTCCACTGCTGTTTAGCGAGTGCGCTGAAAGTTTTTATAGGTCTGCCAAGCGCATAAACCTTTGGTATGTAGAGGCTCTTGAACGAATGATTATCAGATTCGAAGCTGAAGAAGGTATCCTCTATCACGTATTCAGGAAAGCCTCCGACTTTATCGAGAGAACTGCGCCTTATTATTCCACACGACCCTGCAAAAATTGCTGTGTTGTTAAGCGCTCTTGCTGTTTGTATAAACTTAAAGAAAAAGGCATTGAAAAGATCTACAGAGTCTGAGAAGAAGGTACCTTTTGCAGTTCTTTTTTCGGTTTGTACATAAGAAAGTTCTTCATTCTGGAAATATGGGAGTATGTCTAAAAGAAACTTCTTGTTTATCAGATATTCATCAGCATCAAATATAGCTATAAACTCCTCATTTGAAATCTTAAGCATGTCATTAAGTGCCCCCGCTTTATATCCCCTCCTGCATGTTCTATGTAGGTACGTTATCCCGAAAGTTTTACTTATATCCCGTAGTTTTTCGGCTATTTCTGGTTGGCTGGAATCATCAAGCATATAATATCTTATCTTATCGCGAGGGTAATCAAGTTCTATCAACTTCGCAAACGTCTTTTCAACAACTTTCGGTTCCTCATTGTAAATTGGCACCGCAATCGCAACAGTCGGCATATGCGTGAAAGGTTTAAGCCCGCGCTTTATATGTTTAAGATAATCTCCGTAAAAATATGCTTTGTAATACCAGTATGCCGCGAAAATGTTGAAGAAGCTTGATACTACTGAGAGTGTGAAGAAGGTCAAAGCAATAAGATACATGTATACGCTTCTTGCTATTATGAATAAATATGTGGAGAATGCAAGCCCTGCAAGTGCAAGCAGCACAAACAGCGCAACTGTAATCAAGCGCACAGTAAAACCATTGGTTCTGTAAATCATTCAACCAGCTTTTATAGTGTTTATCTGTTTATATGCTTACCTATTTCTATTTATCTATTATTACGACCTATCTACCTTAATCCTGCCTTTTGTACCTTCATTTTATATCTTTATTCTAATTCTTTGTCGCATACTTATTCTGCAAACCAACTTACAGCATCCTTACAGCACCATTTATAAAACCTATTCGCAAAATTATGATTGGCATAGGCCAAAATCTCTCTGTGCAATGAGTAGCTAAGAGATGCACAACTATAAAAGATTTTGTGTGCCTTTCGCATTATGTTTTTGTTGGTTTGCCGGGATGGCGGAAACTGGTAACGCGCCAGAAATTTGGCGAAACTCGAGATCTGGTTCCCTCTGGGAATTTTGGGTTCAAATCCCAATCCCGGCGTTTCACTTTTTTGGGCAAGTAGTTCTATGCAAAAATAATAATAGCAGAGATAGAGGAAAGCGGATCGCCCATTTTCGCCTGCTGCAAATTCGTATGTGTGCAGGGAGGGAGATTTGAACTCCCGAACCCGCTAAGGGAGCGGGCCCTGAACCCGCCGCATTTGTCCATACTTTGCTATCCCTGCATTATGCCTTTTGCATTTTGAAGGATTGGAGAGAAAGTTTTTTAATACCGAATGAAAAATAATATAGGCAGTGTAGCATGCGTTCTACGCATGCCTGCCGCACGGTACTCTTATGAAATATGTGAGGGAGCATATAAAAAGATACTGGGTGTTCTCCTACCGCAGGTCAATAGGGGTGTCGATGCTTACTTTTTCTATCGCGCTCTCTATAGGCATTGCCTTCTCAGCAATGACTTCAGAATTTTTATATACAAACTACGCCGCCTCTTTTGCGTTTTGGATACTGCTCATTGCTGTGACAGTGCTGGTACTCGTATCCAGTTTCATTCATGCCCACATCTCAACAGTGCGTTATATGAGCGAGGTAGAGCACAGAGAGCACAGCAGGCACACCGCCCTCTGGTTATTTACAATAACTGTTGGGACTATAGCTTTCTTCATTCCGGTGCTGTTTTTCAATAGCTACATAGAACCTCTGATATTTCTATTTAGCTTTGGTGGGATACTTTGGATATTTTATATCTCAGTCGCGGTGATATTCCGCCACCGATATAACGAAATCGCATTCGGTGCGCTAGCACTTTGGATCATCTTCATAATTGGGTTGCTAGAGCTTCACTCCTTGCTTAGCCCGCAACCCTATCTGCTGTCTAAAGTAAACGCTTCAGCAACGTTCAGCCTGTTTATATCCATGGTGTCGCTCATAACTATCTTTGGAATAGTTGGGGTGGCAATGTTGTTCGATTCTTCGCGCGCTTTCGCCAAAGAATTCCAATATATCATGAAGATAATGGAGTCGCAGCAACAGAAGAAAGGTCGCAGCCGCTGATAATTTCCATTCAACGCGCTATTGTGGTGCACAGGCTTATGTGCGCATTATTCTTGTTTGCCAGTAAATGCTAGTTTTCATAAGGTATTTATTTGTTTCTTAGGTAAGAAAATAAAGACTTGGCCCGCTGCTCTAGGTACGCGACTCTCTAGTTATATCTTTTGGTGAGCTGTTGGATTATGATTTTGACATTATAGTCAAGCATGAGTTGCTTGACGACAAGAAAGCAGAGGAGGTAATTAAAAAGCTCGAAACGCCCTTAGAGAAGTTTCCGCGTATATTAAAATCTGATCCGCAAATTGCAAAATTAAACCCCAAGCCAGGGCAACTAGTAGCAATCTATAGGGACGACCCGACTGGAAAGTACATCTACTACCGCGTGGTAGTGGATAATATATAATTCATTTCTCAGGTAAGTGCATGAGCACCAGCCATGAACTGCTTGAATCCTATCTTAACTCTAATTCCGTAGTGCAGCACCAGCTTGAGAGCTATAATAGGTTTACGAGCATAACGCTTCCAAAGATTATAGAGAACCACAGCGTGATAGAGCCAGACGTGTCTGATTTTGCGATAAAGCTGAGTGGCATACGGCTTGAGATGCCAAAAGTAATAGAGGTTGACAGCTCCACAAGAAGCATAACGCCCAACGAGGCTATATCGAGGAACCTGACTTATTCATCAGGCATGTATATAACATACACTCCGATGATCAGCGGTATAGAGAAGCGGGACAGCACAGGTGAGATATTCATAGGAGAATTGCCCGTAATGGTAAAGAGTGACCTCTGCTATCTTAAAAATATGAGCAGGGAACAGCTTATAAGGAGTGGGGAGGATCCTGATGATCCTGGAGGCTATTTCATAATAAGGGGCACTGAGCGCGTGCTTATAGGTATAGAGGATCTTGCCCCAAACCGCGTAATGAGTTCTAAAAGCGGGAGGAACGTCGTCTCGAAGATATTCTCCACTACGCTAAACTTCAAGAGCAGGTGCAGCGTAGAGAGGGATGCGTACGGGATGTTTACCATCTCGTTTCCTAAGGTAACAAAGGGCATAGATCTGGTGTTGGTATTGCGTGCGCTGGGTCTGACTATGAATGAGATTCTCGACAGCACCACAAATGCAGATGTCAAAAATGATCTCGTGCTTAACATAGAGATGAGCAAAGCTAAGGACATGAGCCAAAGCGACGCACTGGGCGAGGTAGGCAGGATTTCAGTGCCTAGCCAGTCAAAAAGCTACCAGGAGAAGCGCGCTGAAATGCAGATCGATACGTATCTTCTTCCGCATCTTGGCATAGACGAGAAAGCAAGAAGGGCCAAGGCGTACTACCTGCTCAGGATGGCCGAAAGGAACTCCCTTATAGCCTACAAATACATAAAGCAGGACGACAAGGACCATTATGCGAATAAGCGCGTGAGGTTCGCGGGCGACCTGCTTGAGGACCTTTTTAATGAGTCTTTCAAGTCCTTTGTACAGGACATAAAGTACCATGTAGAGAGGACCATCGCGAGGGGAAGGAAGCTCTCTGTCCGCACAAGCATAAACCCCGACACCCTAACGGAAAAGCTGCTGTATTCGATGGGCACCGGCGCATGGCCTGGTGGATATACAGGTGTTTCGCAGGTCCTGGACAGGCTTAACATGGTTAGCACGCTTGCGCATCTCCGCAGGATAAAGTCTCCTCTTGCGAAGAAACATGCACACTTCAAGGCGAGAGATATTCATGGCACGCATGTGGGTAAGATCTGCCCTAGTGAAACGCCTGAGGGCGGGGAGGTCGGCCTTACGAGGTATCTTGCCATTACCGCGCGGGTTTCATTTGGGGCTGATGAAGAGCAGCTGAAGGGCAAACTTAAGGAACTCAAGCTTTTATAAAGTGTTTTCTTGAGCACTGATAACAGATGCAGGGTATATCTGAATGGCAAGGAGCTGACGCGGGTAGCCGACGGCAAGGCGTTTGTCGCTGAAATAAGGAAAAACAGGCGGCAGGGGCTCATCTCCGGAGAGGTAAACGTCTCCTATGTAAAGAAGCTTGATGAAGTGCATATCAATACCGACAAGGGCAGGGTTCGCGCCCCATACATTATAGTTGAAAATGGTGTGAGTAAACTAACCCCAGAGCTAAGGCAGAAGCTTGCGAACAAGGAGATAGACTTCAATTACCTGGTTAGGCGCGGAATTGTAGAGTACCTGGATGCAGAAGAGGAAGAGGACGCTCTTATCGCTGCGAGCGAAGACTCCATAACTCCAGAAACTACCCATGTTGTAATCGACCCAGCCTATATGCTTGGTCTTACAGTAAACCTTAATGTTTATACAGACCACAATCAGATGGGAAGGCACGCAATCAGCTCCAATTTCATGAAGCAGAGCCAGGGTGTTTACGCTTTCAACTTCAACAATAGGTATGATGCAAGGTCGTACCTTCTTTTTTATCCGCAAGCACCAATACTTACAAGTGCAGCGTTTAGAACTCTCGGCCTAGAAAAGCATTCATCCGGCCAAAACTTCGTAGTTGCACTTTCTACTTATTATGGATACAACATGAAGGATGCGGTTGTGCTTAACAAGGCAGCTGTGGACCGTGGTCTTGGGCGCAGCGTCTTCTTCAGGACTTACTCCGACGAGGAGAGGAGATACCCGGGCGGCCAGAAAGACAAAATAAGGATACCCCCACCTTCCACAGAAGGTTACCTTGGCGAGCACGCCTATGCAAAGCTAAGCGAGGATGGATTGATAGAGAAAGAGACAGAGGTTCACGAAGGCGACGTGCTTATAGGCAAGACTTCGCCCCCGAGGTTCCTTGAGGAGCAGACAACATTCGGCATAAGCGAAGAGAAAAGCATGGACAACTCCACCACTCTAAGGATGGGGGAGGAAGGCGTTGTGGACAATGTGCTTCTTACCGAAACTTCTGGTGCCACTAAGATAGTAAAGGTGAGGGTAAGGACCATAACTGTGCCGGAGCTCGGGGACAAGTTTGCGAGCAGGCATGGACAGAAGGGCGTTGTGGCGCTTATCGTTAACCAGGAGGATATGCCATTCACGCGCGAAGGGATAGTGCCAGACCTCCTGCTCAATCCGCACAGCCTTCCAAGCAGAATGACTGTTGGGCACATGCTGGAGATGCTAGGCGTTAAGGCAGCATCTCTTTCAGGCAGGCATCTTGATGGCACTACCTTCTCAGTTAATGGAGTAGAGGCGATGGAAGATTTCGGCAGAACGCTTGAGGGATACGGCTTCGACAAGTTCGGCGATGAGACTCTTTATGATGGCAGAACAGGCAAAGCATTCGAATCTAAGCTGTTCATGGGCGTGGTATACTACAACAGGCTTTATCACATGACCATAAACCACCTCCAAGTCAGGAGCAGAGGGCCCGTCCAGATACTAACCCGTCAACCCACGGAGGGCAAGGCAAGGGGAGGGGGCATGAGATTCGGTGAGATGGAGAGAGATGCGCTTGTTGGTCATGGCGCAAGCCTCCTTATAAAGGAGAGGATGCTAGAACAAAGTGACAAGACTACAATCTGGATGTGCAAAGACTGCGGAGACATAGGTTACTTCAATTACATAAAAAACGTGCCAGTCTGCCCGATGTGCGGAGGTAACAACCTTGAAAAGGTTGAGATAAGCAATGCTTTCAAGTTGCTTCTTTACGAGATTAATTCGCTGCACATACGGACGAACGTAAAATTGAAGAGTGAGTGAGCATGCAGGCAGAGTCTATAGAAAGCATACAATTCATGATAATGAGCCCAGAGCTCATAAGGAAGATCAGCGTAGCTAAGCTGATTGTGCCAGATACATACAACGAAGATGGCTATCCTATAGATGGAGGCGTGATAGACCAGAGGCTAGGCGTTGTAGATCCGGGCTTTAGATGCAAGACATGCGGAGGCACGGCAAAGACCTGCCCAGGCCATTTCGGGCATATAGAGCTGGTAAGGCCTGTTATACATCCAGAATTTGCCAAGGTAATCTATTTTATGCTTCAGTCGACTTGTGACAAATGCCATAGGCTCCTTATGAGTGACGAAGACATTGGGAAGAAAAAACTTGAGCTAGCAGATCTTGCAGATGGCTCTGAACAGCTTTTCTTAGGCAATGGGCAGAAGAAGCTTAAGTTCTCAAGCAAGTGCCCGCACTGCGGGGCGAAGAAAAGGAAAGTCAAGTTCGAAAGGCCTACGATATTTTACCTAGAGGGCGAAAGGATAAAGCCCGACGAGCTCAGGGACTGGCTGACGAAGATACCGGACGAAGACATAAGGCTCCTAGGCATGGATCCAAGCGTATTCAGGCCTG
>JAVYYS010000026.1:0-8573 GCA_038876335.1 Candidatus Micrarchaeaceae archaeon | reverse complement strand
TATGCCTGGAAGTGCCAAATAATCCTTTAATATGGTTGAATAGATCCCAAGTATTTCTTCCCTTTCAGCTTCGGCTTCCTCTCTTGTTGCGAAGATAGTATGTCCTTCATTCCACAAGAATTCGCGGCTTCGCAAAAATGGGGTTGGATGCCTAAACTCCCAACGCACTACATTGTTCCATTGGTTCATGCGCAATGGCAAATCGCGCCAAGATTTTATCCATCGCGCTGCAACCTCATACATTATCGTTTCTGATGTGGGCCTTATCGCAAGTCTTTCTTCTAACTTTGTGCTGCCTGCTTGAGTAACCCATGCCACTTCTGGAGAAAACCCTTCTACGTGCTCTTTTTCCTTTTCAAGGAGGCGCTCTGGTATGAACATAGGGAAGTAGACATTTTGGATCCCGGAATTTTTGAACATGAGATCCGTAGCTTTCCTTATCTCCTCCCAGGCGAAGTAGCTGTTAGGTCTAAACACTATCGCACCTGAGACTGGGGAGTAATCTATAAACTCTGAATCTATCAGTACGCTTGTGTACCATTCAGAGAAATTCTCGCTTTTCTTTGGTCTCTTTTGCTTTGCCATTCAAATTCCCTGCTTCTCAAATATAGATTTCAATATAAGCGACATATGACCTGCTTCACGAAGGCGCCTATACGAGTATGCGACCCACTCCCTCCCAAAAGGGATGTAAACTGAGACATGCTCTCCTTTTTCAGAAAGCAACCTGAGATACCGGTTGCGCACCCCTTTCAGCATAGCGTACGTTACTTTTCTTTTATATCTTAAGTTAAGCTTTAATGCCTTTTCTATAATTCCGAGATCGTGCGTAGCAATTGTAAACTCGGGCAAGTTGCGGAAGAGGTAAAGCATTAGGCGAAGGTAATTTTCTGTTATTTCTCTGCGCGTGCTATAAGTCTCATCAGAGAGGGAATATGCCCCTTTTACAAGGCGCACTACAAATCCAGCCTTTACAAGCCTCCTTATATCAGACATGCTTCGCTTCATGTATGATTGAATGCACAGCCCGATTTTCCTGCGCGGCGCGATTTTGAAAAAAACGTCTATGGTATCTTCAACAGTAGGTTTGTCTTCCATGTCTACCCACAGGAAGATACCTACTGAATTTGCATAAGAGGACAGCTGTCTCAGGTTCTCTTCGAAAAGCTTTTTGCTTATGAGCAAGCCCAGCTGGGTGGGCTTGACTGAAACGTCTGCAAGAATATGCTCAGAATGAATTCTGCTGATCAGCCTTTCAAATATATGCACTGACTTTGAAACACTTTTTATATCTGTATAATCCTCGCCCAATTCGTTTATTATCGCTCTAATTCCTGCCGCATTAAATCTTTTGGCTTCGCGCAGTGCGTCATCTATTTGCTCTCCGGCTATCCAGCGCCCCGCCACTATTCTTTCTATTATAGCACTTAAACTAGACATTACTGCAATTTCACCCCTAATTTAGCAAGCTTGTTTTCAAGGTCTGCTGCGCTTTTAAATAATATGCCGTGCATACCAACTGCTTCTGCGCCTCTTACATTTTCTACCCTGTTGTCTATGAAAATCGATTCAGCAGGAAGTACATGCATCTTGCGTAAAGCATAGAGGTATATGCGTGGGTCTGGTTTCCTAAGGTGTAGAAATACCGATGCGAAATACCTCTCATAAGGTACGCCTTTGATTAATTTAAGAGATTCTAGAAAACGGCTCCTGCTTATATTTGAAAGTATTGCGATTCTATAGTTTTTCTTGAGTTTTAACATCATGCTCTTAACATCCTGATTAACATGAGAAAGTTCATAAAACACGCTAGACCACCGTATTTTGTTTTTGTTTATTCCGAGGCGCTTTTTCACTATTTCTTCCATCTCGGAAAGCCGCATTCTATCCGATTCCATCTTTTCTATCAATTCACCAAAGATGTTGGATATCTTGCTTGCCGGAATTCCACTCTCTTTGCTAAGGTAGCTAAAGTACTTATCCTCGGTAAAATCTATTATCACTCCGCCAAGGTCGAAAATTATAAGTTTTATTTGGTTGCTTTTCGGTTCTGGATTATTACTATGCATAATTATCACATTGATCTAGCAACCAAGACATAAATAGTTTTTGTGAGGTACTATATTATGGAGAAATGGGTTGTGGCACTTGGGGGGAATGCGCTTCTTGGACCAAAAGAGAAACAGTTTGCATTGAGTGAAATTAGAAATGCGAGCAGAGCTATGGATACGATTGCGAGGGCGGCAGTGAAGAGAAATGCGATGCTAGTGATAACTCACGGAAACGGGCCGCAGGTGGGAGACGAGATAATAAAGAATGAACTCTCGAAGAGGGAACTTCCAATGCTTCCGCTTTTTCTTATGAACGCCGAAACTCAAGGCTCGATTGGTTCTATACTTGCAACCGCCTTGCGCAATTCCCTTTTCAAAATAGGCGCGAAAAGGGGGATAGGCGCAATTATAACACATGTCGTAGTGGACAAAGAGGATATAGCATTCAAAAACCCCACCAAGCCCGTCGGACCTATTTATACAAAGAGGAAGCTTGAAGCCGAGATCAAAATTGCGCGCTTTCGGTATATAAAGGAGGGCGGCGGCTACAGAAGGGTTGTCTCTTCGCCTTATCCAAAAGAGGTGTTAGAGATAGGCGAGATAGGCAAAATGCTTGAAAGGGGTGAAATGGTGATAGCTGGAGGAGGCGGGGGGATACCAGTAGTTAAAATAGGCAAAGCGTTTAAGGGGGTCGATGCTGTTATAGACAAAGACCTTGCAAGTCTGGTTCTTGCAAACGGCATAGATGCAGACCGGTTAATAATACTCACCGACGTGGATTACGTGTACAAGGATTTCAAAAACAAGAGAGGCCCAATAAAACGCGCTTCTGCAGGATACATGCAAAGCATACTCAGTACTTTTGAGGAAGGAACCATAAAACCAAAGGTAGAAGCATGCATAAAGTTTGTTGAAGGCGATAGGAATAGGAAAGCATACATAGGCAACCTGATGAAACTCGAAGATATACTTAAAGGAGTTTCTGGGACACATATCTATGCCGAATAAGGCTTAAGGCAATCGGATTCGGCGCCCGCTCTTGCCGGAATAGAATCCCGCAAACGCAACTGCTGCCTTGGCAAGACATACAAATGTGAGATAACGAAAGGCAACAAAACGCGGATGGGTGCTGCAGGAGCTACTTCTACTGCGTTCTTTCGAAGTAGGGCGCAATATCTATAAAGATTATGAAGTAAATATAAGTAGATAGTAACAATAGGGTATTTTTATAAAAGTTAGCGGGAAAACCACTATCCTTCAGATAGGGGGCGAGAGCGAACCGCAGAATGCATATTAAATTTTGAGATGCGACTAAACCATGAACGTCATGAAAACTGCATATAAATACCGTGCATATCACTTAGGTATAGAAAAGTATGCCACACTTTCAGATAACACCGTATACCAAAACGCAAAGATAACAAAGCACCACAGAAATCACGCGAAAGTTCTGCAACAGGGCATATCAAGAAAAAGTCAAGCCTGTGGAGACGATGTAAGGCCTTCTGCATGGGAGGCAGTCGCCGGAGAAGCAGGAACTCTGCGGGTGGCATCATGAAGATCAATAAGGCCCCCAACCTTCAGTTGGGAGGGGATGTCACGACTGTTAAATCGCCTGGTGTTGTCAAATTTTTCGGAGAGCATGCGATTGTAGAAGGTAAATTTGCATTAGCAATGGCAATAGATAGGTACGCATCTGCCGACATATCAAATGATGGAGGTGACCTGCTTACAATAAATCTACCAGATTTAGGAGAGAGCAGGCAGTTCAGTCGTGAAGACCTTGTTCTGCTGTATAGGGATTACAAAGCAAAGGAAACCGTTCCCCAAACAAACAGAAATGATTATATTGCTGCCTTTGTGTCTAGGCATCAAGACATTGGAATCAATATGCTACCATTGGCTGTCATCGCTGCGAGGCTTCTCTACACCTACAATGCTGCGGTACTTGGCAGGACAGTTACGGTGAATTCTAACATCCCTATGCAGAAGGGGTTAGCGAGCAGTGCTGCATGTTCAACCGCCTTCACTGTTTGTTTACTGAGGGCATGCAATCTCAATCTAGAAGATTCGCAGATAATAGACATCGCTAGGGATGGAGAAAGAGTAAGGCACACAAGTGAGGGAGGTGGAAAAATAGATGTGAGCACATCGTATTATGGTGGGTTTGTAAGCTACAGTGATTCTACAGGTGCAAAGAAAGAGCACATTGAAGCAGACGTTAAACTGCTAACAATAGATACTGGAAGCAAAAAGCCTACTTCTGATATGGTCAGGCACTTCAAGGAGCGCCTTGTTGAATTAGGAGATGAATCAGAGGAGGTGCTGAATTTGTTCGATAAATGCAGCAGAGACGGCTTTAAAGCACTATGCGATAGTAACATGAAGGCAGTTGGAAATTTCATGTACAAGAACCAAGAGCTCCTTAAATACATGGAGATGTCCAGCGAGGGTCTTGACGAGGTAGTCGCAATCGCAAGAGAGAATGGAGCGTATGGATGCAAATTGAGTGGAGGAGGGGGCGGTGGAATCGCAATTGCACTTACCGATGATCCAAAACGTTTAGGAGCTGTTTTTGCAAGCAAGGGATACGACAGCTATATCTTCAACAAAAGTGCCTATGGCACAAAATAAAAATGTTGTTAAAGACCTAGTCAATGAGTAAAGATGCACGGCTTAAGATTTAATTGCATAGAAGCATAGGTATAAGGGGTTTTATGGACAAAATCTCTACATGGATTGCAACTTCCAACATAGCTCTAATAAAGTACTGGGGAAAAAGAGATGAAAGATTGATCCTGCCCCATAATTCTTCGCTAAGCATTACATTAGATGAGAACCTGAGCACTAAAACTAGCATAATATTCTCAGATAAAATAGACAAAGATATGTTCTACTTAAATGGCAAACCCGAATTAGTTTCAGGAGAGGGCGCGAATGAGAGGCTTAAGGTTGTAGATAGCTTGAGGAAAATGGCAAAAGTGAAGGCTCATTTTCTTGCCGCTTCAGTGAATTCTTTTCCAACTGCTGGAGGGCTCGCATCTAGCGCTTCAGGTGTTGCAGCACTGGTTTTGGCAGCCGCAGACGCCCTTGATTTGGATCTGGCTAAGAAAGAGCTTTCTATAATTGCGCGCTCTGGAAGTGGTAGCGCGTGCAGAAGCATATTTGGCGGATTTGTTAAATGGAATAGAGGAAGCAAAGAGGACGGCAGCGATTCGTTCGCCGAACAAATAGCCGACCATAGGCATTGGCCCGAGATAATCGATCTTATAGCAATAGTATCAGAAAAAGAAAAGAAGATTTCATCACGTGCAGGGATGAAGCAGACTGTTGAAAATAGCATTCTGTACAGCAGCAGAGTGGAATACGCTGAGAAGGCTGTAGTAGAGTTAGCAGAAGCGATCAAAAAGAAGGATTTTGAACGACTTGCTTATCTCATAATGCGGGACAGCAACAATATGCATGCAGTCATGCTGGACACGTGGCCGCCTATCTTTTATATGAACGATGTGTCAAGAGAGATCGTTTACAGGATAAACGACCTTAATGCAAATGAAAATAGGAACATAGCGGCATATACTTTTGATGCGGGGCCTAACGCACACATCATAACAAGAAAAGGGGACAAAAATAAAGTAATCGACGCAATAAGAGATATTGAAGGAGTGAGATTAATAGAGGCAGGGGTGGGTGCCGGCCCGAAAGTGTCCAAAGAGCATCTTATAGACGAGCATAGATTAGCGCCAATAGGTGTATGAATGGAATACAGTTTACACGCAAAAGCTCATGGCAAAATCCTTTGGTTGGGGGGGTACTCTATATTAGAAAAGCAGAATGTTGGTTATGTAACTTCTGTTGATGCGGGCACGCACGTTTATTTGAAAGGCTTAGAAAATGACGAGATTCGTGTAATAGCCGAGGATTTTGGAGCTGATGTGAGGGGGAAGTTAGATAGAGGGTCTGGCAGGCTTGATATTAAGGTACCACAGGAGTTAAAGCTGGTTAAAACTGCTGTACAAGCAGTACTATATCACGCATTAAACGAAGGAGCAACACTATCAGGCTTCGAAATAAAAACCAAAAACGATCCTGCATTTTCTTACCGTATTAGTAGTGATGGCAAAGCTGTATCAAAATCAGGGCTTGGAAGCAGCGCTGCTGTCACTGTGGCGGCAATTGGTGCGTTGATGGAACACTTTGGTCTCGAATTCAACAAAGATGACGCCCTGCACAAACTTGCGCAAATATCACATTCTGTTGCGACTGGCAAGATAGGTAGCGGATTTGATATAGCGTCTGCAGTCTATGGTGATATAATATATTCCAGGTATAGCCCTGAGATAGTAAAGGAATTTCCACAGGAATTCGACAAAGAGGATGTCAGCTCTGCGATAAAAAGGAAATGGGATTATAGTATCGAGCCGATGAAACTTCCAGAAAATTTAAAGTTTGCAGTAGCCGATTTTGTGGGAGCTGCTGCGATAACAACCACTATGGTCGGCAGCGTGAATATGTTTAAGAAATCCGCTCCTGAGGAGTATTATAAATTGATAAATGCAATGAACAATGAGAACGTAAAAGCGATAGAGTCATTAAAGAATATTAATAAAGGGAAAAACATAGAAGATAATTTGGAAAACTTTAAACAGTCTTTCAATGCGGGCAGAAGGCTCGCAAAAACTTTAGGTGAAAGAAGCAATGTTCCAATAGAGACCGATGAGATAACTGATTTAATAGAGAAAACTGTTGAAAAAGGGGCATTTGTGGCTAAGTCTCCAGGTTCAGGAGGCTATGATTCCATAGCTGCACTATTTCTAGTTAAAGATGATAGTGCTTACAGGAATGTAGTTGATTTTTGGTCTAACGACCATAGGCTTCGGCCTTTTCAACTTGAAAGGAACAGTAACGGATTAGAGATAAATCGCGATAGACAGAAGCTTGTCTTTTGATTCCGCCTGCAGCAGCATATCTTAACGGCTCTGCAATGTAGTAGTGCAGTAGTTTAGCCAAACTGCAGTATTTGCTTTACATAATTCTGATCGCACACGTTTGCTGGAGTGTTATTGTCTATGCGGCATATTTGCGCAGTAAATACATTAGCGTTGCCTATTATTGCCTGGGCGACTGTAGAATTTGGGTTATTCAAATCCTGCAGAATCTGCCCCCAGCTTAGCTTATAAATTAGAAGCGGGCTAATTTCTGCACCGTCCTGAACGCTTTTATTGCCGAAATCTACGAATGGTATGCCGCCTCGCTCGCTAGAAGGAAGCTGTGGATTGTTAAGGTCGTATTTGTCGAATGTTGCGTTTTCTATAGCGTTGGGCGCCTGCAACGGTGTCTCATTCCTTGTGAGGGTTTCTACTGACATGAAATTGATTATGCTGCTTGAATATGAGGAGTTGTAAAATGAGAAGGTAGGGGTATTAGGGCCTGCTGGATCGTTAGCATTTGCCTGCATATAATGCAAAAGTGTGAAGTTTCCAAAGCGCATCAGTGCAAGTATAAGGCCCCACCGCGTCACGGCGCAGTATGGACAATAGTCGGCGCCGAAATATACCACAGTGGGCTTGTTGTCTACATAAAGAGGTGTGCCATTCTCAGAAAGCGGAGGATTGCCTGCCGAACCGGAGCCTATTGCTTCTGCAAGGGTAGAGTTCATTGCTATGCTTTTCATGAGCGATAGCGTAGATACTGGCACCTGTTTGCCTATGAGCGAAGATGTTGGAGCTCCGTGCGCTGAATTAAAGTAAGCTGCGAGCACTGCAGCTGCGACTATTACAATAATTATTATATACAAAGTACTGTTTTTCATAGACTCAATTTCCTCTATATTGGAATGTGTTCTTTACAAGTCACCATTGCTTTTTCCAAGCCTCCTGCTTACAGCGGCAAATGGTAGTATTTTCAGCACTGCATGGTCAAGTACGCGGTTTATCCTGCGCCTGTAAGCGAATATTATATATGAAACAGCAAGGCTTAAAATAACACCGGCAAGCACGTCCGTAAAGTAGTGCAAGCCCAGGTATACGCGGCCGAATAGCACTAAGACGAGCCATATTATGTAAACGGCTTGGAGAATTCTGTACTTGCCAAAGAAGAAAGGAAGTCCCGTGAGCACGCTTGCATGGTTGCTTGGAAATGAGAAGGTATTTTCGCACGAAACCTTGTTTATCCATGAAAGCGCAGGAACGTTGCAGGGGCGCGGCTCCCCCACGATTATCTTTATTGTATCGGAAATCGCATAAAGCAGAACACCTGCAATAATAATGGAGTAGAAGTTAGGGCTTTTCCTTATGTAAAGATAAAGAACAAGCAGTGGTAATACTACAAGAAAGCTTTTACCTATAAGCTGCATTATAGCGTTGAGAGTGGGGCTCGCGATGCTGTCTACTACATGGAAGGCGTATACGTTAACGCTGAGATTGTAAGCAGCAAGCAGCATCGGCGTTGTGATCGGCATAAGGCAAGCACTTTTAGCTTTTGGTCTTTTGAACAAACTTGGCGCAGTAAAGTATTCCTTCT
>JAVYYS010000025.1:0-8583 GCA_038876335.1 Candidatus Micrarchaeaceae archaeon | reverse complement strand
AGCACCTCCCCACCAATCCATAATCTAATTGCTCTGACTTGCTAAAATTTATAAGTTTTGCTTTGGGGCGAAAAACTATCGGCTATTTATACTTTCAACACCTACAAAGGATCAATAATTTTTGGTGTCGTGGCAGGGTTGATGATGGGGTATACCAGGCAGCGTGGCTGTTTGCGGTCTTATACAAATTTGTAGCGATAGGCGGTGCATTTTTAGCTGTAGAACCTATAGTCGTTGTAAGTCCTTACTACATGTATAAAGAGAGGCTTTCTCAGTTTCAAGGAATAGGAATAATCATTTCTGTACTAAGAGCAATAGCATTGAGCATAATCCAGGCAATAAAGATATTTTGTGTTCCAGAGTGGCTTTGTCATCTTAGATAGTTTAATACCTTGCCTAGTAAGGCTTGCTGCTGCGCCTCTTTTTGTTTTTTATTTGAAATGTAATTCTCTACGAAACTCTTGTTGCCAAAAGCTTCTACATTGTATAGTCTGGCAATTCCCTCCATCGATAAATGTTCAGTAAGCTTTGTGCTACTTACCTCATTCTGCTCATTTATAAGTGCGTATCTTAATCCGCTCCCATTTTTTCTCTTCAGTTCATAAATTCTCGACTTCCGCCTAATAACAGTGAATTCAGTCCCATTATCATCCACCAAACCTATTATATTGAGTTCGGTTTCGGGTCCAAACTCGGAGAGCATGCGGGTAAATGTCAGCTTCTCTAAGATTACTGTGAACTTCCCGCTTTGATCTTTCTGCCTATAAATAGCACTTATGACATGCTGCCGAGTGTAATCGTGGACTCCATTTTCATTTCTGTCGCTTTCACTTTTGAAAATTGGCATAGAACCACAATGGAGCTAGATCTAACAAGATATTTATATTTTCCTAATACCCAAATGGGTCTCGCATAAATACTTTTCTGTAGAAGAGGCCCAGGCCTTGCATAAAATACTTCTCCTCAATCAACGATTTGGTTCGCCAGGGTTGGGATTTGAACCCAAAATTCCCAGAGGGAACCGGTTGCCTTGTTCTGCATCACTAATCAGCTCTTGAGGAAACTCAAGACCGGCGCGTTACCAGTTTCCGCCACCCTGGCAAATACATTATGTCGGATATTGGTGATAAAATGAATATAAAAAATGTTAAAGCTTTGGTTTTGAAGGTTTTTTCTTTTTTTGATTTTATGCATCGCGGCAAAAGCCGCAGCCTAAAATTGCTGCTAGGCCGATACCTCTACTCGCTTTCAAATTCAGTAACCCTTGTACCTTCCCACGGCAGCCTGATTGCTCTCCATTCGCTGCGCTGGAAGAAAAAGCGCGGCAAGGCGTTCCTCCTTCCTTCCCAAGAGGCAAACCCTCACATAATAATATTCGGCATGAGCGGGCAGGGAAAAAGCACGCTTCTGCGCAGAATGCTTATCTACATAAACGCGGGCGGAAAGCCGGCAATAGTGTTCGATGCGCACAACGAGCACGCCGCAGCGGTGCTCTCTATGGGAGGGCGGGTTTTGGATGCCTCGCACTTCGGAATCAACATTTTCTCGCTCGACGGCAGCTCAGTAGGCGAGAGGATTGCAGAGCTTTCGCAGCTATTCAGGAGCGTATACTCGCTCGGCTACGTGCAAACCCAGAAGCTTGCCGAGTGCATGTGGTACGCGTATAGGAAATGCGGCGCCTCTTCCAGGAACGACATGCAGCTTTCAAAGCTCCCTTCGATGCGCGATATAATGGGCGAGCTTGGCGTGTTCATAAACAATTCAAAAAGTTCCGCGGAAAAGGGCAGCCTGGTGCATCTGCGCAGCAGGCTCTCCTCCCTTTCCCTGCTCCCTCCTCCAGACAGCAGGTTCGCCATAAGCTCCTTAAGCAGCGGCATTACCTCATTTTCACTTGCAGGGCTAAGGAACACGGAGGTGCAGCTCATCTACATAAACGAGCTACTCCGCAGGCTTTACATAAACATGAAGGCGGGCGAAATCGAAAAAGGGGTAAGCACATATATTGTCATAGATGAGGCGCAGTTCATAATCAACGATTCCGATTCAAAGCTAGTAAAAAGGCTTATGGAAGAGGGCAGGAAGTATGGAGTAGGGGTTATACTCGCAACGCATATGGCCAGCAGGCTTCCGCGCGAGATAATAGCAAACTCCAGCACGTTCATAACATTCTATTCAAGGGAGCCGCAGGAGATAAACTATATCGCAAACATACTTTCCTCAGGCATGAGCGAACGCGCATTCGAAATCAAACGCATGCTGAGCAGGCTCAAGAAGAATGAGGCTATAGTCCTAAGCTATAGGATAAGGCAGCCGAGCGTGGTAAAGACCCCAGACGCGAAGGATGTATTGAAAGCGCTTTTTGGAACAAAGCCGGCGAGAGAAAAACCTCCTTATACCTTCATCCCATCCAAACCTGTAATGCTTGACAGCGCCGTTGCCGGGCAAGAAGCCGGCGCCCAGAGCATGAGCATAAACTGGAATGGCAAAGAGGAGCGCTGGGTGATGAGGAACAACGCATCGCTGAGCATAGAGCACGAGGTGATGGTGAAGAAGATATTCGAGGAGCTGGACGCAAAGGGTATAAAGGCAGAGATTATAGACAACAGCAGCGGGCCCGACCTTATAGCGTTCATAAATGGAAAGAAAATAGCGATAGAGTACGAAACCGGCAAAAAGGCCGTAAGCTCCACAGCTTCTATGATAAAGCGGCGCCTGGAAAGTTTTCCTTTTGTAGTAATAGTAGTGAATGACGCTGCATCTAACTTCTACTTCAATTATTTCGATGGCGAAAAGGTAAAGGTGCTCCCTGCAGGCAAGCTAGGAAACTTGCCGGAAGTGCTCTCCAAGGCTTCTGAACTGTAGGCAAAAGCCTAGGCAAAGCGCCTGCGGATTTGCTTGGTAGGGCGCAACATGCGCATATATGCTGGTTGTTCGGCTTGCATAACAAGCAAACTATCCTGCTCGAAAGAGTTAAATAACCTTTCGCACGTATAATACGAGTAAACTTGAACTTATTAAGGCGTATTGAATGGACATAAGCGAGCTAAAAGCAGGCGCTAGCAACGTCACCGTTGTAGCGAAAGTAAAGGAAAAAAGTGAACCAAGGGAGGTGGTTACCAAATATGGCAAAAGGCTGAGCGTTGCGGATATCGTACTCGAGGACTCAACCGGAACGATAAAGATGTCCCTCTGGGGCAACGACATAAACGCCGTAAATGTAGGAGATACAATTGAAGTATCTAATGGCTACGTTAACGAATTCCGCGGGACTCCTCAGCTTTCTACTGGCAAATTTGGGAAGATATCTGTAAAGGAGCACGGAGATTCCAGTGTCACTGAATCTGTCGAATCAGCAGATTACACCGAAGAATCTCCAGAAGATTCAGCAGAAAGCGAGATATAATTCCTTCTCGCCTAAATTCTGCTACTGTGCCCGTGCGGCCCTGCCTTTATTCTGCTTGCCTTTTTTATATGGTTCGGAAAATCCCAATATCTGAGGCTATAAAATAAGAATATAGCTCCTACCACAATTCCAAACCACAGTGTAGCAATTCTAGTCATTATTGTTGCGGCAGAGCTTATGATCGAATCCTGGCTAAATACACCACCCACAAGCGCCACCAGCGTGCCGTCGCTTACCCCTATACTGCCAGGTAAGCCAGATACCATCCCAAAAATCTGCGAAGATGAGAAAACAAAGATCGTGCCTCCTACCGGAGCTAATATCCCAAGCGATGCAAGCGTTATGAACAGCGCCAGCGCAGTAAGGAAGTCTGCTGGCAGGGTGACCAGAAGAGAAACTACATAAGTCCTGAAATTGTTGAGCTCGCTCTGAGACGAAAAGTATTCATCCCCATACACGCTAAAAAGGCCCAGATAACCTTTCCCTTTAAATCTTTTCAGGAGATTTTTGAGCTTCCGGTAAAGCCAATCATGGGTTACAAAGAAGAAAGGCAGCAGCAGAACCACATCGGCAGCAAGGATGTAAAGCACAAATCTGTGCGCATATATGCTGAAGAACAGCGCAAATACAGCAAAACCTATGAAATCCGTGAATATGTCCATCGTGACAGCCGGCATGATCTTGGAGGTTTTTTCTCCTGTGATCTTGCTAAGTGTATAAGCTGACACAACCCTGCCAACCTTACCTGGAGTTATATTCATCGAGTATAAGGAAAGGTAAATGATTAGGTTCTTTTTTAACCCAACGTGCACCCCAAGCTTCTTCAGATAGTAATTCCACTTTAAAAACCTTATAAGATAACCGCAAAACACAAACACGAAAGCTATTGCATATATGTAGAGTTTTGCGCTTAAGATTACCTCGCTTACTTTGTATATTCCACCAAATACAGCTATTCCTATGAATACCGCAAGGCTTGCCCCCATTCCGATTATTATAAAGTATTTTATTCTCCTGATAATCTTGAGATACTCTTCCCTGTTTACCTCTTTCCCGCTTTTCAGATCGGACCAAATAGGATTTGCCATGCTATCATTCTAATCATTATACTAGTCACCTGCTGCTTATGCAATTTCTAAACAAAGCTTCATATTTATTTGCAATCGTATCCCAATCATGTTCTTTGAGCATAAGCCTCCTGCCTGTTTCAGCAAGCCTTCTTGATTCCGCTTTGTCCTCAAGCGCATCTATTATACCGCTGGCGATGCTCTCGCTGTCCCTCGGCGTTGAATACCTCCCTGCATCCTTCATCATTTCCGGTATGCCCCCTATATTTGAAGCAACAACCGGGGTTTTGCTCGCCAAAGCCTCCAGTATAGCAATCGATGCAGGCTCATAAAGTGAAGGCAGCGCAAATACATCTGCGGCGTTATAGTAATAAGGCAATGCCTCTTCTTCGACATTGCTAAGTATCCTGAACTTGTTCATGATGCCTAGCCTGCGGGCTTCTTTTAGCAACCACTTCTTCATATGCCCAGATCCTATAATAAGTAGCACCGCACCCTTCCTCTCTTTAGCTATCTTTGAGAATGCGCGCAGTAGGTAGACCTGCCCCTTCTGCCATGTCAGCCTAGCAACGTTTAGGATTATTTCATCCCCTCCAATAAACTCTCTTATCTTATCTACCTTCCTTCCCCCTCTTCTGGTAAAGCGGTTAGTGTCGATGCCATTGAATATGATACTGGTCTTCCACATGAGGTCTTTGGGCACGGTTGTTTCTATTACGCTTTTAGTTATGCCAATTACCGCCTTTGAGTCCCTCATTATCTTTCTGCCCCATAAAAGGTCGAAAAGCAGGCCCCCAGTGTCAATAAGCGGATTTATACCTTTAGGTAGGGCGTTATGAAGGGTTATTGTAAGCCTTCCCCGTGTGGTTTTTATGGAGTTCAGCGCACCCCAGTAATAAAGATACCTGTTATTGATATGGTATATATCAGCATTGACGGACTTTATCTTATCCCCCACTCCGCGCATTACTGGCATAGGTATTGGAAGAAATGGCAGGTTTATGTAGTCACTCCTAAGCCTTATAACTTCTATTCCGTTTATCTCTTCGCTGCGCTCAACTTTATTGTTTGGGGGTAAACCCGCAGATATTACACATACATCGTGCCTCTTTGCAAGCCGCCCATAAAGTTCAAAAAGCACTTTCTCCGTGCCTCCATGATACGGATAGAAGAATGGATTCAATGCGCAAATCTTCATATAAACGCCCACTAATGCCTCAAACTCGTCTTTGCCCGTTTCACTATCGTTTCATTCATATCTGTAACCGTTTCATAAAAATATATATAAAGGGTTTCTGCTCCAAGAAAGCTGATTGGAATGCGCAAGAACTATGCCAATAGTATGAATAAAAATATAATTTTGCTGCTACTTGACACAGTAAGAGCTTCGGATGCTTACAGCTCTTCAATGCCGTTCATCAACGGCTTGGCAAGGCACGCAACAAAGTATGGGACGGCGATAGCGCCTGGCACATGGACTGCTCCCAGCCACGCTTCTCTGTTTACCAACAAGGGCGTTTTTTCACTCAGCGGAGTCTCAAAAAACTTTTTTAGGAAGAATACAAAGATAGAGCCGTGGTTCGTAAAGACAAAGTTCCTCTCAGAAAATGAAAGAACAATCGCAAGTGCGCTTTACAGTATGGGTTATTATTCAGTATTGTTCTCGAACAACCCCTTTCTCACAAGTTTCACAAATCTTGCGGTCGGTTTCGATAAGGTTTACGACATATGGCTGCATTCCAACATAAAATATAACAAGGCCCTTGCCGATAAGGTTTCTTTCGTACTAAAAGGTGGCGTCAAAACCAGGGAGAGAATATTCTCTCTGAGCGATGCAATAGCCCATCTAATCCCAAAGCCTTTCTTTGATAAGGTATACCTAAATCTTAGGCTCAAGCTCGACGAAAGCGTGGCAAAGGCAGACGGTACATACAAGCTGGACAGGGGCGCCAGCGACACTATTGCGGAGCTTGAGAACTACATGGAGCACAGCTACAACTTTATGCCTCACTTCATATTCATGAACTTCATGGAAGCACATGAGAACTATCCTGTAAGTTCACGCGCAGGATTAGTTCAGGATAAATGGCTTTACATGAGCGGCATAGAAGAGCTTGACGATTATGCGGTAAGCAAGCTTCATGGCGCATACTTGCGCAGGCTGCGCTATCTTGACGCTAAGCTCAAGCAAACAATAGCTGCTCTTCGTAGCCATGGCATGCTTGAAAACGCTACTGTAGTGATAACTTCAGATCATGGCCAGCTCTTCGGCGAACATGGCATGCTCTACCATTCGCTATTTCCTTACAAGGAAGAGGTTGAGGTTCCGCTTGTAGGCGCAAACTTTGAAGGCGGCAAGCTTGTCAAGAGCGAGGATTTTGTAGAAAAGCCGGTGAGCACCATTTCGCTTTATGATGCAGTATTGAATCTTGCCTCTGGGAGGGAGGAGCAGCTCAATGGAAACCTCCGCAGAGGCCGTTACGTAGTAAGCGAGCATGCGGGCATAAGCGAGGGGTGGGATTACACCTTGCTTTCTATGCTCAAGGGCAGGTCTACCATGGCTAGGCTTATTTACAACGCCAAAATGAAGAACAACATACGCTCAGTGGCAATTTATGGTTCCAGGGAAAAGATGAAGCTTATTCACTTCTTTGGAAAAAGGAAGGACGAACTTTACAGCTTAAACGACCATTACGAAAGTGAAAACCTAATAGACGCGAAGAAAGATGTTGCGCTTAAGCTTCTAAAGGCATATGCCGGCTTAAGGCCACGCGCAGAGCCGAGAAATGCATAGGCTCATGAGTTTATGCAATACTAAAAATTACGGTGTGCTTTATGAACGCCAAAGAAAGAGAGCTGCTTACTGGAATGGTAAATTGCTACAATACTTGCCACGAAGACTTCGAAGGGACAGTGCGCATGGTTGCAAGCGCAAGAAAGCTTAAGCCCGAGAAGGTCAAATCCATGCTTAGTAGAATAGCGCTGAAATATGGTTCAAGCGACGAGTATGCAGCTCTTCGGAAGAAACTGCCGAAAGAGTTTCCCCTGATTATATAGATGCGCGCCGCATCGCGCTGCAGGATTGTTTATGTGCCTGGTTAGAAAAGAGAGCGCTTGAAAAGAAAATCCAGCAATCGATTGAATACGCGCGTCACACAGCTATGAACGCAGCAGCTTTCTTACAAAACCTTCCGCATTTTCCCTAATTGCGTATTGCGGTTTTTCTGTTTTGTCATACTCAATCCTTACCAAGCCCATCAAGTATAGCTCTCGCAATCTGAAGCTTATATCATCTGGCGAATATTCTTTGCCAAAGTCTCTTTCAACCCCTGATTTTATGCTCTCCAATGACGTTTTCTTTTCTCTGTGGATCAGATCCAAGATTATCCGCATCTTTCTGTCGCCCAACAGCTGCCTCTGCATATCTTCAGACATCTTATCATTTATACTAAGTCGTTGCTAAATATAAATTTTGCGTTTATAAATCAGCTTATAATACTTACTTTTGAAATTGGTGTAGCAATGAAAAGGACTCTTTTCAAAACAAGGCTTTTCAGAGTAGAGGAGGAGCCGTTTTTCAAAAATAGCAGGAAATTCAACGCGTTTAGGATATCAGTACGCAACAGCGTAGTGATAGTGCCCGTGTTTGACGACGGTTCGATACTCCTTGAAAGGCAATACCGCTATCCCATCAAGAAATACCTGTATGAGCTTCCTGCGGGGCGCATTAAGAAAGGAGAGAAGCCTTCCAAAACCACAGCGCGCGAGTTGGAAGAGGAAACGGGTTACCGCGCAAGGCGCATCCGTTACCTGTTCAAATCCTATACCTCACCAGGTCTTACCACAGGAATGCACTACTTTTTCATTGCAACAGCCCTTGAAAAATCACAACGGCACCTTGATGCAGACGAGATAATAAATGTAAAGAGGATGAGCATAAACCGCGCCCTCTCAATGATAAGGAATAATAGCATATGCGACGCAAAGACGATAGAAGGAATACTTTACTGCGCCAAGTTTGTTCAAAAGACCAAAAGCTAAAAGTGCTTGCCTTATGCCGATCACAACGCCGATGCTGCTTGCTGCTTACAATCTCAGCGTTAACGTATACGC
>JAVYYS010000024.1:0-8727 GCA_038876335.1 Candidatus Micrarchaeaceae archaeon | reverse complement strand
TCACGTACTCATAGGCCATTTCGGCATTTACTATAAGCTCAAAGTTCTCGCCGTTTTTCTTGTATTTGACTATATTTGTCTTCTCCATGAGATCCACCGCATCCGATGCGGCATGCAGATCTGCTTTCAAAGCAGTTTGGCTATCTCGTCTGGTTTGAACATCCTATATCCCTCAACTTTTGTTATGGTTGCAATTTCAAGATCATCTGAGGATAGCTTTTTCTCACCTATTTTCCTTATTATTGATATGCCGAGATCTACTGCATCTTTTGTGGACATGCCCTCTTTGTACTCCTTCACAAGGATCTCTTCTGCTGCCTTTTTCCCTGACCCTATTGCAGCAGCCTTATAGCCAAGGAAAGCGGCGTCGGGTTCAATCTCGAACAGCCTCCTATCGCTGTCTATTCCCCCCACCAGCATTGATATGCCGTAAGGCCTCATGCCGCCGTATTGCGTCGCCATTTGTATCTCCTCGGCTATTTCCCTTGTTATCGTCTCTACAGATTCAGTTTCATCATAGATCATTCTGTGCGACTGCGCTTTGTTGCGCATTACATTTATCATATGAAGGCCATCTGAGACTATACCGCTGTAGGTCACAGCGATATGGGAATCTGCTCTAAATATCTTTTGCAGCGTGCTTGGTACCGCAAGGGGTATTGCTATATTCCTATGTGCTACAAGCACAATAGAATCTTCGGCTACTATTCCAAGTGAGGTAGCTCCTTTGCGCACTGCTTCCTTTGCGTACTCTACCTGGAAAAGCCTTCCAGTAGGGTCAAACATTACGCCCCTGTCATACGCCTGTATATTTGGGTACATCAATTCACCATTTTATTTCAAATCGTTAAATCTTGCAAGTCCAATGCCAGCGGTCCGCATTCGGCGCGCTGCTGTATGATTCGGATTTGAGCTGTGCAGTGTGCAGACAAAATCCATACCACAACACGGCTAACATAGAGAGAATCGGCGAATCTACGATATAAGTTTATTTGAAATAATTTAATAATCTTGCGTTGGCACGAATTTTACTTTCATTGCGGCCTTTGCACATTCGACCAACTAATCTTTCCTGATTCGACTGCGCTGTTGTAGTATTTCTGCAGGGCTTTCAGCGTGCCAGAGCTCTTCAAGGTGTAGAAACAGGTGGTTTCTCCTCCGACCATTTTTATGAGGGCCGTAGCAACTACAACTGAATTTCTGCCAGCCAATGTACATTTCACTATAAAGTGGCTGCTATCTAAGAATTTTATCACCTTTGGGTGCGCGGAGCTGTAACTTAGCTCTCCTAAAACCGCCATCATGGCGGTATAGAAGTCGCGCTCAAAATCTCTACGCTTGCTTTCTAATATAGGGCGCCATGCCTTGATGAGTATGTACCTCTGTTTCTCCTTCAACTACTCTACCGATTTGCCTTCCAATACGAGCTTATTGGCTTCTATCTCTTCCCTAGCCACCTCCTCGCTTCCTGAGATAAGCGTTGCCAGGCTTAGCAACTGCTCCCTTGAATTCATGAAGCGTTCTGAGCTCGCAAAACTTGCTATCGCGATGCGGACTCTCTTGCTGGATGCGTAAGAATGCAGGCTGCGCAGCATGCGCAGGTTCCGCGACCTCACGAACCCGTAAGTGGAAGTTATGCTGTCAAGCGGCAAGCACAGCACTGCACCAGAATCCCTGATATGTGAAATAAGAAACCTGTCGATCGAAAGACTGCGCGGTATTATAAATACACCGTAACGAGAAGATTTGGCCAGGCGCTTCGTATCTTTTCCCACAAGCGCATTTGCACCCTCTTTCGCTCCGCGTGCGTCAACATCTGAAAGGATGAAATCCTTTCCCGCTATGAGCAATTTTTTAAATCCGAGTGCAGACTCAAGAGAAACTGCGCTGATGCAGCCTTCCTGGAGCAAATCGTAGAATTCCAAAAGAAGCACCTCTGATTATTTATAGCTGAACCGCTGCTTAGCTTAGGCGGTTTCTTCTTTGCTCATAGACTCCTCGGAATGCTCTGTTCCGAATATTTCCTTCTCAAGCACAGACTGTATTTTCTTAGGTGGATAGAGGAGCTTTATCAACTTTGTATGCCCACGTATACCTTTTCCAGATTCATACGAGAGTATGAGCCCTTGCATCTCAAGCTCCGATAGGTATTTCCTATACCAGCGCTCGCTTTTGCTTTCCCTGTGGAGGCCTTCCGCAAGCGATTTGTACCTGTTGTAAACTTCTCCGCTGAAAAGATAGGTATCTGAACCGTCGCTCAGTTTCTTGTATGTGCCGCTGCTTCCGCTCAGAAGCGCAAGGGAGTAGAGCAGCAGCTTTTGGTGTTCTGGAAGCGTGGCTATTAGATCATATACGATTTCGCTTTCCGCAATTTTCAAAGCTTCTTGCACTTCCTCAACAGTTACTTTTCCTATGTCCTTCTCTTCCGACAACTCGCCGGCCTTTGAAAGCACTGTTAGAGAAAACCTTGCGTCGCCACCCGCCCTGGCTGAAGATGCGGCTATGAAGCGCAGCACTTCATCATTTATTGTGTTTGGTTTAAAACCGCGCTCCGCCCTGCTCTTTATTATAGCGTAAAGCTCATTTGCATTGTAGGGCGAGAAGACCAGCTCATTTTCATACAGGGCTGAAAGACTGCGAGGGTCGAGCTCTTCCTTGAACGAGATCTTGTTAGATATGCCTATTATGGACACGCCGCCTGCTTTTATGTCGCTATTGATTCTTGTGAGTGTGTATATTAGGTCGTCAAGATCCTTAACCATATCTATCTCATCTAGCACCACAACGAGTATTTTACTGTCTTCTTCTATCCAGGTAGTAAGCCTTTCGTAGAGGTCTACAGCCCCATACCCGCGTTTCGCATAAGTCGGAAGGTGATCGCTTATTATCTTATTAAGTACGCGGAATCGTGAGTTATATATTCTGCAGTTTATGTAGGAAATCTGCGCGCGTGTGTTTGGGATTTTGCTTACCTCGTCTATCACGTAGCGGGTGCAGGAGGTCTTGCCTGTACCAGTTCTGCCGTATATGAATAGGTTTCTCCCTTTCATCCCTTTAAGCGCAGGAGCAATATTCCTTTCTATGCTATTTATCTCTTTCTCCCTGAACTGAAGCTTATCCGGAATATAATGAGGGGATAGGACTTCCCTGTCTGCAAATATTTTTGATTCGGCAAGCAGGTCGCTAAGGGTCTGCATATTACCTCCAATTACTTTACTGCTACTTTCTTTAAATTGTTTTTCTTTATTGCCTTGTATTAATTTTATGCATGCAATTAGAGTAGGAAGTAAGTAGGGATTAATTAGTAGGATAAGATAATTAATAGGATAAGAATCAAATCCCGCCCATATAGCCCTCTTTTCTAAGCCATTCTGCGTCTAGCTTGCTATACCTCCAAACGATATCTCCGCGCTCGTTACTCTGAACTGTCCATGGCTTGACCAGCACGATATCATTTTGTTTTATCCAGAATTGCCGCCTTAACCTGCCAGGTATTGTACATACCCTTTCATTGCCGTCGCTGCATCTCACTACAAAGTTGGTGGCTCCTGAGGCCTTCTCTACCAAACCTACTACTTCGCCTTCTACTGGGCGCTTCGTTTTGTATTCCACAGGTGCGCCACGCCTTATGTCATGAAACCTTGAATCGTTACGTGCTATTTTAAACACCGCTTTCAATAGCTTTTAATCGCATACCTGGCACCACATGCCTCACATACAAAATATAGCATGCCACGGCCGGCACTTTCCAAGTGCGAATCTGGTTTATGGCATTCTTTGCATATTACATAGGTGTCAAAATACTTCTTTATCTTTGCATCTATATCAGAAGAGTCGAACCTTCCATTTATTATAAGCCTCTGCCTGTCCATCGAAATTGGGACTCCAAACTCCTTACTTAAATATCTCATTATGTCATTTGGGTTGCGGCGCGCCTTGTCTGCTATAGCAGTTATGTTGGTGACAATCGTCTTAGTGCCTTCCCGCATTGATTCTACTTTGGGTATTACAAAATCCACATTTGCAGAAGACAGGCTAGACACTTTTGCATAAGCCCTCTCTAAAAGTCTTTCATACTCCGAGTCTTCCAAAATTTACACCGTATAAAGTGCAAAGCGCACAAATCGCGATAGGCGCATTTATGCGTATGCTCTTCTTTTGCATTCTTTCAGAAATAGAGATACACTAAATATATATATGTTGGTTATTGCCTTCAGCCTACAGCACCCAGCTTCGACATCTCTAATCTTATGAGTTTATTGAATTCAATAGAATACTCGAGCGGAATTTCATTTAAAACATCATCGAGAAACCCCAGCACTATCAGCGATTTCGCCTCTTCTTCGCGTATCCCTCTGCTCATAAGGTAGGAGACCTGCTCCTCTGAGATCTTGCCAACATAGGCTTCATGAGTGAACGTAGAAGTACCCTCAAAAATCTCGTTATGCGGGTAGGTATTGCTTTTAGAATGATTGTCTAATATCAGCGCGTCGCATTGTACAGAAGCCTTTGAGTTATACGCTCCTTTGTTTATCCTGAGAAGACCGCGATAGATGGAGGTGCCGCCATTTCCGGAGATGCTCTTTGCTATAACCTTGCTGCTCGTTTCCGGGGCTGCGTGTATCACTTTTGCGCCGCCGTCTTTCCATACATTCCCTATCCCTAGAGCTACGTTAAGATGCGACGCGCTGGCGCCTTTGCCGCGAAGCACGGAAGACGGATAGGTCATAGTAATCTTCGATCCAAGTGAACCTTGAACCCATTCCATTCTACCGTGCTCCTCTACCCACGCACGCTTTGTGGGGCCGTTTATCACATTATTGGACCAGTTCTGTACAGAGGTGTACCTTACCCGCGCTGAGTTCTTTACATTTACTTCTACAACAGCGGCATGAAGCGAATCTGCGCTGTATGTTGGCGCAGTGCAGCCCTCTATATAGTGGACGGACGCCCCCTCCTCTGCAATTATGAGTGTGCGTTCAAACTGGCCCTCCCGAAAGCCATTCATTCTGAAATACGCTTGCACAGGCAATGCCAATTCGACTCCTCTTGGCACATAAAGAAAAGAGCCACCGCTCCATACAGCAGTGTTGAGGGCTGCAAACTTGTTGTCTGAAAACGGTACAACACGCCCGAAGAACTCTCTTATAATGTTAGGATGTTCTTTAAGCGCCGAATCCATGTCTGTAAATACTACGCCTTTTTCCTTCCACTCTTTTCTTAGACTAGAGTAAACTCCCTCAGATTCAAACTGCGCAACTGAACCTGCAAGATATTTCTTTTCTATCTCTGGCACTCCGAGCTTCTCAAAGGTCTCCTTTATCTCTTTAGGCACCTCGTCCCAGTTGTTTGCCTTTCTCTCGTCTGGCTTCGTATAATAGACAAGTTCATCGAACTTGAGCTCTGATAGGTCTGGACCCCATGTTGGAATGGGTTTTGCAAGAAAAGCATCTAATGCCCGAAGCCTTATATTTAGCATCCACTGCGGCTCAGATTTTGAGTATGAAATTTCTTCAACAAGTTTGCGGGAAAGGCCTTCGCCCGATTGGTAAATTGGGGTATGCTTAGTAACAAAGTCCTGGCTCTTTGGCTCTGCGACGCCTATGTCTTTTAGTCTATCCAAGAGATACACCGCAAAAGGCAAAGAGAATGCCCTGCTATAATCGGCGCACAGAAAACTTATTTATACCTGCATCGCGAGATTTTGGATTATATTACAAAATCTGCATGCACATCTGCACGCACTTTACCTTTCTTTACCTTTCAGCATATTCAGAGCCTCCTCCGCCTTCGCGCCTCTCCCAGCACGATGAGTCTGACCCTGCTATCTACAATACACTCTATGCACCCTATGCCGCTACAACAAAAATTTTCATGGAAACCCGTTTATTAGCTTTGAAATGTGGCATTTATGCAACGCAAAATTATTTTATGCCGTTCCTTCCAATTCAACTGCGATGATACCTAATTTTTGTTGGCGCCCTAATCCATGGTGTATTTTAAATCGCGAGCAAATAAAGTTAGCAAACGATGCAAGAAGCAATACATATTTAATTGATTGGAGCAAGAGTATAGTGGCAAATAGGCCGGGAAGCTAAGGGTTTCCCATTCGCAAATCCCTTTATGGCGGGCCAATGCAGGATGCGTGCTGCGTTTCTGTACATGGCCCGCGCCGAGATGTTGACATTCTGCCTTGGCTGGCAGGATCTATGTGTGAACCAGGCCAGGCCGGAAGGAGCAACCTTAAGCACACAGAACTGCGCTTTCAAGATACAGAATCGAGTTGAAGCGCGGCAAACCATGCACAGGTGCGCTGTGCAATTCCTGCTTTTGCCACACTTTGCACATTACACACAATAGGCTGCAAAAGGCAAAAAGCTAAAAATCAATTATGCATAGGATAAGAGCATTTCACAATGCCGGGATCGCCTAGTGGTACATAAACTGCACTAAAGGGCGGCAGCCTGCTAAGCTGTTTGGCTATAAAAGGCCTCCGCGGGTTCGATTCCCGCTCCCGGCGCATTCGTGCTATGATTCGCGGCAGGATGCACGCTTGCATGTAAAAACAGGATTGCGCTCAACTGTCTGGGAGCCTCTCTATTATCTCGCTCATCTCACGATAATGCTTCTTTATTATAGGCTCAGCCCTTTTGCCAAGCATCTTCTTTGTATTTATTCTGCACAGCTCCATTGCTTCCTTTAGGCCCTCCTTTGTAGGATTATTTATGTCTACATTGCACTTTTTGAGTGCGTCCCCAACGAAAATACGGACTCTGGCCTTCAGCTCCCGCTCGGGAACTTTCTGGTGCAGTGCTTCATTTATCTCTCTATTGGCAGTTTCAAAGCAGCTTATCAGCCGCTTCAATGCAACTTGAGGCCTGATAGTTGATTGCTTCCTCGCATCCGTTGCAACGCTCATATGGCTTGCTGTACGTTTATTTTTTCTTTTGATTTCCATATTCTCCCCTTTTATGGGCGAAGAAAAATAATTTATATAAGATACATGCAAATTTTGTAGGAGTCTAAATTTTAAACTTGAAACCAGAGAAAAACATCCTTATATAGATTATAGTCAAGGAACGCGATGTGGAAATGATATAATTTGGTTGCCTACTCTAATTTTATAGCTGCGCTGCAGTGCTGTCTTTACCAGTATATTTACATTCTCCATAAGTTTTTCTCCGCTTTTGTCAGTAAGAGTATCTGGATAATATTTGAATATCAGAGGGTTTGGCATATCATTTTGGTTTTCAGATGGAACTTTCATATAATCCATCGAATTTGCATAGATGTCTTCGAAAGTAGAAAAGAGAGTGCATCCCCTTTCAAGTTTCTCTTTGAAAAACTCGTTTACTTCGCTCTGTGTTCGTCCCCCCTCTCCTTTAAACTCATCCTTAAATGTGGCTATTGTCAGTGTACGTTGGATAGATTCTATCTGCAGTACGTCCTCCATTGTTATTGTTGTCTGGTCTCTTCTAAGGAGCTGTGAAAGGCGGCTATCTGAAAAAAAAGGATGGTATCTTAGATAGACGAGGTGGTCGCCTCGTGCCTCTACATCATCTAGTACATACACTTTCCCCTTTTCGAAGACGGGTTTTTCTTCGTTGGAATGAAATTTGCTCACCAGATCGCTAAAATTTGTTCCGTTTAATATAACAGGCATAGGTTCCGAAACTGATAGTGATAGACCCTTTCTGTTTTCATAGAAATTGCGCAAACGCATCTCGTAAGGCCTAGTATCGTGCTTTTGTAAGTTTCCTGGTTCCACAAATACGCTCATCATTATCCTCTGGATCTTTTCAGAGTTGAGAAATGAAAGCTGGATGTTCACTATGCCGTTTGAAATGCTAGTGCCCTCAACTATATATTCATTCCCTGGAAGTAGATATGATTGAGCTTCATCAAGCCTAGAAAGCAGCATCGCCGTGCTTCTAGTAGGAAAAAGGGACTTGGATTTGTCGACATTGCGCTCGCTGTCATTTATTTTTAGAATTCTGTTGCCGCCTGCCATGCGATAAAATGCGTTAAGGTAATTGTTAACGTAAATGTCATTATCCATGAAGGCGGTGTAGATACTTGTACCTTTACTCCCGGATTTGCTCAGAACGAAGTAGATTTCATCTATCGCAAGGCGTAATTTGGTGCCGTTGATAGACATGGCCTGATTTGTAGGTGCGATATAGCGATATAGTGCTTCAATCTTGTAGCTCCCCACTCTTAGAGAAGAGAATTCCTGGAGTTTGTGCGCCTTTTCAGGTAGCTCCCTGAAAATCTCTCTATCAGCCATATTCTTTTATTTAGAATAAAACGGTATTTATTTGTTGCGTGCAACATTTATTTTTGCCTAAATAGGGAGTGGCCAAGCGCGTCTATGGCAAGCCTTTTCACTTTCGAATCTGGAATAGATGCAGTTGCCTTTGTAAATTTCTCCAATGATTCGCTGAGCAAAGCCTTTGCAGTTTTTTCTGCATATTCTATCGAGCCCAGCTCTTTGAACGTATCAAGCACCCATTTTATCTCTGCGGCGCTCTTCTGCTTTGGAGGTTTTGAGTAAATTTCCTGCAGCTTTTTGAGTGTGCTTTCGGAAGCATTTTGCACGGTGTGCCATAGTATAAGCGTTTTTGTACCGGCCCGCACGTCGGTGCCTATCGACTTGCCGAGCGCCTCCTCTGTTGAAGAGCAGTCCAGGATATCATCTTTTATTTGGAAGGCGTTGCCCGCGGGCAC
>JAVYYS010000023.1:0-8793 GCA_038876335.1 Candidatus Micrarchaeaceae archaeon | reverse complement strand
ATAGTGGGCGCCTAAGAACGTGGAGGCGAACGCTATGCCTGCAAGTATTGCATATCTGGTGCTCTTCATGTTCTTAGTGGCAAGCATGTACGTTGCGAAGAAAAAGAACAGGGTGAATATACCCCAAGGCTCCAATAGCTGCTCTCCGGCTATGAAAGTGCTAACCAGGGTAGGCATTGTTGCTATGAATGCTGCGCCAAGCAAGCCTATGTAGGGGTTGTATTCGTGGTAAAGAAGCATGAATATCGCAAACGCGAGCAGCGCAGCCACGATGGGCGGATAAAAGCTCGCAGTATAGCTCATCAGCGAAGTGCTGAATGCACTATTATGCGTGACAATAGTGTTCGCGAGATCGTACCAGTAAGCCTCAAGATATGGTATAAGGGGCTGCACCCTGTGGCTTGTTCCCGCAGCGATAACGGGCCATGCTGAAGGGTCAAGCAGATACTGATAGCCGAGAGTAAGTATGGAGTGCGTGCTCATCATGTCAAAATAAGGGTCGAACTCGAAGAATGTTGGGCTTACCCCTATATTTGCAATCCTCATGAAGAACGCAAGCAGCATAATGATAAGAAGCGTGCTCCATACCAGCTTCATGTTGTAATGCGATTCCTCATGCTCTGGGGGCTTCGTTAAAGATTCAAGCAGGCTTTTCTCCTCCCGTTCGTGGCCTTCCTCAAGCGCGCTCTTCTCCCTCTCATGTATCGACCTTAGCCTGGCGAGCTCTTCCTCTCCGAAGGCCGACTTTCCTTCTAGTTCGGTTCTCTGCTTTTCTTCAAGCGCTTTCTCCTCCTCGATGTGCTTGCTTATTATGCTCTCGGCCTCTTTGAATGCGCGCAGCCTTTCCCTTATATCCTGCAAGCCTGCGCTGTACGCTTTCTCTTCTTTTGACAGCTCATTTATCTCGGCTTTTCTCTCTGCATTTATCTCAGCAGGTTTTTTTCTGCCAAATCCAAAGTCCGCAAAGACGCCTTGCCAGTAGCAGAGAGCTATCGCTATTATAGTAAGTACGAGCGCGTTTATATTGAAGAGCGTAAGGGAGAAAGAAAACACATGCGCGTAGCTTATAAGGTAAGATTCTAGCCATGTGAGCGTTGGAGTCGCGATGAGCCCGAATATGAAGCCGATAGTAGCTATTTCAAACAGCTTAAGCTGGGTTTTCTTTAGGAGAGCCAGAGCGAAGAGTTCCCCTGGCACAGTCAACGTTACAAATGCAATTATTATAGTAAGCAGAATCCCAGCAAATCCCATTTTGACACTTCTATTTAATCTAGCAGGCGGCTCTCTAGCTCAGCCGTTAAGTATTGATTTTGGCACCTCCAGGGCCTTTACAACCCTGTCTGGAAATATGGTTCCTGGCGGCGCAATCCTAACTTTTATACCAATAGCACCATACTTAGGATATGCAGCGAGCTTCGCTACTCTTATCAATGATGTTACTTCACCCGCTTTGGGTATATAGCCTATGCTCTTCCTCATTGTCTTGTGCTTCGCGCCTTTGGCCGCTAGCTTTCCGCTGAGTACTATCTCGACTCCGATCGCCCCATTGTCTATTATGCTCTTAAGCGTTTGCTGCATCACCCTGCGCGGATTAATATTCCTTTCCAGCTTTTCCGCAATATCCCTTGCGACCAGCATAGGCTCCAGCATCTTGTTTTCTACCTCAACTACACTTATCTGTGGATTCTCTACGTGGAATTTCTCCTTTATGGTTTCGGTAAGCTCATTTATTGTCTTTCCGCCTGCGCCTATCGCCCTTCCCGGAAAAAGCAGATAAAGGGTTATCCTAGTTATTACAGGGGTTTTCTGTATCTCCACGCGCGAGAAGCCCGCCCTTGCGAGCGCGCTCTTCAAATAGTTCGATATGTTGAGCTTTATTATAGCGTCAGAAAGAAATTTGTTTTCTACTGCCAATTAATCACTCTTTTTAGTTGCCCCAGCCGCAGGCTCATTTATGGGTTTTCCCTGCCCTGCCTTTTCAGAGTTATCCTTTTTAATGTTTGCGTTCCCTTCCTTTTGATTTTGCTCCTGCTGCGGTTTCTCCGGGGGCTTTCGCCTTTCTTTTACCTCATTTTTTCCGGCTTTGGCTTTTGCCGCTTTATTTGCTGGTAGCCCTGCCTTCTTTGCCGAGAGGCTGTATCTCTTTATCAAACTCTTGGCCCTTTCGCTAGCAATGCTATCAGGCTCTGCAAGCGCGATCTCTACCTTTGCATATTCAAGGTTGCTCCTTCTCGCCGGAGAGAAGCCGTAGGTATGCCCTGTAATGCCTGTGCCCAGGAACATCACTCCCTTTGCTGGAGACCTTACAAGTATCTGAGTTTTGTTGGCTGCAGCATGCACCACAGCCATTGTATCTGGCTCATATCCTTTGTTCTTTGCGTTTGCAAGCGCGTTGACCAGCACCCTTCTGACGATCTTTGCGGCCTTCATAGGGAATCTCCCTTTTTTGCCCCCAAGTTCATGCCTTGCTCCAAAGCCTGCATTGTGCCTTCTGTAATAAACAGCTTTCTTGCCTTCTGCAATCTTGGCAAGCTCCTCCAGCGCAGCGCCAGCATTTCTGTATCTAATAGAGTCGCATACCGCTCCAAGGTCTTTATAGCTCGCGTCTACGTTCTCTATCATGGCGAACGCTACTCCCTCTTTGCTTCCGGTGTAAGAATACTTGTGCATAACCTTCTACCATGCTTACTTCTGGGCTAGGAACTTGCTTCCCCTTGTAGCCCTTATTCCAGGCGCTGAATGTTGCACGCGCTTAGTGGTATAAACAAACTCTCCAAGCCTGTGCCCGACCATATTTGGCGTTATTGTCAATGGGGTGAACTCCTTTCCGTTGTATAGCTCGAACTTCATGTTGAGCCATGAAGGTAGTATCACCGCCTCCCTAGTCTGGGTCCTTATTGCTTTCCCTATATTTAACTTCTTGGCTTTATCTACTTTTTCAATAAGCTTTCTGTACTGCATGGAGTTCCTTTTTATCCATCTCCTTTCTCTTGCATTTATAAGCTTTATAAACTCCTGCATGTCCATTTTTGCGACTTGGCTTTCACTTACCCCTTTAAATACTATCCTTTCTGGCATGCCATCACCTCTTCCTCCTTCCAACGCGGCGCGCCGCGATATTGCCGACCTTCCTGCCTGGCGGCGCGTTTCTCGAAGTCATGCTGCTTTTACCCTTGTGGTGCTGCTTGCCCCCAAACGGGTGGTCAACAGGATTCATCTTTACCCCTCTGTTCCTAGGCCAAATCCTGTTTCTCGGTTTCAACATATAAAAGCTCTTCCCAGCTTTGACCAAAGGCTGCTCTGCCATGCCGCCTCCAGCAAGCACGCCAAGCTGCGCCATACATTCTTCACTGAGGTTTATCACATGCTTGGAAGGCAGCACCACGCTTGCCATGCCGGCTGATTTTGAGCTTATGTATGCAGATTCTCCGGCCGACTTCACATATCTTCCTCCGTCTCCTGGTCTGGATTCTATGTTGTAAATTGGTATGCCTTCAGGTATGTCTGCAAGCTTCATCACGCTTCCCAGCGAGTAGATCGGGGTCAAGCCTACGTGCACCTTATCTCCAACTCTTATGCCTTCTGGAGCCAGCATTGTGCCCTTGGTAAAATCTTCGTAAAGCAGTTCCATTATAGTAGCGTTATGGCCGGTGTGGTTGAACATGCCCACTACTTCTGCGTATCTGTCGCTATTCCTTGCCTTTGCATAGCTTACATCAATGTCAAAAGTGTTGGGCAACTTCCTGTAAGCCATAGAGCCCTTGCCCCTTCTTTGTTGCCTCAGTTTCTTTCCCATACAAGTGCGCCTTCTTTCTTTTTCAACTGGAGATAAGGTTATACAAGCTTCAGCTTCACTGCTACATCGCCAGCCTTGTAGTCTTTGCTGAGCTTTATTATCGCCTTCTTTCTGTTCTGAAAGGTATTCATTAGCCTTATGCTTATTATTTTTACACCGAAAAACTTTTCAAACTCCTCCTTAATCTGCTTTTTTGTTGCACTTAGCGATACTATATACTGTATCTCATTGTTTCTATCTATGTTCGTTATCGCCTTTTCTGTGCCTATAGGATACATGAGTACGCTCATTAACCCACCCTATTTATTCCTTCTATAGCCGTATCTATGCTTTTGAATGCACTTTCGCTCCATACCACAAGCCTACCAGGCATGCCTCCAGGCGCGAGAAGCCCCGCCTTGATGCTGTGCACGTCGCATGCGTCAGCACCAGCAATGTTCCTAGCTGCCTTTATAGCAGGCGCGTCCTTTCTGCTTACTACAAGGAGCACTGATTTCCTGTAGTGCCTTTCATTTCCGCTTCTGCCTCTCTTAATGTGCTTGCTAGCTTTGCAGCTTTCTATGAAGCTAGATAGCTTAAGATTCTTCATAATGTTCATGATGGATTTAGTTTTTGGCACTGCCTCTATCTCATCTGATATGATTATCGGCAGCTGCACGCCCTCGGGTTTGCGCTTTACGTAACTATTTGAAGCTGTTGCTGCAACCGCGCTTCTTAGCGCCTTCCGGTATTCCTTAAGGTTAATCCTTTCTACAAGGATCTTTTCAACCATGTGCGGGTGGGCCCTCCTTCCTTTTACAGCGGAAGGTATCCTTCTGACCTTTCCCTGCACCCCTCCCCCAAGCTTTTCTTTAGGTCTAATGGCATGGCCAACATGCCTGCCAGTCCTGTAGCTGCTCATTGCGCCGAAATACGATGCGGTGGTCTGGATTCCAGCCATGACAGAATGAGCCTGCGGCTGCAATGCGAGCGAGCTCTCAGCCAGCACCGCCCGCCTTATTATATCCTCGCGCACAGGCTCTTCGAAGGCAGACTGCATCTCTAACTCTGATCTTAATTTTCCATTTATATCCAAAATGTTAGCCTTCATCGCACTCATCGTAAGATCCAATAGGTTCTCCATTACCTGCTTATATATGTGATTTTCGGCTCCTTTATCTGCGCCCCTGCATAATTCATAGAATGCCTTACTCTCACGATCCTTTTCGCGCAGCCAGGAACTGAACCGTCAACCACCAGGTAATCGCCGCTGACAAATCCGTAATTTGAAAAACCGCCTTTTTTGTTTATGGTATCCACATCGTTTTTTGTTCCAATCTTTAATATCCTTTTGTTGCGTTCTGACCTGTAATGGTAGCCCATCTGCCCAGCTTGTGGTACTGTATAAAGCACATTGGAGGGGTTTGCCGGCCCAAGCGTTCCGACATGCCTGCCCTTTCCTGTTGCTTTATGGAACAACCTTGAAATTCCGAACCTTTTAACAGGCCCCTGCCATCCTTTTCCTTTTGATATGGAGAATACGTCGACGCGCTCGCCATTCTTAAATATGTCAGCCGGCTTTATCTCCTTTCCCAAAAACTTCGTGGCGAAGTTTATCCTCTCCTCAATATCCTTTCCGCCCGTCACTCTAACTTCGTACCTGTTGGGATGGTCTTGCCCAAGTGCGCTCGCTTTAGGATATGCAGCGAGCAGCAGCGACACCGCCGAGAGTGCCACGCCTTTCTTTGCGCCACCTATTTTCTCATCAGTAAGTTTGGGGTTTTTTATTCCGAGCTTATGCGCGGCCTCTGCGCTGAATACCTCCGCATATGTTTTTTTGTAGCCTGTCAGTTCATCCTTTGTATAAAGCCTTATACCATAAGCTTCTGTGTACGGCACCTCAAGCACTGTGCATGCCCTTGCGACTTCTGTATTTTTTGAGGGAGATAGAGAGTCGTCCAGCATTGTGAGGTGGGTCATTCCAACTTTGTATGCAAGCATGTCCGAAAGCCCAAGCTCCCGCGTTTCAGCGTATGACCTTATTCTCGGGAGCGGCTTGGCCGCCCTCCTTCTGTGCCAATACTGCATAGAGCCTCTTCTTACCATGATAAAACCTGCCAAATTTCGCAGACTAGCTGCCTCTTCTTATTTCCTGCATCTTTGCTGCATCTCCTATTTATTCCTTGTTGTAACGCGTATACTACTTGTGCTTTTTATACTAATGTATCTAGCATCTACCTTCTTTTGAAGAATAGGTATTTCATACTTGCCGAAGCAGCGTTGCAGAATCCCAATTAACAGATTATTTAGGTATGTGATACATTTATATTCTTTGCACCAGCGCCTTATTTACTGGCACTTTTGCCATTGTGTTTGTGAATAGGGATTTTTCCAACAGCCTCTATTACCTGGAGGTCGCGCAGCACTGAATTTATCGACGCCCTTAATGCAGTCGGATCGGCCGCCGAGATCTCAAACACTGCGTTTTTGTCTTTATACTTAAAAACGATGCTGCTCCTTTTGTATTTGTATCTGCTCTCAAAGAATTTGCTGTAATCCAGATCAGGGATCATTGCAAAACTCAGCATAGCATGGCAATCCTTATTTAGTTCTCGCCTTTTGTTGTGCATGCCCATATACCTAAAGTGGCGTATATGCCTATTTGCATATATTAGGCAGCCACTTTGCTATTTTACAATCATTTCTGCTTCTTATCCTCCTGCTTCTGAATTTGTGGCGCACCGCTTTTTATCATTTCAACTCCTATCTTGGCAAATTTGTAACCTATGCTAGCAAAAAGCGCCAGCACGCCAAGCAGTATAACTATCGTGGCGTATACGTTGATGTGGAGCCCGGCCAAGGCAGAGGATACCGCGCTGCTCACTGCGTTTTGAATAGAGACGTTTTGCCCGGTTCCTGCAGTTTGCGAGAGGGGCTGTTGTGACGCAAGAAGCGGGAACGTTCCATTCATAATCTGCACGAAAATCGTGTAAGCCTGGTAAAAGGTAAATAGCAATATGATCACCCCCACCACAAGCAGCGCGTATCCAGTTGCAGAGTTTGCTCTCATGTACAACACCGCTTTTTCATCCAGCTTTTTCCTTCTGCCCGCTGTGCATGCTTCAGGTTAAGCCTTCTAGCTCCTATGCAGCGCATTATGTCCAGCTTTTTTTGCAAGGCAGAGCGGTTGGGCGGTTACGTCGCTATTATATTGCTTTCCGCAAATGCGCCGTCCTCGCCGATTACTCTTATGCTATAGCTCTGGTTTTCAAGAGGCAGGGTAACGACGCGTGTGATGCCATTCGCAGCTCTAACTGCCCCCCCGCCAAAGGATATATTTCCTTTGAAGTAAAGTGTGACAGTATTTCCTGGGGTGAGGTTGTATCCGTTAGGTCCTTCCGCTTCTGCTACGCTGAAAGGTAGCGAAAGTGTTGCATTAGGCATTATTAGGAAGTTAAGGACCCTGTGGTAATACTTTCTATAAAATGATACCCCAACAATCCCAGCTGTATCCTCAGAGCTGACATTGCCTACGCGTGCAGTCATGTTCAATATTATATCTTCGACTTCGCTTGCGTTGAGGTGTTCGGAAGCCGAATCCTCGAGCTTTGCCAGTGCGCTGTTCACTATGCTATTTACCTCGCTTCTGTGCTCTGCGATAGCTGTTATGTTAGCTATGTTTATTCCTGTGGTCGAGCTAAGGTTGAGAAGAGCGGAATTGTATCCCCCGCTCACCTTGCCAAGCGCTGACATGAGCTTGGAGGTGTTTACCAGCTCAACAGTGCCGTTGCTTCCAATCTTTATACCATATACCGAGAGGTTACTTAGGTTAGTGTTAAAGTGGAAGCTTGTTACGTACTTTGCCTGGGCTATTGCTTCTGCCGCGCTCTCCAGATCGCTCGCATTGAAGTTGCCAAAACCTCCCATGCCTAAGCCTTCTGCAGCGCCAGAATTCCCGTTTTCAAAACTTGCACTAGGCTTCTGAGGGGCATTATCCATAGGCTTTATAATATTCCCTATCGTGACCTGCATGTTTCCGAAGACCATCAGGTTTTTAAGGACGGCAGTGCTCTTGCCATTGTTCTTGACCTGCGCAGTCAGTGTTGTCGTGTTTCCTGAAAAGGAGAGAGACGCACTGACTATGCTTATATTGGGCTTTGTGCTCTCAAGCGAAAGGTCCTCCTGTTCTTGCTTTTTGGCCTTGTAGCCGATCTGCACAGAGCTACTGTTTACAAGCTTCCCTCCTATTATTACTGCTCGCGCCGAAGGCACAAGCACAAATACAGTTTGATTAGCTGCATATATCTCAAGCACGCTAGGCGTTATGTCTATCAACACGCCTTTCGCACTTGAGTTTGAATTGCTTATGTGCACTGTCAGCCTATTGTTGGGCACGCTCACATTGTATGTAGAATTGTCTATCTCTATCTTGGCAGAAGTAATGTTGAATCTGACAAGGTTGAATGTCATGTTTGGCTTTATGTTTGCAACTCCTATGGTCTGCGTGAAGTTTACCAGTCCAAGAAGGTCCACGCTACCGCTCTGGTTTAAGTCTATAAAACCCGTGCTGTTTGGCGCAGCAGCCTCATGCAGCTGTAAGTCAGAATAGCTTATCACTAGAGCCTGCGTTCCGGCTGGAACCTGTGGAGGGTCAGTAAGCTGTATAACAAATGCACTCGGAAGAGGCACTGGCACAGATGGCGCTTTCCTCAAATAAAGTACTATACCTATTATTATCAGTATTACTATTACAGCATATGCCGTGCTTTTAAGTTTGCCCATTTTTCCACACCTATATAAAATCTTCTATCAAACATCTTAAAATACCTTATGTTTAGCCTTTTATGTAGCAGTGGGTGCTGGTGTAGTGCATGGCTATAGTGTATCTGCTCACGGTGCACGGTAGGGTGCAAGGGGTAGGGTACAGAGCGCTTGTTGCAGGCTCCGCTGCGCGTTATGGTATTCGCGGCATGGTAATGAATCTTGATGATGGAAGCGTGGAGGTGCTTGCTGTAGGG
>JAVYYS010000022.1:0-8883 GCA_038876335.1 Candidatus Micrarchaeaceae archaeon | reverse complement strand
TTTTCTTTACAATTACCTTCTCGTTCTCTTTTTTGAATTCATTAACCAGATCTTTTATGGTTTGTGCTATTCTTGCTGCCTGGCTCTGCATACTGCCATTGTAAGTTACAGTCTCAGCTCTCATATGAAACATCTTCGCAGTGTTAATCCCTCCACGGCTTACATCATGTCACATATGTTGTTTTTTCAGATATTTAAATGTGCTGCTTACTTACAAATTCCTAGAAAAAGTTTGTTATTTTGAGGTAGAGGAACCTAGCGCCGCCCCTAGAAAGAGATAGATCAGTTTTGCAGCTGCATAGTTCGGCGCAATGAATCCTGGTATGGGTGAAAGCTCTACGAAATCCATACCTATTACTTTTCTGCTCGCCGCAATCTCCTTTGCCATCTCAGCAAGCTCCCTGAAATGCAGGCCGTCAGGTTCCGGCGTGCCGGTGCTCGGCATTTCGCTTGGGTCTAGCACATCGAAATCCACAGTAAGGTACACGTTGCTCTTTGCCTCCTTCAGGATTCTGCCCATGGCGCCGTCTATGCCTAATTCCCTTATGTCCTTCATGAATATTATGTCCTTGCCGTAGCGTTCTGCACTCTCTCTGTCTATGCTTCTAACTCCCACGCTCATCACGCTTCCGCAGAGCTCCCTTGCCCTCGCCATGACGCACGCGTGGCACACCCTCGCGCCCATGAACTCATCCCTTGAATCTGCGTGCGCGTCGAAATGCAGCACTGTGAAGCCTTCTTTCCCTCTCTGCTTTGAGAAGCTTCTCAACGCGCCTATTGTAATCGTATGCTCCCCTCCTAGCATGACCGGCATCTTAGAATCGTTGAGCAGCACGTCTACTTCCTTCTCAATTCTCCCTACCATACCTTCGGGCGAGCCGAAATCTGGAGCCAGCTCCTCAAGCGTGTAAATCCAATTAGGGCTTATTTCGCCTCCAAGCTCCTCGCTGTAGGGCTCTATGAACCTGCTTGCCTCTATTATCGCGTGCGGGCCGCCCCGGGCACCGCCTCCGAAGCTTGTGGTTGAATCGTAGGGCACAGGCAGCACAGCCACCCTTGCACTCTTGTAATCCTGCTCCTCCAGCCCGAAGAGGTTGTAAGGGGGCATTGAGTTTAGAATGTGCATTGCAACACCTTTTTGTTTATTGTTTGCATGAATACCGCTTTACCTATAAAAAGCTTCTCAAAAGTCTTTTTTATGCAAGTCTATGGATGTTCGGCAACAATCAAACATTTGACGCTAAGCGAATATAGTGCCTATGCTTAAAAAGGGTTCTAAGAGCATCTATATGTGTGATGTAATGGCGAAAGCAAATGCATCGGCTGTCTTTGTACTGGAATTCATAGGCAGCTTGATATACCTAGGAGTAATTGCCCTGATGGGCATGAACTTCAGCACAGTACTCAGCGGATACGGAAGCCTCTGGACTCCATTGCTGTATGGCACTGCGGTGCTGGCTTCAGTAGCACTATTCATAACCAGCTTTGCGAACTTCTCCCGCATGGGTGAGTTCCTCGGCAAGTATGTCTTCTGCGAAGCAGCTGCGGCGGCATTCTCACTGTTCATTCTTACTGCAGGAGTCTATAGCAATATTTGGTTCGGCTTCAGCATCGTTGGCTTCATAATAGCGATGATCGGGGCTGCGATGGGCGGGCAAAGCATGTTTCCGGCAAAGAAGTAACCCCTTTCTTTTATTTTTATTTTATTTTGATTCAATTAAGCATGTCGGTTGAGGCTAGAAGCTCCAAAATTGCGGATGTGGCGAAGCATAGCCAGCACGGGCGGAGTAGTTAACACCGGCTGGTTTTACGGCACTTACGGTATATTGGTCAAAGAGTGAAAAATTTTTCTTTAACTCCTTATTTTTTGTGGGAAACCTAATAATCTTTTTGCTTCTTTATATGTGTGCAAATTCGGCGTGCGCCGGATTAAAGAGCGTGATAATATGGTAAAAATAGGGGAGAAGGTTCCTGACTTTGAAACAGATGCGTATTACGATGACAAGCTTGGCAAGGCCAAGCTCTCGGACTACAAAGGAAAGTGGGTCGTAATGATATTTTATCCGGCAGATTTCACGTTTGTCTGCCCGACTGAACTCGAGGAGGCTGCGGAGCACTACGAAGAATTCAAGAAGCTCGGCGCCGAGGTGCTGAGCGTGAGCACGGACACTGTCTACTCGCACAAGGCGTGGCACGATACCTCTCCATCTATAAAGAAAGTGAAGTATCCAATGCTTGCTGATCCAACCGGTAAGATATGCATGGAATTCGGCACATACCTTGACGGAGAGGGCGTTTCCCTGCGCGGAACCTTCATTATAGATCCGGACATGGTGCTTAGGAGCATGGATATCCACGACAACAGCGTGGGCAGGAACACAAAGGAGATACTTAGGAAGCTCGAGGCGGCGATATATGTTAGGGAGCATCCTGGAGAGGTCTGCCCAGCTAGCTGGGAGCCTGGGAAGAAGACACTTAAGCCAAGCATAGAGATAGTTGGCAGGATATGAAAAATTTGGTTTTGCGCTGGTGGAAAAATGGCAGGAAAAGCTCTGTCTAACCTTGCTATAGTGATGGGCATAGTTGTAATACTAGCCGATCTCTATTGGACATACACGAGCTACAGTGTTCCGGAATGGCTTGCCTTGGGTTTGATAATACTTGTAGCAAGCATAGTTTGGCTGATCGCAGATTTGAAGCTAAGAAACGGCTGAACCGCGGCCTTAGAAGCTGGCATCACTAATCAGTAAAATCCATAATTAGGAAGATTAGGAAGAGTTAGGAAGAGGCCGGAGGCGCAGCTAACTTTTCGCTTTTACTCCAAGCATGTGTATCTCGTTTTCATATCCTAAAGCAGACTTAAACACGTCATTCTCCATAGTTATAGTGCTGTCGGAATATGGGTCGTTCATGTAGAATGCATCCTTGTCATAGCCCTTTATCACTACCCAATGTGGCGCAGAATTCAAGTACGGGTTTATTGCATTTGCATTAACAAGGACTATAGGAATCTTGCCACTGCTCATCTCCCTCTTTATGGTATTTATCGTTATCTGCATGTTTGTCTCTTTTATCTTTGCTTCTTTTACCTTAGCCTTCGCCTCTTCGAATGAGGCCCTAAGTGTGTCTAAGTTTACCCCTTCATATACTGCGAGCTTTCTCTCATATCCTTCGTCTTTTGTGTTGTTGCTTATAATTTCTACATTGAGCCCCCGCTTTTTCAGCGCATATGCCAGCCCATACCTTGAGCCGTGCCATACGCTTCCCATCACTGCTTCCTGCCATATCTTGAACTCCTCCTTCTTGTTGGGTTTGTAACCCTTCTTGAAATGTTTGAGCACCATCAGGGCGCACGCGGCCGAGCTTGTAAATTCTTCCGACTGCGGATAAGTCTGTATATTATAATTCTTTGTAGCTCTTATTGTTACCATTATTACACCTTTGCTGTTTTATCATCAGTTATAAAAGTATGGCCAGTTTTCGCCATGCGATTCTACCAAGTTAAACGTGCAGGGAGGGAGATGTGTTCAAATTTTTTTTGAACTCCCGTAGGCCTAAGCCAACGGATCTTGAGTCCGTCGCGTTTGACCAGGCTCCGCCATCCCTGCACGTTCTTATTATTAACATCCAACTTTAATAAATATCGCAAACGCGTAGCGCAAATTGCACACTACTTGCACACTGCTATTTAAATCTTATTATATATTTATACTTTTGCTTGCCCTCGGCTTTTCCGCTTGCATCCTCCGTGCCTGCACTGCTTCCAGATATGCTGTTTTACCATATGCTTAGCTTTATGGCTGCGGCGGAAGCTTTATCAATCGTGCGTAGCTTCCGTCCGCCCTTACGGAAACAATGCATCCAAGGCCTATCTGAATGCCCTCCCTTTTGTCACCTATCCCATAAAGTCTTGCATCCGCCTCCCTTTTCAACATTATGTCTACAGTTGTGCCTATGGGTATCCTATATCTAAGTGGTTGCATACCTGCTCCAGCGCCATCGCGGTGTATGTAGGTCGGAAGTATATGGCATACGCCAATCTCGTTTCTGCCTATTCTTCCAAAGTTTTTTGAGTCAAATAGGTCACGGAAGACAATCTTGTTTGGATAAGAAAAATATCCAGTCGCGCCAGCGTGCGTAGAGATTACAACTCCATCGCTTATTGCGAACTCCCTTATCTCTATGCCGTTTCCATAGGCATGCACTTCATATCTTAATGCATTGCTTTCTGCGCCGCGCTGCATGTAGACGTCGGTGAATACCTCCCCTTTTCTGACTCCGTTGACACTCACCCCCAGTTTTTGTTGCCTGTCTATCGCGTAGGTGCCTTTTATGAGTGCATCCAGCGCGCCTGATATGTTATCCATGTATACTTCTGCCATCAATGCCTTTGAGCCCAACTTTGAAGGCGATTTCTTCCCTACAAAAAGTAAGGGCAACTTTTCTATGCCTCCGTACAATCCGAAAGCGCCATCGCCCCCTATTACTATCCCTGCCTGCGCAGACTTTGGCGTTATCTTGAGTCCTGCAGACTTTATTATTCTCTCTATCCCGCTGCGCTCTTCCTTCAGTTTGTCTGAGCCGAGCAGCAGTTTTACTCTCCTGATCTTTTCCGTAGAATCACAATGCCGCATGCTGGAGATTAGATTTTAGCTTTAGTATTTACTATAATTTTGCATATCCTGCACATATCCGCTACCGTATTATTGCAACATCACGTTTTGCAGCATATTGAAGTTTGGAGCATAGCATATTTCAATTTTCTCCTCCACGCCTCCATGAAAATTTGCAGAGTGCATCTTTTTATTGTTTCTCTTTCAATCTCAATCGGGTTGATATGGTGGAGGCCGCGAACAAGGCAAGCACTAGCGAGATGCTCAAGGCAAGCAACACGCTCGAGGAAATGCCGATGACTATATCGCACATAAAGGTTATGCTCATCTCTGGAGCGAGCTTCTTCACAGACGCATATGACCTGTTTGTAATCGGCATAATACTGATAATGCTGCGACCTATTTTCTCTCTTTCAACATTCCAGCTTGGCATGCTTGCAAGCGCCGCTCTTTTCGGCGCGGTTATAGGCCCTCTCATATTCGGTACAATAGGGGACAAGATAGGCAGGAAATACGCGTACTGGATAACGATGCTAATACTCATAATCGGAGCCCTCGGCTCAGCTACCTCGTCGAGTTTCGCCATCTTGTTCATCTGGCGATTCTTCCTGGGCATAGGTATAGGTGGAGATTATCCACTAAGTTCCACCATAGTCGCAGAGTACGCAAACAAAAATGACAGGGGCAAGCTTATTTCGTCGACGTTTGCGATGCAGGGATTCGGAATAATTGCTGGAGTAGGCCTTGCATTCGTGTTGCTCTTTGCCAACGTTCCGCCGGCGCTTATCTGGCGCCTTTTGCTCGCTGCCGGAGCGGTGCCCGCGTTGCTGATCATATATGCAAGAACCCGCCTCTCAGAAACACCCTTTTACAACATCTCAAAGGGTAGGATCAAATCGGCTACCTCTACGATGGAAGGGATAAAATCCGGAAGGCTGAGCGCCGTAGGTTTGCATGAAAAGGAAGAAAAGCACCGCACGCTTAGCTTCGCTAGCTTCTTAAGGAGAAGGTGGCAGATAGTGCTCGGCACCTCGCTGGCATGGTTCCTCATGGATGTATCGTATTACGGCACGTCTATCTTTACTCCGTACATGACTACCCTTATAGGTTTTAAGGGCATATTTGCGCCCACGTTCGCCTCTGCCGTGCTTCTTCTTTTCTCTGCAGTGCCCGGATACTGGATTGCCGTGGCTCTGATTGATAAGGAAGGCAGGAAGCCCATGCAGGCAATAGGATTCCTTGTAATGGGCATCGCCTTCGTCTTCCTTGCTCTGTTCGGCAAGCTCCTGCTCAGCAGCTCCATATTGCTTTTCTTCTTTGTATACGGTCTTACTTTCCTTTTTACTAACTACGGCCCAAACACAACAACTTACGTATATCCTGCGGAACTGTATCCGACTAACCTCCGCGCCAGAGGCCATGGGATAGCCGCTCTTAGCGGAAAGTTCGGCGCCGCGATCTCTGCGCTCTTATTTCCGCTGCTCTTGCAGTCGATAGGCAAATTCGGCCTGCTCTTCATGCTCGGAGTAATTGCTTTCGCAGGCGTTGTAGTCACCCTTCTGCTACTGCCCGAAACGAAGAGAAAATCCCTTCTCGAAACTTCAAAGGAGATGGAGCTGGTAATGGTTGGCGAGATACTCTACAATGAATTCAGAAGCCTTGCCTCGCACATCGTGAAAGTATCCGCGCTTCTCAAAGAGGAAATCGCGGACAAATCTTTATATACGTCGAACTTCGCGAAAATAAAGAGCGAGGAGCATCTTGCCGACAATGCTGTCAGGCAGATCATGTACTACCTCACCAATGTAAAGTCGAACATGATTGCCTATACAGATATATCCCATCTTGCCGCAAGGCTTGACGACATAATTGATATGATTGAGGCTGTATCGGCAAGAATCAGCATCTACAGCGTGCGATCCACTCCAAGCATGGAAAAGTTCTCCGTTACCATAACCAAATCCGCCGAGATTGTGAGCCAAGGGGTTGAGCTGCTGAACAGATTGTTGGAGGGCCGCGCTGGTGTGGAAGAAGTCTCACAGCTTTACAGGCGCGTGGCGGCGCAGGAAAATATGGGGGACGAGCTCCTTCGATCCTCGCTCAAGGAGATTATGCGCCTGAGCGATATTAAGAGCATAATAGAATACAAGGAGATATATGGCATGCTGGAAAATGTCACGGACAAGTGCGTGGACGCGATTGACGTGATAAGCGACATAGCGTTGAGGTATGCGAACAGCAAATTGTGATTGGGCTGTGTCAACATTGTGCAAAAATAATAAATATCATTACATCAAATTTTTCAACTGGTGTAAATAATGAATAAGAAAACCGTTTATACAGAGCAAAATAATCTGTATGATAAAATAAAACGCGCTCAAAAATCTTTCAACGAAAAAGATTATAAGAACTCTTTGCGTTACCTTGATGATATAATAGGTAAATACACATTAGACACTGAAAGCCTTGGTACTCTGTACTTCATGAAAGGCGTTTCCCTGATTGAGTTAAATGATGACTCAAAAGCAAAGGAGTATATAAACACTGCAATATCCTTTTCAGAGAAACCTCTCTTCTATATTGTTAGGGCTAATATGGAATTCAAGGAAGGAAACAATGAAAAGGCTCTTTCAGATTTCAACAAGGCAATATCTAAAGGAGGAGAGTCCAGATTTGCCTTCTTTGGTCGTGGGCTAGTTTATCAAAATATGAGAAAATGGAAAAATGCTGTGGAAGATTTTGAGAAAGCAATATACTTGGGAGAGAGTAGCCCAGATGTTTTCCATGAGCTTGGGGTGGCACTGGGTAATCTAGGGGAAACAGACAAGTCATTGGGCGCATTTGAAAAAGCAATATCTATGAATCCCTCTGATGTCTCAAGCTATGTCGAGGAATGTAAAGTGCTCATTAACGCGGGCAGATTCGCCGATATACGGAGAGTAGTTGACTCAGCAAGAAAGCTGAAATTAGATGATGCAGACCTCCATCTTGCAAGCGCGATCTCTTACGCCACAAATGGGGATGCAGAGCAAGCCAGCTTAGAGCTTCTTACAGTCGTTGGGATTGATGGAAAATTTGACTCTGCCGCAATAGAAATATTGCTCAAAATAGGTGATTATGCTGGTGTAGCCACAATATATAGAAAATGGTCAAAGGCATACCCCCACATACCTGGATTTTACAAGCAGGAAATGAAGGCAGTGGCTATGGCAATCGACTCAATAAAAGACGAAGAAAGTGAGCTATACAAAAGCTTTACGGATCTGCTTCTCGACCTTTCAGAGGCTTACAAGAGTGCTGTTCTTAAAATGACAGAAGCAGGAATGGATTTTGAAGACACACATTCAGCATTTGAAAAGCTTAGAAAATTGCAACGGGGTTTACACAGGGGCTCTCTGGAAGAAGCCGAAATATACGAAAAGCTTTCTAGAAAATATCCACATTTGCCTGGACCATACAGGTTTGCCGAGGAAGCATTTTATAGAGCAGCAGAGGAAGAAAATAAACCTGAATTGTTAGAAAGCGCAACGCGCATGGGTTCTTTACGCAATAAGTTAGTAGAGGATATAGAACAGAAGCGTGCGGACAACTAAGCCTATTGGTTTTCTCTCTCCTTTTTCACAACAACAACAGTCCTTATGTCCAAAGCCCCACTTTCTCGCGCTTCCTCGAATGTCTTATGTAGGCCATCGTTTTCATTTATTGCCGTGGAATGCTTTTTTAACTCCTTTTCTATAAAGGTTTTATCTATTATGTATCTTAGGAATTCGTCATCAAGGCCTCTATTTTTGAGCATATCGACTACTTCCTCGAGCTTCTCTTCAGGTATATAGAAATTCTTCCATATAGATATACTCAGTTCTGGGGTTTTTAAGAACATGTCCCCGCTCTCCCTGATTATCAGACCATTCTTCTTTAGTACCTCCATGTTGCTTTCAATGTAGTCTTCCAGCTTTTTATTTATCCTCTTCTTTTCCTCTATCAATTTTTTGATTTCATCTCCAATATTAGCGCTTTCCTTTGCTATGCTTTCTACTGTTTCTATCTCGCTCAACCTAATGAAATCATCGAGTGTTGTGCCTCTAGTTTCCCGGTATGACCTATCTTTTTCCTTTGTAGCGTAAGGTTTCATAATAACACCTCCCGGAATCAAGATTGCTGTTTATCTACATTCTACAACTACTGCAGCAAGTTATTTATAGCATACCTTAAAAGCCTTACAACTTTTGACAAGAAGGTCTATTCTAGGAGCTGCCAATCATAGTTGTAA
>JAVYYS010000021.1:0-8989 GCA_038876335.1 Candidatus Micrarchaeaceae archaeon | reverse complement strand
GAGAACCGAGGCCGAGACCCAAAAAGGTTATGGAATTTTAAATATACCCGAAAGCGAAAGCAAAGAAAGCGACGATCTTGTACAATTAATCAATACTAAACGCGCCAAAATTATAATCATAAGGACAGGGGTATTTTTTCCAGAACTTTACTACAACAAAGGAACGATCTACGGAAAAAATAACATCAAGGAATTCCTCGAAAATAACCTCTGAGACGGCCGAAGAGGCCGCCAAATGGCGTTGAGATGTTGTGGGTGAAAGAGTGATGATGGGTTCAGAGGAGGCGACTGCAGGCAATTTTGTGGAGGGAAAAACCTCGGCTCTGCAAACAGCAGAGCCCCGGAGCGAAAAGGCGAAAAAACGCGAAGAATCCAAAAAAGGATTCAATGTCATTGTGGTAGGCGACCTGGGCGGCTCAACCCGATATCAGAATGATGACGCCCTCATAGGCTTGGCGAGGTACATACGCAATCTTGACTCTTCGCATAAGCCCGACATGCTTTATATAGGGGGCGGGCTTTTGCCGTTTTTCCCTTCGCGCGGCTCTAACAGGAGCAACGATTATCTGGATGTAATAATAGAGAACCTAGAGTCAAACAAGCACGCCGCAGCAGCGATAAAGCCCCATATGGAGAGATTGCTGCATTCCCTTCCTGAAAAATCCAAAGTAGTTTACGTGATGGGGGAGGCAGACCTAAGGAATCTTGATGAACTTATAAGGGATTTAGGCCTAGCGTTCAAATCCGGAAGGGAAAGTATAGAAAGCAAAATGAGCGAGACGATCACGTTTTTGGTTGGCCGCCAAGCAATAGTTGAGACTACGTCCCGCTCTATGGAAACTCTTTCGGAAGAGCTGAAGAGGGGTAGTATTTCAAAGGCTGATCGGCTTTCCAAGCAGAAAGAGCTGGAAAATGCGCGCGTGAAGCTTAAGCTGAACCTCGAGGAACAGAAAGAGGCGAGCTACAGGCTTAGCCTGCTTAACCAGCTCTATTCGCTTTTGCTTAATCCCGTAAGCAAAGAAGACTTAAAAAAACTTTATGACGAGAAAATCGAGGAAGAAAAAGGTATTCAGGCCGAGCTCAAAGATATAGAGAAAGGCGTAAAAAGCTATGAAGAGGTGTCTGCGAGAGCCAAGAAGATCGCTAACGAGATAAGGCTTCTTGAATACAGGCTCGGAGAAATAAATAAAGCTGAAAAGGTAAGCGAAGATGCAAAAAAGAACAAGCAAATAGATTATTTCATACACAACGCCATAACCCCGAAGGATTCGCACGACATAATAAATGGTCTTGCAAAATCATACTATCTCTCAGACATAAAAGACGCGTTTGGAAGGAAGAGGAAAGTAATAATACAAGACAACGCCGCTGAGCTGCACGAGTTCAGAAATGGCAGCCTCAGGTTCAACATTATCACGGCCTACGATTTGAGCGTGGTTCCAGGCACGTATAAGAGGTCCAGCATAGACACAATACCGAAAACCTTCAATATACTTAAGGTAAATGGAGTATTCGATAAGAAAACCATCGATGCAAAGCCGCTCAATGTCATAGTCAAGTCAAGGAGCAATTTCACGCAGTTTATGGTAGACACGCTTTCGAACAACTCGCCTTCTACTCTGGCCGCAATATCACAGGGGCCGCTTTGGGATAGAAGTTCGCTCTCCAGGTCTTGGAATTCGCACATAAATACGAAGGAGACCCAGGCCACAGAGAAAGGGTTTGTCAGTTCAGGGGTTTCTGAGCTGAAGATATCAAGGAATGGCTCTCTCAGCTACAATATAATAAGTGATGAGAAGCTCTCCTTCTTGAGGATGAAGGACGATATCGAAGAGAGTGGCAAGCTTGGGAAGCGGCTTGCGGGCATGAAACAGCAGAGCAACGGCAGCCCAGAGATAATCCACAGGCCGGAGCTGGACAGGAAAGTCGCAATGAATCACAGGCCTTCAGAGATGAAAGACTCAGAGCTGCGGCTTTTAAGCGAGGAAGACCTTGCTAAGGTGCTTAGATATTCTGGCGAAGGCGGCGCTCAAAAATACGACATTGAATCCTTTAAGATTGCAGTGTTTACAGATCAGCATGAAGGCAACCACAACCTGCGAAAGCTCCTGGCGGCGGCCGTAGATGACGCGTTAAAGCGCGAACCGAATGTGCTTGTGCTTTCAGGAGACAATATCGAAGGGTTTCTAAACGATTACGCCCAGGTTATAAGATACGGGATGGACTGGCAGTATCCAAAGAGGTTTAGGGAGGAATTGGAATCAATGAAATTGAGCAGCTCTGAAGTAAACCGGCGCGTAGCCGAAATGCTTGAAAATACCGTGCTCAGCGTAAGGTACAATGCTGATGAACAGCCGAGCATGCTGCTTGAAAACTTCTGGGCGCTTATCGATAGTGTGGTAGAGAGGGGCGGTGCGATAATGGTCGTTTCCGGCAACCATCCCAACAACAGCGGAAACGGCGGCAAGCATTGGCACAGGGACGAAGCCACATCCATAGGCTCGTATATAGAAACCTATCTGAATGCTAGGATCAAACAACTGGAGGGGTCACGCAAAACTGTAGAGAACGCAATTGGGGCCATAATTGCAGCCGCCTTCCCTCAAGGAACAGAGATTTCGGAAGAACAGCGCGAAAGACTAGATAATATCTCGAAGCAAATACTCAAAAAGTTTGACGATGAAATAGGTCTTTTCTCCAAAGGTGTAAAGAACCTAAGGAAGATAAGCGGCTCGGAATACGGAAGTGAAGAGATAAAGGTAAATGGGGTACCGATGCTTTTCAGCCATGAGCTAGGCTCCGCGAAGGGTACCAGCATGGTCGGCTTTATGGAGAATAAGAGAAGCGACGCCGTAGCCGCATTTTCTGGGCACGATCATGAATGTATTGCCACTTACGCTGGCGGAAAACTGCTGGTCAAGGTGCCGAGCAACCAGGACTCGCGCGATAATCCATTTCTGAAGAGGATAAGCATACCGGTGGGCGCCCCTCCTGGCTCTATCAATGGCTACACGTTTATAGATCTCAAGGTGAACAAAGCCACCAACTCCGTTTTCGAAGCTGAAGTAGTGCCTGTGCTTGAACGCAGCCTTCTCCGCGTTGACAAAGTAGAGGAGAAAGTGCGCGAAAGGCTTACTAACGTAGAGATATAAGTTCTGGCATTGGCAGAATAAGCATGCGCGAAGAATATGGGCGCGCCAATCACCCCCGGCGTTCTAATGATAGAGTTGCGCAATCTTGTCAAGAAATTCGGCGATGTTACCGCAGTAGGCGGCGTGAGCGCAAGGTTCGGCAGGGGCATCAGCATAATAACCGGGCCGAACGGCGCAGGCAAGAGCACGCTCCTGCGCTGCATAGACGGACTTTACAAGCCTACCTCAGGCTCAGTGAGCGTAAACGGCTTTGACCCGTACACAAACGAAGGCGTAAGGAAAAGCATGTCATTGCTCACAGACAACTATGCGCTTTACGACAACCTTACAGTATTGCAGAACCTCATGTTCTTCGGAAGGCTGTACAAGCTCAGCAGGAATGAAACTGAAACTTCTTCCAGGCGGATGCTCAAGGACTTAAACGCAGAGCAGTTTATAAACGCAAAGGTCTACGCTCTGAGCCGCGGCACGAAGCAGAAGATAGCGCTGGTACGCGCGCTGCTCTGCAATCCTGAAATACTGCTGCTGGATGAGCCGACCGCTTTCCTTGATCCAAAGGCTTCAGAATCGGTAAGGATGATAATGGAGGACATGGCAAAGGAGGGCAGAACTGTTGTCTTTGTGACGCAGAAAGTAGACGAGATACCACGCTTCAACGCGCGGTTGATTTTCTTGCGGCGCGGCAGGATAGCAAGCCACACCACAACATACAGCTTTTACGTGGGCATGGCGAAAGGCTCCATAGCAGAGATACGCCTCGCCAAGCCTATTGACAGGAAGGTTGCGGCTTCTACTCCTATGTTCTATTCGTGCAACGGCAATAGGCCTACGCTGCTCAAGATAAAGCTGCGCTCCTACAGGGATATAAGCCGCGCTGTCTCTTACCTTTCAGGCAAAGGCGCTTATGTTGTTGGGATAGACTATGCCGAAAGCATAGCCGAGAAGTTCTCGTAGGCTTTCAAATGGACTTTAAAAACTCTGCGGCAATAGCCGCAAAAGATATGAAGGAGGTTTTCACAAGCGTTTCGATAGCCGGGCCTATGCTCGGCGTGCCCCTTTTCTTCGCCCTCTTCCTGCCTGTCCTTACTTTCTACGTTTCCGAGCATGCTGCTCCGGCCATAGCAAGCAAGATATTCAGCATAGCGCTGCCGGTGGCGATAAGCTCCTCAAAAGCCCTGAATAGCGCGAGCTTTATGGGTTTCTTCTCCGTGTACGTGCTCGGCCCCATTTTCCTGACTATGCCTATACTAACGGCGTCGGTTATCGCCGCTGACAGTTTTGTCGGGGAGAAAGAGAGGAAGACAGCAGAGGCGCTTTTCTCTACTCCAGTAAAGAACTCCGAGCTGCTCCTCGGCAAAATACTTGCCTCTTTCATCCCAACACTTCTGCTCACCCTGGGCGTTTTCGCGCTTTACGGCATAATAACAGACGCGCTCTCCTTCTCGTCTTTCGGCGTCTACCTGCTTCCGACAGCGTCATGGCTCATGCTTTTGCTCATAAGCCCTTTCCTTGCCATAGTTACGATAGGCATAGTTGTAATAGTCTCTTCGCACGTTAGGGGCACGAAGGAGGCGCAGCAGATAAGCACGCTTCTAGTCCTGCCAATTCTGATCTTGCCGTTTGCTGCGATAACTGGGTTTGCCATGCTCACCGTCAAGCTTCTTGCGTATATTGCAGTTTTCCTTGCGGTTGCAGACGTGTTGGTAATCTACATAAGCATAAAAACATTCGACAAGGAATCCATAATCTAGCCCAAAATAACAAATAATTGCTGTAAAGTTGCAAAATCCAGAAAAATATAAATATCTGAATGCAAGAACGTATTATAGGTGTGGAAATGTCAAGCAATGTAGGGAAGTTTACTGGGAAAGAAGGTCTTAAAAATATCGGTCTTAGTAACAACGTGGTAGAAAGAGTGTTAGAAACAGTGGGCGAGATTAAACAAAATTTAGAAGAAGGGACATATTCAGACGACGATTTAGACAATCTGAAGGATGTGATCGACGAGCTGCACGGATACCCACTGCTATTGGATATGCTCGTACCTAAGCACAATGAGCTCGACCTGCGTCCTGCAACTGTGTCTACGCTGCTTGACACTATAGAATCAAGAGTGGACGCCGTAACAGCCACAACGCTCAACGAATCAGATATCTCTACGTTTAAAGAAAAGTTCCTCCCGTGGCTGATTGACGCTCTTCAACCTTTTACACTTATTAGGGACTAATCCCCAGCCGCAGTAATCCTGACTTTCTCCACGGCAAACGGTTTTACAAAGACAGGCACCGACTCATCCCACCCAACTATCTGCACCCTTGCCCCTCCTTCTCCTCTAATCCTTTTCAGCACGCCTTCCATACTGTCGCTTATTCTTATCCCAACCCCAAGGCTTTCTCTTCCCACGTTCTTGACTGCGCCCTCTACCCCCCCATTCCTTATAACCAGCGCCACATCGCGCGGCACGGTTGAAAATTCGCCTGTTTCGTAGTTCTTGAAACGCGTGTACCATGTATTGGTAACAAGAATGCCGTTGTCTACGCTGCCTATGAGTTTGTCAAGGCTTGCGTAACTCTTTTTGTAGCTGAATACTATATTGCTGGGCTGCGGTTCTATAAGCCCCGCGTTCCCTGTGCTTTTTGTCTTGTACTTCCTTGCAGTAGAGGTGTTATGCAGGTACGTCATAAGCGTGCCATTCTTTATCACAGTTGTGCGCCTTGACGATACTCCTTCATCATCGAAAGAGTAGGATCCGAAACCATCTTTTATCGTGGGGTCGTCATAAAGATCCACCCCCACAGCGCCAACCTTCCTGCCAAGCCTGTTCTTAAGGAAGGAGAAACCGCTTTCCACGCTGCTTATGCTTGCCGCTTCGCCGATATTGGCTAGAAGATTGCTAGATGCCAGGGGGAGATACAGCACTTCGTACAATCCGCCCTCTATGCGCTCCCTTCCGCTCGCCAGCTCGAGCATCTGCGCCGCTTCCTTGCCAACTCTTTTGAAATCAAGCGCGCTGAGGTGCCTTGCAGCCTCCACGCTCTGGCTGCTTAGGCCGTCTGCTCCCAAGACCCGCAGAGAAAGCCTTATCGCAGTGCCCCTGTCGTAAGTATCAACCCCTCCGCTTGTCTTAAGCCATTCCCTGCTCTTGTAGAGCGAGAGCATGCCGTGCACCTTCTCCGCGTTTCCTGCCATGGCTTCAGAAACAGCCGAGTCTACAGCATTCCCTATCCTCTCCCCAGCGGAATCCCAAAGCTTCTTGTCGAAATTCTGTTCCCTTCTCGGGTACCTGAAACCCTTGTTTTCTGCTATCCCATAGTAGTCTTCCTTCTCGGGCGCATTCTTTAAGCCTGAGCCGATTTCCCTTGCCTTGCTCCTTATTGCGGAATCGCTGAATTCGTTAAGAAAGGTAAGCAAGGCCCGCTTTCCCTTGGCGGCGAAGATCATGGCAGTTTCTGCATGTGCTCCAACAAGAGATTCGCTCCTGCCGTCAAATATCTTTATATGCGAGTCGTCCCTCACGGAGAAGTTCACTACGGTGTCTTCGGCCACGGCCTTTACCGCGTCAAAAATCTTTTTAAGCGTATCTTCCATGCTTTCACACCTCCCGCTTAAATCTCAGCAGCGCATCTGGCCCTCCCATCAGCACAGGAACTCCCTGCTCAGGCTCTCCCTTGCCGCATGTGCCTGCGTACAGTACCAGCTCGCTGTCGACCATGCTTACCGCTCCCCAGAAGTCCAGCGTTTTGGTTTCAAGGGTAAAGTTCTTTATCGGCTTGCCGATCCTGCCGTTCTTTATTAGGTACGCCTCGTTTCCCTGGTACCTGGAGAAGCTCCTTGTATCGTCTATGTTCCATTCTGTGAAATTTTTGACATAAACGCCATCGCGGGCCTCCTCTATCAGTTCCTCGAATTTTGCCCTGCCGGGCGCTAGGTAAGTGTTTGCCATTCTTATTATCGGCTCGTTTGCCACAGAATCGCTCCTTGCAGAGCCGTTGCTGCTGCTTTTCATCAGGAATGCGCTTTCCCTGTTGTGAAGAAGCTCCTTTTGCAGCCCGTTTTCTACTATGGTCCTTCTCCTTGCCCCTACGCCTTCGTCGTCGAAAAGGTAGAAGCCGAAGCTTTCCTTTATCGTGGGATCATCGTATATCGTAACAGCGGCGCTGCCTATGCGAAGCCCCAGGTTTTCCGGAGTGACGTAGCTCGTGCCTGCCTGCGCAGCCTCCCTGCCCAGCACCCTATCTGCCTCGTTTGGATGCCCTACGCTTTCGTGCACCGCTATGCCCGCTATCTCAGAAGATATGACTACATTGTCGAATCTCCCGCTCACGTTTACCCCGTTCTCGAGCACTTTTTTCATGTTGCGCGAATCTTCGAGGATCTTCTCGCTTAGCCCAGATTCCTCAAAGTAGTTTATGCCCTTCGTTGCGCCTATCTGTATATTCCTCTGTCTGGACGAACCGGATCCTTCTACTGTAAAAGAAGCGAAGCCGCTGGCATACGGCACCACGCTCTCAATCTCGGTATCCTCGCTGTTCCCATAGTACCTTGATACTGTGGAGAACTCCGCAGAAAGATACCTTGATTTTATAGCTTTAAACTTTGAAATTTCGCTATCAGTATCTTTGAGGAATTTTTGGACATATTTAGGATCATATGCGATGTATTTTATCGCGTATTCCGCCCGCGCCCTTTCGAGCCCGTATTCCATGCCTGTGGGACCTTCGCCCCTCAAGAGCATGTTTGACTCTAGCAGGTTTTCTATAAGCTCTTTTTTAGGTTGGTTCGTGTAGATTGAGTATATGTACCCTTTTTTCACAAATCTTATCCTAAGCCCAATGTCATCAGTGCTTACCGGAGCGTCAAGTTTCCCTTCCTTCATAACGTATCCTTCTCCACGCGTGTGCTCCAAAGTCGCCTCAGCGTATTCAGCCCCTGCCTGCACCGCCTTTGAAACAGCGTAGTTTACTAGGTCTTTTTTCTCCGAAAAAATGTTTTTCTGCACCATCAACACATACCGTATCCTGCTTTATTACTGCTTTGCAACGAGCAGCTTAAAACCCTTTGTGCTGGCAGATGTGTCATTTAGGTGCGGAGAAGTACCCCTGCGCCAAACTGAAGAAGCCGCAAACAACCGGCTGGAGCAAAGGCCCGCTTTATACTATCTTTTCCTTCTATTTTGGGATAAAATAAGGTGCCTGCGCAAGGCGCAGGCACGTTTCTGGGTTGCCATTTCTGGCGATAGTGTTCACGCAGGCAAAATCTATAAATCTTTGCATAACGATACAATTTTGTTTATATAAATATTAATCCATTTACTTAAGTATATGAAACATTTAAATACTTTACCAGAGTAAACTAATCAGGAAAGTTGCGCCGCCACGCGCCAAATAAGCTGGCAAACCTGCGCATTGCAGGCACGTTTTCTGGGTAATGGAGTGGAAAAGAGTGAAGCAGAGCGGAAGCTAGAAGAGGGGATTGATTGTCTCCTACAAGCAAGCGAGGGTGTGAGCACGGAAGGGATGTCTGAGGAAGAGCTGTTCTTGCGTAAGCTGAGCGACCTGAAGTTCAGGAAACAGCTTATGAAAGCAGTAAGCAGCATCATCGAGTCAAGGAGAGTCAGCGAGCTGATGGCAGAGTCGCTGTACGGCGTAGAATACAGGCTCTCCGGAAAAATAAGCAGCGATGAATTCTCAACATCTATAGAGGGCCTTCTGACCTCGCAGAAGTAGTTGCGCAGTTTTTTCTTTTTTCTTTTTTCTTTCCCTGCTTCCTCCACTCCAAATGTATGGAAAAGGTAACGTTTTTATATTAAAACAGGCGACCTATTAATTTGATTCATA
>JAVYYS010000020.1:0-9574 GCA_038876335.1 Candidatus Micrarchaeaceae archaeon | reverse complement strand
TTTTTGCCATACCTGTCTGCAGCCTTGCCTCCAAAATATGCGAAGAGGGATCCAATTCCATATGCAAGAGCCATTGCTATGCCTAACATGTATGCTGGTGCCTTGAGGTAGAGCACAAGAAATATTGGGAAACCTGCGATGAGTGCTTGGTAGCCAGCATCTGCAAAGAATGCAGAAAGGGAGATCAGCAATGCGTCCCTGCTAAGCCATTTCGGCATTAGACTTCACCGTGAAACACTCAGAATTTAGAGTAGCTACGAAGTGCCTCTCTGAATGTTTTAATGTCGAAAAATCCCAACCAGAGAAGCAGTATGCCAGCAAACTCCGCAAAGTACAGGAATTCTGGAAAGGCGGCTATGTATAGAGTTCCGGCTACGCTCACAACCACGACTCCCGCGATTATGCTGAGCATTTTGCTGCTCCTTGTTCTTCTATAGCTCATTGCGGCAATGACAGCAAGCAGCACGGCCGCGGGGAACGCAATAAGCGATGAAGCAATAACTACAGGAAGAGGGAGAGCGCCGAAGACCACATATGTAACTATTATATTTCCAAATTTTGAAGTATAAAGCAACACTGCAAGAAGCACACTGGTAGCAATGCAATATGCGTAATAGGCGAGCCTTGCTTTGGCTGAGCGTATAAGCTGCATTGAGCCGAGAGCTAGCAGCTCCACAGTTAGCGCAACGGCGAACAAGTATGCATCGGCAAGAAGCTTGTTGTATACCCCAAAGGCGAAAACCAGTTCGAGTGCAACGCCAAGCGCAAAGATCCACATACCAAGGCTCCAGAACAGGTAGCTAGCCTGCCGTTTCATCCTAAAGTTCAACGTGAGGGAAATCGCAAGGATCAAGCTTAGCACAGTTATTGATGCTGTAGATGCAACAACTGCAAACTGGAGCCCATACATACGCTCACTTAGCTTTCTTTCCCTTCTTCATCTCTGGAACAGTAAATCTGTTCCAGAATAGTTTATAAAGCCTTAGCTTGTCAGGGAGCTTGTTCAAACCTGGAATGAATGGAAGGAACATCAACACAATAAATGCGGCAATTGCAACAAGACCATTCTCAAGGTCGTTCCACCACGTAATACCGCTTGTAATTATTTCAAGCCAATTGTATGGCGCGGTCCAATAGCTCCCTATCTGCCACCAAAGGCTCCCTGCTTTTATCATACCCCATTGGTGCGTGCGAAGGCCGTATTCTGAAGCGTAGCTGTACAGTGCACCTGAATCCGTGAGGAACCTAATTACATATGTTTCATTGAGCGGATTCTGCACCTCGTTTTGCAAGACGCTCTGATAAAGGCCTGTCTGCGCCATGTAGGTAAGCTGCGAGAACAGCACGATTGCAGGATTAGATGAATTCATGCCAGCGGAAATAGAGCCATTTCTACTGAAGTATTCTGAAGCCTGAGAGAGGCTGGCATTTCTTGCAGCGCTGCTCTCAGCCATCAACATGCTTTCATAACTCTTTGAGTGCGTTATATTTACATACGACAGATAGGGCACAGATACGTAAGACGCAGAGGTGTTGAAGGTATACGGGTCTATAGTATCCAAATAAGTGGCGGTAGCAGATGTGTGGTTGAATTCCTGCATAAAGGTAAGCGCAACGCTATCTGGACTCTTTGTTGCTACCTGCTGTATGGTAAGGGGAGCGATATAGGGAGAGCGAAGCAATACCGCGAACAAAAGCACGATTATAAGTATATATACCATCCTTCTATACATTCTCTTGTGATCCGCATCTACTGTGCTGTATGGAATATCACTCCTATACGGAGTGCTGAGGCCTTTTTGTTTCACAAGCATGTAATGGACGAATATCAGCAACGCCAGTATTATTGGAATTATTGCTACATGCCATCCCAATACCGCAGTCATATTAAGAGGATTTATCCAATAGCCGAGACCTAGCCCGTTCCACAGGTCTGCGCCTGCCTTTGCATTCCACTGAGCTACGAAGCCCCCTTGCACCCCTATCCCGAATGCGTATTCAAGGAAAACGAGCAGCAGCATAACGCTGCCTATCATCCATACAAGCTTCTTCTTCCTGTAAGATGAAGTAGCAAATTGCACAAACAGGTGCACAAGCATCAAAGTAACAAATGCCTCCGCGGCCCAAAGATGAACGCTTCTGAAAAATGTGCCGATAACAGTAAGATTCCACCAATATGGGCCGAAAAGCAGCATTACCATGCCAGTAATTGCGAGTATTGCAAAAAGCTCCAGAAGATATATGCCTATTGTAAAGAAGAAATTGTTTCCATACGATGGCACTTTTTTTATGTAGAAAAAATCCAAAAGGGAATGAAGACCTGAGAAGATAGAACCTTCTCTTTTGTTGTCTATGGATGTTGTATTAGTGCTGGAGGTTTCATCATCGGCTACCATGTATATACAGCTATTCCAAAAGTTTTGATAAGAAAATCGCAATTAGCTTTCTTAAATCTTTCCGAACGTTTAAAATTTTAGAACAGGGGTTTGCCGATAAATCCGCCAAAATCACAATTCTTTGAAGCTAGTTATAATTTATGAGCAAAAGTAACTGGCAAAGTCAAACCTAAAACTTGGCGAAAGGGTTAAATATCAATTCTGTAGTTGTGTTACAAGATTGCATGGTGTTCAAGAAAGCACAACTGGAACATCATCTTCCCATATACACAAAGAGAGGGGATGAGCATGCAAAGGAGGCGCTGGATCATGTAATTGCAGCATTCATGGGATCAAAAAAGATAGTGGAGCTGACACCCACAAGCAAAATAACCCCGATATATGAAGATACAAGGGAGTTTGTTGGCGAAGTAATAAACGGATTCTACAGAGTTTCGAAAGCACTAAGAGTGGTTTTGACAAGTACAAAGGATGTAGAAGTATTTAAAAAACTCATTCTAGAAGAAGTCAAGAACGCTGAAAGCATACTTGCAGAAGAAGGCGCAGTACAGGAACACTTGGGCGACGTAAGCATGCTGCATACGATAGAGGAAAATACCCGAAAGATGGTAGGCAAAAGGGCAAGTTACGAAGACGCGGTGTTTCTATACACGCTTTTGAAAGTGGAGCTGAAAGACTTGGGAAAAGAAGCTGAAGATAAGCATTTCTTCGGAAACGCGCCCCAGATACGGCAGTATAGTGGCAACGTACAGTGAAAGCAATAATCGGTACTGTGCAGAACAGAAGCGCAAGGAACGTAGATACTCGCAGTGAGGCGGTTGGCCTGACACCGCAAGACCGCAAAAGATTAGGCATAAATAAGTCAACTCTGTGGTATATGAATAAGTACGTAAAAGAAAGGGAGAATCAAGGTTTACGGAAAGGTTATTGGAGTACGCTATAGTTGTGTGGTAAGATGTTGGGCTTAGGCTGGAAACCCAAAATAAATACACTATATTCATCGCACGATAGCATTCATAGAAGAGTGGTAGGTCAAAAAGTTTATATCACAACTGGGTCTATTAATAGATCTGTAAAACTAATTATCAGAAATAAAACATATGCTGGCAGCTTTATGATATCTAATGGTTTGTGTAATATAAAGTTAAAATCTGACAGAGAGCATAGATTCTTAACTCCTGAAAAAAACGTTAGATTTCGTAAAGAGATAAATAAAACACAAGGAAAGGGGCAAAATCAATATGGAACGCCTTTCACTTATCCTCAGACATACGTAGTGTACATCGCAGAAGTGATAGACTCAGCAAAAATGAAACAATTGGATGGGCTTTCTAATAAAGATATGGCAAGGCTACTGTTTAAGAGTGGAATAATAAAGTCAAAAGAGCCAGAGTTCATCTATAGGAATCCGGCAAAACCCGAATCTGTTAATTTGTCTAAAATAGAGGGCATGCTCTTGGGTATAGCAATAGGCGATTCTCTTGGAAATACTTCTGAGGGTATGGAACCTAGGCATAGGGAAAATGAGTATGGATTGATTACTGATTATCTTCCGAATAAACATGAGTATGGTAAAAAGATTGGATTGCCAAGTGATGACACACAATTGGCATTTGATACTTTAGATGTAATTTTAGATAAGGGACGCTTAGATATGGAAGAATTGGCGCGAGTTTTTTCATCCCATGAAATTTTTGGTATAGGAAAAATAGTACGTGGATTCCTTAGAAATTATAAAGTACGTAGAGAGCCATGGTATGTTTCTGGCGTGGTTGGTGGCGCAGAAAATGGAGCACTTATGAGAATAGCACCTGTTATAATACCATTTTTAGGTGGCACCAAAGAGAGTTTGTATTCTGACACAGTACTAGCAACAATAATGACACACAACAGTGCACTTGCGATTGGCTCTTCAGTCGCATTTATTGATTTGTTACGTAAATTCATTACTTTGAATAGCCCGCCAAAAGATATGGCCTATATTAAAGAATTTACTGAATGTCTTGACGCTTTTACAAGTGATACTAAATATGAGATTAGAAGCAAGAAGGTAAAATCGGATTCTCCTCGTACTGCATACGGCTTCATATCCAAAGCCCTAGAATATGGATCTAAGAAGAACATGAGCACGGAAGAATTCAGCAACTATTTTGGCTCTGGAGCGTACGTTCTAGAAACAGATACAATATTACTCTATATTCTTTCAAGATATATCGGCAAGCCTCAAGAGGCCATAATACAGGCAGTAAATTACACTAGAGACAATGACACAGTTGCTTCAGTGGTTGGCGCAGCCATGGGAGCATTGTATGGTACAGCTGCATTTAAGAACTCTTGGATTGAAGGACTTTCTGGCAGAATAAGAAAGCATGATGACGGAAAGATTTTTGATATGATTAAGCAAACCAAGAGATTTTTGAGCGGTGCAAATGCAGATGTTCAGATTGAAGAAAAAGATAAAAGACGGTAAGAAGATAGTATTAAAGAGAAAAACGTTAAAGAAATTATTAGGAGGTATAAAATTAACAAATTATATCAAATCCCAATAATCTTGGGCTACGAAGACAGAAGAGGAAGGACATTTAGATGAGTTATATATAACCCCAAAAACAGAATGGGGAGCCGGAGATTTGAACTCCGATCGTAAGCGCCCAAGGCTTACAGTCTGCCAGGTTAGCGTAGCTCCCCTATCAAATAATTGCAAGAGGATATTGGGAAAAAGCTTTAAAATATAATCCGTCTGTGGCAAAAAGGATTTGAAAGGTGTTGGCGCAGAGGGGCCCTGTTAGGGTCGAGGGAACTATTTGCGTATTTTGTCTGCAGTATGGATTACTACTTCGCTCCTATTATGCTCTACATATGGTTTGTCTTCCGGAATATACTGCTTGGCATTGCCCTCTTTTTCCTCTGCTTTATGTGTCACATTCATTTCATCACCTTAGCGTGAATGTGAACAAATGAGGCAAATGAGGCAAAAAGATTACGTATAAAGGTTATATATCCCTTTCGATTTCCAGAAGTAAGTCCTGATTCAAGATAACAGAATAGTTAAGCCGCTCTATCTATGCACTACTGGCACTCTGCCTGCCATATAGATAAACAGATATCAATGCATTATCTATGCACGCAGTGACCTATCAAATTATAAATATATTTCATCTAATCGTGATTACGGTGTAATAACAATCGCTTGCTGTGCAAGCAATTTCTCAATTATATCCATGATAGCATGCAGAATCTTGATATGCCTTGGACTGAAAAGTACAGGCCAAAAACCCTAAACGAAGTGATAGGGCAGCAGCTGATAGTCAAAAGGCTCAAGGCGTTCGTCGAACGTGGCAATTTTCCAAATATGATATTTGCCGGAAGCGCCGGCATAGGAAAAACAACATGCGCAATCGCGCTTGCCAACGACCTCTACAAAGGCAAGACGGACGGGGTATTAAAGGAGGTAAATGCAAGCGACGCAAGAGGCATAGATGTAATAAGAGGGGAGATAAAAGAGTTTGCCAAGACTGTGGCGCTCGCCGATGTGCCATTTAAAATTATGTTTCTTGACGAGGCTGACGCCCTAACTGCGGATGCACAGCACGCACTCAGAAGGACGATGGAAAAATATACTAAGGAGACGCGCTTCATACTCAGTGCCAATTATGCCAATAAGATAATAGAACCAATCCAAAGCAGATGCGTCATATTCAGGTTCAAGCCACTGAGCTGGCAGGATATGAAGGAGTATATAGAGAGGATAGCAAAAGGCGAAGAGTTAAAGCTTGATGAGAAAGCAATAGAGGCCCTCATTTATGTGAGTGACGGAGATATGAGAAAGCTTACCAACACACTTCAAAGCGCTGCGCTGCAGAGTGATAAGATCACAGAATCAAACATATATGAGGTAGCAGCGAGGGCGCGGCCCAAAGAGATAACAACAATGCTAAAACTCGCAGCAAGCGGCAATTTTGAAGATGCAAGAAAGGAACTTGATGTGCTTATGCTCACACACGGCATGGGGGCTGAAGATATACTGACACAGTGCTACCGCGAGGTGCAGGGCATGAACCTCGACGAACACCTCAAACTCATTATCATTAAAGCCATAGGAGAAAGCAATTTTAGGATAGTGGAGGGGGCGAATGAAAGGATACAGATGGAGGCTTTGCTGGCCGAGATTTCTCTTAGCTCTAACAAAGCAAAATAGTGCAACTGGTGCACGCAATTATTGACCTTTTTTACATTTGGGTTATATACCATATTTTAAGCCTTTACTGTATGCATACAACTGTGGTTAAATGGTAAAAGAGGGAGATAAAGCATTAGAATTTGAACTTGAGGGAAGCGATGGAAAGAAACACACGCTTGGAGAATTTAAGGGCAGATATGTGGTGCTGTATTTCTACCCTAAAGATAATACACCGGGCTGCACCATAGAAGCAAAAGAGTTCAACAATAGGCTTGATGAAATACGTAGCCTAGGCGCTGAGGTCGTGGGAATAAGCAAGGACAGCCTAGCTTCACATGGAAAATTCAGAGACAATTATAATCTAAGGTTCCTGCTCCTCTCAGATCCTGAGAGCAATACTATAAAGGCATACGGGGCCTATGGCAACAGAGGAATATTCGGAATGGGTACTCTAAGAAACACATACATTATAGGGAAAGATGGGCGGCTGATTAAAATATTCGAGAAGGTTAGCCCAAAAGGGCATGCAGAGGAGGTAATAGCATTCCTCAGGTCTCAGAAGTAGCCAAGATTCTCCAGCCTTTTCTTTATTAGATTTGTTTCGTAGTCGGCGCCTGCATTTCCGTGTTCTTTTTCTTCTGCGAGCAAAGTCCGTAATACAAAGGCGACGTAGCTTGACACCGAAGGAAATCCGGTATTGGAAATGTGTGCCTCTACTTTTTTGAAAAGCTTTGTTGGAATCGACACTGTTGTGAACTCACGCTTAAATTTTCTCCTCTCTTTCAATCAAACACCCAATAGCTATTGAATAGCAAAGCTTTTTATATTTAATTATATATAATTATTTATAATTATAGATAATTACCAAGTGATAAATTGGAAAAAAGGGAAATTGCGGTATTGCAAGCAGCAAAAGACTTGTATACAAATCCAAACACGGTACATTGGGAAGTGTTTCGAAAGCTCCTACTTAGAAGCCGCGCCAAATATTACAAAGTGTTCTATCCAAAAAAGCTGAAGAGCAAGAAAGAACTGCTTGATGCGTATGCTGTAATTTACGACTCTAAGTATAGGCAGATGTTTAGGATACCCATATACGTTAGAGAAAAGAATGACATACGTGGTGCAACTATTTACTTCAAAGAACTTCTCAATACCAACAAAGACTACAAGGAGTGGATAGCATGATAAAACAAAATCTCAAGGAGTTAGAAGAGAAGAGCATCTATATACTAAGGGAGTCAGAGCAGCGCTTCAAGAATATTGCTGCACTATGGTCGATGGGCAAGGACTCAACAACAATGCTTGCACTAGCCAGGAAAGCGTTTCTGGGCAAGATACCGTTTCCGGTGATCCACATAGACAATGGGATAGATTTTCCAGAGACCTACACTTTTAGAGAAAAGCTTTCAAAGAAGTGGAAACTCGACCTTATAGTAGAAAAAAGCGAGATAAAACAGGATAAGATAGGGTCGGCATGTTGCGGAGTCAACAAGGCGGATGCTCTGAAAGAGCTGATAAAAGAAAGAAAATTCGACGCAATAATAGTATCCATAAGAAGAGATGAGCATGGCATAAGAAGCAAGGAGCGATACATTTCTCCCCGGGATGAAAAGTTTAGATGGAACTATAAGGACCAGCCTGCGGAGGTGTGGGATGACTATGCATCTAAAATAGATGCAAAAGGGCATGTGAGAGTGCACCCGTTGCTCGACTGGAATGAGATAGACGTATGGAGTTACATAAAGAAGGAGAAATTACCAGTTAATCCGCTGTACTTTTCAAGAAATGGTTTTAGGTACAGGAGTCTTGGTTGCACGCATTGCACAGTTCCTGTCAAGTCTAATGCAAAAAACGTAGATGACATAATAAGGGAACTAGAAACGACAAAAGTTGAAGAACGATCTGGAAGGAGCATGGACAAAGAGAAGGAATATGCGATGCAGCGCCTTAGATCACTTGGGTATATGTAGTTTTTGGCTTTAAGGGAGTGCATGGAAGTCTATAGAATAACACTGTTGGGACACAAGGATCATGGCAAATCTACCCTTATCGGAAACCTACTTATGCTCACACACTCGGTCACGAGATCCAGGATAAATGAAGCGAGGGACTACAGCAAAAAGCTTCACAAGAAGTTTGAACCCGCCTTCATTATAGATAGCTTCCATGAAGAACGCGAAATGGGGCTTACTATAGATATAACAAGGGCAGAAATCACATACAAAAGCAAGGCGTTCTCTTTTATAGATGTCCCGGGGCATGAGGAGCTTATAAAGAACATGATAAGCGGGGCGTCAAACGCCTCAACTGCTTTGCTGCTGGTTTCTGCGAAGCCTGGCGAAGGGATAAAAGGCCAGACAAAGAGGCATCTGTTCATAGCAAGAATGCTCGGTATCAGCAACATAATAGTTGCAATAAACAAGATGGATTCCGTAAGCTTCTCTGAAAATAGATTTGAAGAGATAAAATCAAATATATCAGAATTCATGAATAAGATTGGTTTCGATAATAAAAAAATGGCATTTGTGCCAATCTCGGCGTACAAAGGGGATAACCTCATAGAGAACAGCAAAAGGATGGAGTGGTACAAAGGTAAACCGCTTATAGAACTTGTATACAAAATGGCAAAACAAGAGCAAAAAAAAGATGATGGTGCACTGAGGATATCTTTGCAGGGATTTCTCAACGGCAGGAGGGACCTCGTTGCAGGAAGAATAGTAAGAGGGCACCTAAAAGTTGGGGAGCCTGGAATTTGCATAGTCCCCCTTAATATCAATATATCGGTAAAGAGCATAACAGTGGACGGTAGAAAGGTAAAACGGGCAAAAGTTGGAAGCAGCGTTGCGCTGGAGCTCGACAAAGAAATAGGTAAGGACGTGCGTGGCTCGATAATATGTGGGGAGCTCTACTGCCCCATACCTAAAAAGATCCTAAGGGCGCAGATGTTCTTTACAAAATCTGACATAAAAGACGTAAAAATAAGATTTAACGGTTT
>JAVYYS010000019.1:0-9878 GCA_038876335.1 Candidatus Micrarchaeaceae archaeon | reverse complement strand
GCCTGACAAGGAGCAGGCAATGGTAAATGCGGCATACGCGCTTGCAAGAGCGGTTTACAAGCAGACAGGAATAGAGCCGTTCATCTCCGATACAAACGGCGAGAGAATAGATACCGAGATACCGCCAAGCTATGTGAACAGATACATAGATTTTATAGGAGGACAGATAGGACCAGAATCACGCAAGGCAACGCTAAGCGCAAAAAGCATGGTAGAGGAGACGCTTCTTCTGAGGATTGAATAGTTCTACATATGCCAGATCCGTTTGTTTCACATAAAGCCGAAACTACTTTCGGGTTAAGGATTGCCGTATCTGCTGTAATTTGCGCGGGGCTATAATTTTTTCACACGGTAAGCGTTTGGCTCACCGACCGTTGCCTTCTCCTTCAGCACCAGATATGCCGCGGCATATGCCGGCAGCTCTATAGTCTGGTTCGAGTAGGGGCCGAACTCTAGCCCTTTCATAAAGAATTTTGGTGCGCTGCTTACGTTTACTACAATAGGTTCTTCCCCAAATGCAATTGAGTCCTCCATCGGCCTGAACTTCTCAAACTCCATAAAGCTAAGCTTCTTTGCAACGAGCCCGCTTCCTCCGTGGATTGTGTTTTCAAGCCTTATCAGATGAGAGGGGTCGTTTGTCACATTTCTGTCTATAGAATCGCTCTGGCTTATGCCTATCCGTTTCACCACTGCAGACCAGAACTCTGCTTTTTTCTGTATGTTAAGGATATCCCAATTGCCGGTAGTTATCCCTAGTATAACTTCAGCGCGCTTCCTAAGAAGTGCACTGGCAACACTTTTCTCTATACCAAGTTCCATCAAGGAAGGCAGTCCGCCGTTGAGGCTGCTTATAAATGCGCGGGCAACTTTTCCTCCCCACCCCTTGTCCGTAGGCTTTGGACCGCGCAGGGGAACGCCGCGAAGGCCCAAAGTTGGAAAGATAGAGAGTGGGTCAAGCTCCGCGGCCGAGATGTATGAACTTATCTCGCGCCTTTGCTCTGGAGATAGCTCCAGCACGGCTGCTGAGTATACATGTACATGGTAACCCCTGTTACCACTGAAATTTATGCTAAGCTCATCTTTTGAGAATCCGAAATCTGGAACTAGAAAATCCTCTATAAGCCGCATAGTTTCCCTTTTTACTGAAGAAAGGCAATTTTCGCACACCCAACTTACTCCATGTTCCTTCTGGCATGAAAGGTGCAGATCCGAAGCATCTAGGTCAAAAACCATTTCGGCCCCTATACTTCTCTTATTTTCCATAGGTCTTGCGGCTGGAAACCTATAGTATGCTGAAGAGTATGAAGCGTAAGGAGGGGCGTTTTCCCGTAAATAGCTATGCAGCTCCTGTATATCAGCAAAAGCCTTGTGCCTGAATAAGATCTTGCTTTCAAAGTCACCGAAGCCAAACTCCCTCTCAGAAACATGGCTTGGATTTACTAATGAGTAGTGGCTAGAATAGTATTTTTTCAACAGCTCTTGCATTGTGCGCGCAGAAACTGCATCCATCATCATCACGTTTTATACGCAAGAATCTGGCAGGAAAAGTTTTTGCGCTACGACTTACTATATCACATAATGGTGTGTCTTCAGAAACTCGCCTATCAGCTCTCCGCCGCCCTCTTCTATGCTTATCCGAGGCCTGAAACCTATATCTTTTATGAGCTTGCTTATGTTAATTATCCTATCGCTGGTTACGAACTCGAATTCATCATACTTGAGACCTGCGAACCTGCTGCCTATGCGCGCCATTGTTCCGGAGACCCTTCTTTTCGGAGGCGGAACATTGAGCAGCTTTGCAGCAAATTCGTAGAGGCTGCGCACTGTATGCGTATCTCCGTCAGAAACATTATAGATCTCATTAATGCTTTTGGAACTTTCTGAAACAGCGACCATCGCTTCAGCGGCGTCATTGACATGTAGAAGCGCGAGGTGGTTGTTGCCATCGCCTATATACCTCAGCTTGCCCTCCTCCAACAGCTTGAAGATTTTGAAAAATGATTCCTCATAGCCTGGGCCGTAAAGGGTGCTGTAGCGGAGTATAGTGTACCTGAGTTCGCGGTTGGCCTCGCTGTAGGCTTTTATCACCTCTTCCTGCATAAGCTTGCTCTTAGAGTAGTTGCTTTCCGGATGCGTCTCTGATTCTTCGTCAAGCACCTCGTTTGGCCTTCTATATCCATATACGCTTACACTGCCTGCACAGATGAAGCGCATTGCTTTGCCGGAGTTTGCGGCTAGAGCTGCATTTATTAGATTTTCCGTGCCTACTACATTCGTCTCTATGAACTCATCGTAGGTATGTTTGTAATTATAAACTGCGCTCGCCGTATGGAAAATGTTGTTTACTCCCGCGCACGCCCTCTTCAGAACCTCTTCGTCAGAAGCCTTCTTCAAAGTTAAATCTGCGATATAGGGCTTTACTCCTGGGGATAGGTGCTTCCATTCCTCGCTCGAAGAGGGGTCTCTGCGTACTATTACACGCACATCATGCCCCAGGCCTATGAGCTTTTTTGCTACAAGTGAGCCAAGCCTGCTTGTAGCTCCTGTAACTAGGTCAATGGGAGTATTAACTGCCGAAGTACCCCCGGAGTTCTTTTCCATATTTTATCACGCTTGCTTTTCCTTACGCTGCTCTCCATCAAGGATCGCCACTGCAATATCGCGTATGTGGCCTTCAGTGAGCCTGCTTATAGCGTAGGGCACCCAATCCCTGCCATATGGGATGTATATGCTAACATTTATATTATCTTTCACAAGCTTCCTTACGCGCTTTTGGCTGTAGCCGAAAAGAACCTCTAGGTTAAGGCGACCCTTTGCCATTTTTTCGCGCCTCAGTATTCTATACGCCAGTTTATCGTCAGAGGAGGAGAGGCGGAGCACATAGCTAGACGCGATTCGGCATAGCGAATTAAACCACCGTTGATCGAGGCTCTTCTCCACTGTATTGGCGCTTCTGCGTAGTCTCCCTGCTTTCATGTCTTCGACGCCGGGCTGGCGGCCCTTATTTTCATACTCGTATGTTGAGATCTTCAACGGAAGCTTGAGCTTCTTTAGCTTTTTATATGCAGTGCCTACTGCCACCTCAAATGCGGGCAGCTCTACCCCGAGAAACTTTGTTTTGTGGCTTTCAGCAATATCGATTGCATAGCGCAGTTCGTTTGGATTCAACCCCTCAATCCATGTCATAATATTTGCGCGCTCCGCATATTTGAGCAATTCTCCGATACCATCTAAAGATGAACTCCCTAAACCGTAGCCGAGCTGCGAAGGTCTGAGAGAGATATCTGAACTGGCATGGAGCCTGGATATTTGCCTGATAAGCTGTAGGTAGGCATTGGTATTGTACCTAGCCTGCACTAAGTCTCTTGGGCTCTCATTGAGGAAGGTTATAGTGGTGTGAATCTTGCTTTCATGAAATTTGAGCGCAGCGCGGATTGCCGAATCCGCGGTAGTGCCCGCAATGTGCCTCTTTACAAGCTTGAATATTAGACCTTTTAGTATACCTTTTTCACTGGGCAGAATATCGCCTTAATCCTGTTTCTGTTTTTTTGGAAGAATCTTGCAAGGTATAATTTGCGGTAACCATGTTGCACGCCGAAGGCAGAGGTTTCAGGCATATCCCATGGAATATTGTTTTTGTCTAAATAGCAATATCCACATAGGCTTAACTCTTTGGATGCGCGTAACTGTTCCCCCAACTTCTTTCAGAATCGCGCTTAATCTAACAGAATTTCTCCTTCATTCGCGCATGCATCAAGCTTTTTGCGATATTGCATTGCATTTTTGTTTGCGCCTTGAAGTTTATATGTCTTTCTGCGATTAGCTTTCATTTAAGCCTTCGCGGTAATGGTCTTCTGCTTACTTTTAATCGGGTTTACCCCCCGTGCGTTTTCTGCCAATCGTCGTACCATTTCTGCCTTTTTTTAGCTGAAAAAGAAGCGGCCCAAAGGCTAACCCAGTCTCTCTTTGTAAGCTTCTGCGAATCAATGCCTGCGCTTTCGTTTTCTCCAGATGCTGACTTGGATTCCGGAGCATTTGGAGACGGAGGAGGGCTCCTCTCTGGGTGTTGACTATACCAAGTTTGCTGAGTCTTCAGACCTAAGGTGCCAAGATACGAAACAAACCCCATATAGGTATTCGACAAGCCTGTCTCTCTTATTTTTTTGTAGGTATTGTAGCTGCCCATGGTGGCTATGTAAAAGAAACTGTATATACCATAAAGGTTGCCTTGCTGCATCATATAATCGAAATACTCGAGAGGCCCTTCCTGCCGCTTTTCCTGCCGCATCTCCTTTTCTTCCTGCTTCCTTTTGAGCAACTCTCTTCGCTTTTCTTCCTTAATTTCATTTCTCAGACTATTCCACTCCTCCTTCGCTTGCTTCTTCAGGTTATTGTACTCTTCGGGTTTGTTCCGCTTCAGTTCTTTTGCATAGTCTCTGCCTTCATCGCTCAATTTCTTTATATCTGATTTTTCCTTCCTATTTTTCGTAATGCCCTTCATAACGCTTTTATAAATTATTAATCCGACCGCTCCAGATGTAAGAAAAATAGACCCTACCGCTGCCTTTTTTTTCAAATTTTTCTGTCCTTTTTTATCGCCTACTGCCATATTTACCTTGAGAGCGGCCGCGGCCTTCTCGGAGGCGACATCTGCGTCAGCTCCACCCAGCCTTGATTTAATGTACTGATTCTTTACCATATTGGCGTTTATCGCCCCTCCAATGCCACTCTTCACACCAGACTTAATCTTTTGCATGGCCTTAGATTTGCCTAGAGTGGTACCGACCCTTGTGTATGTACCTCTCGCCCTGCTTCCTCCGCCGCCGTAGCTTTTTCTTACAAGCCCCTTGCCGGTGCCGCCCGCTCCTATAGTGCGGGAAAATCCCAGCAATGCATCTATGCCGAAAAGCGCAAATAAATTAGTTCCTCTCGTAAGTCCTGCTGCCGCTGCGATAAGTATTATGATGATTATTATAGGCACAAGCGCCGGTATTGCGCCAACGCTCAACAGCACTTCCAGCATTTCATCTACCCCTATTTATATTACGCTTTCTTGATATAAATACCTTTTTGACTGCGGGTTTTGCACCACTCTTTCTTACGCGCAGCGATGCAATGGCAAGCGCAACAGCTACCACAGCCGCAAGCAGAGTTAGGCCATACGCACTTATATTGCCGAAGCTGAGTTCGTAAAGGCCTATGTTGAAAGACTGCGATGCTGAGGTCGGAGCCACAGAATAGTTGTACTCCTGATAGCTGCTGCACGCGCCACCGCTGCATCCCGCAAAGCCAAGCGAATTTGATAGAGGCGGCTGGCTAAACAATACGGGCTCTGGCGGAGGCCAACCATAATAGGCGGCAATGATCTTGTCATTGCCGGTTCCGCACACATTGAACGAATATGAGAAGTTGCCAGCAGAATCTGTCTTAGCTATATCCACCAGCCCTAGCTGGGAGGTGAGGTAGCCAGTGCCGTTAGTATATACTGGCACGCAGTATTCTGGCTTGCCTGTCGCGCTAGTCCCATACTGAGGCAGACCCCACTTATTGCCTTGATAGATATTGCACTGGATGAAGTTGCCTACTGCAAGCAGGCTTTTCGGTTCGGCGGGGCACTGGCCCGTTGAATTAAACTGCGTGCTGAAGTCTGTTGTATTCGCCTCTATCCCTGAATACTGGTTTGGAGAGAGGTAATTGGAAAGCGTGCAGCCTTGCGCCCCTGGCGCAAATGCACAGTAATCTAGGTATGGTATTATAGAGAAGGAAGGTGTAGTATAGGGCACGCTGCCATTATAGAAATTGAGATTGGCGTCGTAGTATAGATATATAGGAGAGTCTTTAAGTGGAATTGGAGTTGGATTAAGGACGCTGCTTATCTGAGCAGCGCTCCCATTAACTGTTATTTTTGTCTCATTGGGGTTGAGGGCGTTTACCGTAGTGGATACTGATAGGCTTATGGAGGTCGTGTTCGCGAAGTCCACGTCCAAAGGCATGTAAATTGTATTGTTGAACTGGTCTACGTATGTAAAGATAAGCCTGTTGTAGCCCAGGTACGGGGAAGAGGTCATATTGAGCTGCAGGCTGTTCTGGTAGCTTGCAACCCTGTATATGTTGAAAAGCTGCACGAACGAGGTACTGGTAAAGTTTGTGTAGTTGAATGCGGCTTTATAGTTCATAGTATAAGAGGGGTTGTAATAAAACTGCCCTCCTTGAGGCGGGGCGGCGCTGAAGACGTGGCTTATGGGCACGTATGTCTGGGTCTCGTAGCCAGGATATTCATAGCCAGGATACTCCCCGTACAAGTCCATCTGCACGAATTTGTTTGTTTCGTAATAGCCGTTAAGGCTTGCGTTGAGCACGTACGGGCGAGGCAGCAAGCCTGCGGGAGTAATAGTCTGGTTTATGTAGACCTCTCCAAAAACTCTGCTTGTAAACATAGACATGATCGAAGAAGGCGGCAGAATTAAATTCGCGTCTGAGATGTTTGCATCATAGTATTTCTGATTTGGATATTGGATGTATGTACCGCCGCCCTGCACTGTAGAGCTGAGTACGCCGCTCTGTACGCTGACGGGCAGGGTAGCATACTGCACATAATATGTGCTGTTGTCAGAAAACGAATAGGGAGGGCATACCGGCCCGCTAAAACCGTCAGACCCTATTGGTGGCGGTCCAGTCTCGCCAGCAGAATCGTTGACAAAGCCAGGTGCTGGATTAGGTGAATAGGTCTGTACGAGGGAATAGGTAATGTTGTACGGGATCAGCACATAGCCGCTAATCTCACTATTGAGGTATGACGCAAGAGGTGTTACAGATGGCGCAGTAGAAGATGACGATATCCCTGTAACAACTGGCTGTGGAAGCACACTGAGTATTTCGTTGCTTGCACAGGAACTCTCGGTAGTGTCGCAGCCCTGCACGTTGTAGTTTCCTACTGGCAAAGTGTTTTCTGTGTAGATTACTTGGCCAGTGCCGCTATCGGTGATTGTTTTGGTGGCGTTCGATATAGAAAGGGTAAGGGCGTCATCAGGCGTCTGCGAATTTGCAGTAAGCACTATATTGTCGGTCATGCCTTGGTACACAGGATTTATGCTTATGCTTAGTGTAGGCTCGTATGGTGGATCGGTGCTGCTTAATCCTGTAGGAAAAGAAGTGGAAAGCAAATTAGGATAGCCAAAATACATGGGGCCGTTGCCTTCTGAGAACTTGAAGGAGTCAGGAATGCCGAGCACAGGCGGATAAATCAGAGTCAGAATATTCGCCGAATTGCCATTAAGGGTTGTACAATATGGGGAGGACGATGCATTCAAGTAGCAGAGATAGGGGCTATAGGCCCCAAAAGAAGACTTTGTGTAATTTTCCACATTCATTTTGAAAGTAAGGAGCTGCGTATAATCGTTTGGATAGAATGTTACATGCGTTATCAAATAGAGATCGCCATTAAAGTCTGCGGAAAAGCCGGTATCGTTCGCATTATATCCGCTTACCCCATTGATGTTTATTGCAGGACCTATTGGCGGGTAACCATTTGATTCGGCCTCTGAGGGCGTATTGCATGCTATTCCCGTGGTTGGGCTATTGGTAGCGCAATATGAAATAAATCCTCCATTTGGTAGGGAGAAGTTTGCGGATAGAGGCCAACCGTATGGAGGATAGTTTGGCACAGAACCTGTGCTTGCCGCGGAAGTGATAACTCCGCTTGTAGAGATGACATCGTTATGCATAAAAGAGTCTACAGGCACTTCCGTGCCGTTGCCGTTGAATGCGCGCAGCATTAGAATTGAAAAAGAGGGAGATGCCGAACTTGAGGTAGTCCAATTATCGAGAACGTATAGTATGCCATCGTATTCCGCCAAGCCTATAGGATGGTGGTATGAAGTAATGTCATTTGATGTCGCATAGCCTTTATACGCTTCCTTGAGGCTTGTGCTGTTGAACGGGCCGCCGTTGGCAAGATAGGCGCTTATGTTGAGCGATTCCGTAGCGTTTGAATATGATAGGTCTATTGTGCCAACTTCGGTGAGAGAGGGCGCCTGATAGATCGCAATGTTCCCGCTCGACGCATTGGCGATGTAGATGTACTTGCCATTTGGCGTTACGGCTATTTCATCGGATGATTTGAATCCAGGGTTAATATCTTTTCCTACGACAGTTTTGTTCGCATATAGCACGTTTAGCACATCCTTAGTGCCGGCGTTGTTCATGCCTATTGCGAATACGTCTCCCGCATAGTCTGTTGCGATGCCTGTAGGCCTAAAGCCTTTAAACAGGGCAGTGCCTACCACCCCGTGGCCGCACGACCATAGGAAGCAGCTGTATGAGTATTTGGAAAGCTGGCTTACATTTGTAATGTAGAGGTCTGATGATTGCTGCATTATCGCATTGCTCCAGTAGCTCTTCCAATCGCTCCACCACTGCGAGTACAGGGAGCTGTAATCCTGCGGCGTTGGAGGGCTGGAATATTCCTGCAAAACCTCTATGGATCCGGGATTGTAGTTGGTAAGGTTGAAATATCCCAGAGGAATGAAGCGCATTGTATAGAGATATGACACTGCGGAGCCGGCATTAAACCCGTTGCCGCTTGCGGAATAATTCGTAACGTAGATGTAGTCGTTGGGGGAAAGAGCCACCACTGTAGCATTCTTTATCTTGCCGGCTTTGAATGAGCCTATATTGATATTGAAACTTGGGGGAAGCGCAGGCGAGGTCGGAGTTTGCTGTTGGGTGTTGCCCAGCGAGCTGAGGAAATAAGGCACGCCTACATTCAGACCATTTGAATTTGGGTTTGAGATGGAGACTGTATTGAATGGGAAAAGGGTGAGTGTTCCATTGTAGTTTGCAAGGAAGCCGGAACCAGTGTCAAGAGTGAATGTATCAAGGTTGTTCGCGGGGTTGAGGTAGTTGTGGGGGCTGTAGAGATCGTAGGACATGTTCAGATACTCTTGCTGGTTGTTCGCGTTGCTTATAAGCGATGGCATTGAAAAGTTGTAAAGCAGATATGGAATTACATTTGTACCTATGAAAGTTGTGCTGAAGTTGTCGAGGCTGAAGTCGTGCCAGCCTATTGAGCCGAACGGGCATACGGATCCGTATACTGTACCCAATTCATTCGGGTTAGAATCATTCTGGTATATGTGGCCAGTATATCCAGAGTAGCCATCGCAGCTTTGGCTGTTCCAGTCTGTTCCGTTTATGTATAGCGTGGAGGTTCCTGTAGTTTGTATGGGCCCCTGCCAGCCTTTTACATTGGAGCAACCATTATACATATTCTGCAAATTTGTGAAACCGCAACCTGAAAAAGATAATATGAATTTCGGCGCAGTTGTTTTTATAGTTGTTACTGGCACTTCACTTCCGTTATAAACAAGGAAAGTGAGCGGCTGCGTCGCGTAGTAAAGCGGGATGGGTGCATTGGTGTTCTGCACATTCTCTATCTTTGAATTAAAGGAGTAAGTGTAAGGGTATGTGCAGGTCCATGTCCATGTTGTGGTTATGCCGTTCACCGTATTGGAGTACGCCTCCTGCTGGTTTATGTATATGTTGAAGGTCTTCTGCTGCTGCAGATTCTGGAGATTTACATTGCTGAGATCCGCATACTGGGCGGACCAGCTCCATACTCCTGCCTGCGTGGATGATGGAACCTCGTTGAATATGTATGATTGCGTATCGTAGCCATTGGATATATTTAATGCGCCTGCAGAGCTCTGTGAAAGTCCACTATAAGCGTAATTATTTACTTGCGCATTGCCTATGTTTTGTATGCCTACGCTGACCGTAGTGCTGGCAACCTGATATGGGCCCCAGCTGAAATAATTATAGAGGTCTATCTGCGTAGTAAGCGGTGCGCTAGGAGACAGGCAGGAGTTACCGGCTACATA
>JAVYYS010000018.1:0-10560 GCA_038876335.1 Candidatus Micrarchaeaceae archaeon | reverse complement strand
CATAGGAAAATACAAAAAGCCGCGCTACCGCAAGAATTCGCAGAGCTAACAGAAAAAGTTATTTTGTTCTGCCTCATTGCGCTTTCTTACCCCCAAAATACCCGAAGCTCGTAAGCCTCGTCTGCCTTATCCTCTGCATCGTCTTCCAGTACTCCCTTGTGCTGCTCATGAATTCTTCGTTGGATAGGTTCTTCATTATCGCATTAATCGTTCTGCTGTCAGAGGGGTAGCCGGAACCTATCTTCTGCTTGAGCGACTTCTCCAGCTTTCTCACCTCAGCATCCCTTGTCACTTTTGCTATTATGCTTGCCGCTGAAACTATAGGATACTTTACGTCCGCCTTGTGCTCGGCAATTATCTTTGTATAGCTCTTTCCCGGCTCCGCCTTCGCCTTTATTCCGACAACCCTGGTCGGCTTGCTGGTTTGAGTGTTCACCCTTATGGCGAACTTCTCCGCTATCACGTCCGGAGAATCTAGGTAAAGGTATCTCGCAGTGCTAGATATGCTGTCAAAAAGCTTTGAGAAATGCATGGCCTCGAGCTCGTTGAGGGAGATCTTGTTCCGCATTGCGTTGTTGATCTCCTGCGCGCTTATTACGCTTACTCTCTTCTCTACAGCAAGCCGTTCTATCTCGCCGTAAAGCTCCTCGCGCCTCTTCGGCGTAAGCATCTTAGAATCCCTTACTCCTACCTCGGCGAGCTTCTTTACCGCGCTTTTTTTGAAAACTGCTATTGCCACTACTAATGGACCTATCACCGCGCCCCTTCCAGCCTCGTCTCCGCCACATATGAGTATTCAATCACCAAAAAAGAGAGAAAAGAAAAACAAACTTATGCAACGTTCTTTCTGTCTACTACAATATAGTCGTTTACGGCCAATACAGCTGCATACGGTATCTTTATCTGCCCGCCCTCGACCTTAAGCTTGCTCGAGAAGCTGCTGTCCATGTTGGGCTCTACGAGTATATTGTTGATCTTGCCTGTAACTTCGCTTATTTCAGCGTCAACAAACCGGCCCACATCGTATCCGTCGCTGGTCACGACCTTCCTTCCAACAAGCTGCTTTGCTATAATATATTTCACCATACGGTTCACCTTGGCTCACTAATCTATATAAGTCGATAATTTAATAATCTTGCGCTGTGGAAGGAAATGCGGAACTACAGCTACTCGCTGGTAAAAACGCGGTTGGTTATTCCAAATCTGCTCCTTTTTATCATGTTCATACCCTCGAGTTTCTTGAGTACGCGATGCACTTTCACTTTTGAGAAACCACTCTTTGCGCTGAGATCCGACTGCAATATTCCGTTTTCTTCACGTATTATGGCGAGCATCTTTTTCTCGTCTGCCCCTAAAAGGCTGTTTATCAGATCTGATTTCATAACAGTTAAGTGCTGCCTTGTCCTCCTTCGCATTTCCTGCTTTTCAGCATAATTGTTGTACTTAAGCATTGTAAGCCCAGATATCACCAGGAGAAGCCCTCCAACGAATGGTATAATGAAATTAAAGAATACGTTTATCACGTTTATTCTTATGTCGGAAATAGAAAAAATTGGTATGCCGCGAGCAAACGCCAGCACCATATATGTGCCCTTTATCACTGAAATTAAAAGCAGGAACGCCCCGATTATTAGCACAAAGATGCCGAAGGGCTCTATTTTGCTTCTGCTTACCACAAAATTCATAATGCCACTCCTTTTAGGAAATTCTGATGCGACACCTATGGATTTCCCAGAACATGTATAGGCAGGCGCTCCGCATAGGTATTATCAACAACAAATATTATCAACAACAATCTATTTAAAAATTATATCAGCAATGATAAGGTAATTATAATTGGTATTAATTTTGCGCGGCTACATCATAACCTGGCGGTGATTGATTGGATGCAGATAACCTCCTTTTCAAGGACAAGCAGGTTGGGATACTTCTTACTCTGAGGGATTCCACAAGGGACTGGAGCCTCGCCGAGCTGGCAAGATCAACCGGCACCACATATGCGCATGCATGCAACTTTATCATGGCGTGCGAAAGGACAGGAATTGCAGTCAGTGAAAAGCATGGCAAAATAAAGATAATAAGACTTAGCGAGAAAGGGAAAAGGGTGGCTGATTCGCTTTTTGAAGTTAAAAGCATTCTTGCACAGCAGAGCGGCGCTGCACAGCAGAAACCTGCGGCCGCATCTGTGCAGCAACCCCAAGCGTGACAAAAGGGCAATCGTCACAAGCCCCTCTATTCTCCAGATAACAGAAAACAGCAAAATGCTGCTTTCCAAAAAGAATTCCGCAGAAGCTTTATATGCGTATTATTGGGTAGATGTTCTCCAGCCCTATGCTTTTCAGCAGCGCTTCAGGATTGTCGTAATAGTTTTTAACTGCTTCGCTTATATCCTGTATGCTCCTCTTGTTCAACTTGTTCAGCTGCTCAAGTATTAGGGCACGAACGCGCTCTTCGGCAAGGATGTCTGGAGGTGGAACTCCAAGTATCTGCGATAATGTGTCACGGTAGGTAACACTGGGCAATATAGGGGAAGACTTGAAGGTCTTGTAATCGAACTTGTAAAGGTCTGAAAGCAGAATCTGCGTCTCTATTCCGGAAAGCTCAGATATTTGAATTATCTTTCTTGTGGGCACGCCATCCTTGTATACCTGAGACAGCACTACAAGCGCATCTATTACTGGCAGAATGTCCTTGGGTACGTTCATGGGCGAGTGCTGCAGCCTGTTGATTATATCCCGGGAGGATGATGCATGTATTGTTCCTATTACTATCTTGCCTATGTTCATCGCGGTAATCATATCATTTGCTTCCTCGCCCCTTACTTCACCTATTATTATCATGTCGGGACGCATCCGCAGAGAGTTCTTAACCAGCGCCTCCATAGGCATTTGTTCGCTTGTCTCAAGGTTTACGCAATTTTCTTGAGTCGAGGTGTCAAGCTCGTACGTTTCTTCTATCGTTACTATCCTCTGCTCCGGCCTTATAAATGAAAAGAGAGAATTTAAGAGCGTAGTCTTTCCAGAAGCTGGCATCCCACCTATCAGAATATTCGCAGGCCTTACCTTGAAGCCGTCCATGTACAGCCACAACCTTGCCGCAATGCTGTAGTCAAGAGTGCCTTTGTTTATGAGATCAATTATGCTGTAGGGGGCCTTCCTGAAGTTCCTTATTGTTATGTTATAGCCGCGAGGCGACGATACAACATTTGCACGGCTTTTCGAAGGCAGGTGGATATCAAGTATATTCCCGCCTGCCATCGAATTTGTAGAATAAAGCTTGAGCTTTCCTACAAACCTTTCAAGGGTATCAGAGTCAGCTATACGCTCCTCCTCTTTAATTTGGCCATGCCTTGAATCATAAACAAATATATTCTGCGTATTGTTTACCATTATGTCTTCAATGTTTTCATCATCAAGCATGCTGGATATTGGGCTGAGGTCTTCTATATCAGCCATTATTGCATTTATCTTTTCAGGGCTAGCGCTAGGCTCTATTGATTTTGCGACTTCTTCAACAAGCCGCCTCTTTTTGGATTCGTCTTCGATATTAACAAACTTTCCTTCGAGCGAGCTGAGGATCTGCATCTCCAGATTGTAGTCCACTTTATCTTTATTTGGAATTGTATCGGGCATCGGGATCATTCGGTTTCTTTTACACAGCAAAAAAATAAAAATACGTAGTAGGCTATGAAGCTTTGGGCAAGATGTTGTCAACAATGAAATTCGGGTCAAACTTCACAAGAGAAGCATAGGATTCCCCTGTGCCTAAAAAGAGTATCGGTATGCCTGTCTCCATTGCTATGGATATGGCGTTTCCGCCCTTGGCGTCGCAATCTAGTTTCGTAAGTATTATGCCGTCAAGCTTTACTACGTTCGCGAATTCCTTTATTTGGTTTATCAATGCTCCGCCAGCTGTGCTTTCCGCTACAAAGATAGTTAAGTCCGGCTTGGCTATCCTGGCCAGTTTCTGAATCTCGTTTATAAGATTTCGGTTTGTTTCCTGCCTGCCTGCGCTATCTATGAGTACAACATCTATCTTGCGCGATTTGGCGTGCGCTATCGCATCAAACGCTACGCTGGCCGGATCGGCTCCGTATGTGCTTTTCACTACAGGCACACCCACCTTGTTGGCGTGATGCTCTGTTTGCTCTATCGCTGCCGCGCGGAATGTATCGCTCGCAGAGATAACGCAGCTTATACCATAATTTTTCAGCAGGTAAGCTATCTTAGCTATTGTAGTGGTTTTGCCTGTGCCATTGGGGCCGAGGAAAAGTATTTTTACAGGAACTGCGTGCGAGTTTATCTTTTCTTCTATCGCGCTTTTTAGATCTATACCTTTATTCGATCCTGACAATATCTCCAGCAGGGAACTACGCACCTTATCCACAAACTCTGCATTGGCATTCGAAGGCGACACTTTCAAGCCCTTGAGGTTGGTGCGCAGTGACTCAGCTATCTTCTCAGCAACATCGTACGTTACGTCAGCTTCGAGAAAAGACAACTTTACCTTGTCTACAAAGTCCGACACCTCATTGTCACTGAGCGTTATTGTGCCTGCAAAAGCGCCCTTTATCTTTGACCTGACAGAGATTTTGAGTAGCTTCTCATTCTTTTCATGCTCGCTGTGGCCTGAGAGGCCTGTAGCTGCGCCCCCTTTAGTAAAATTAGACGATGAGGCTTCTTTTATAGGCTCTGCAGGTGTAGCTTTGGCTACGCCATTGCGCGGCTCCGAAATTTCGGTGTTTTCTGGCACTGCAGGCTGTTGCCCCGCCTTTAATTCTTCTGCTTTGACGATGCTTTTTATAACACCTGAAATCTTCTTCCTGAGCTCTTCAAACATAGGAATCCTGCTCTTGCGAAAGTTTGTATGATATCTCGAGAAGGGCGCTCTCAAGCTGCTCCTTCTCCTTGGTTAAGGCTGAGAGGTACTTGTTCCTGCTTTCTATCACTGAACTGAGAAATTGCTTTCCCTCCTCTATACTCTTTTCTACGATGTATCCGCCTCCTACTTCGACAAGCACTTTCTCTTCAGACCCTAAAATTGCATTTATAGCTAGGATAGGGCTTGCCATAGCAAGCATATGCCTGCCTTTTATAGAATCGAAATCCGAAAGCATCTGCTCAGCCCTACTTAAATCCTCAATTTCTTCTATGGTGTTGCGCACTGCTGTGGCAACTTCGGAATACCTATCTTCATAGACCTTGCTCAGATACTGAAGGGCGACCGCGGTGCTTGTCGCCTGCTCTTCTCCTCTATCAGCCATACTCACACCAAAATTATGCATATATTTTATCTGCAAAGCCGTAAATGCTTTACGTGGTACTATCGGCCATCTTGTACTATTTCAGAGGTCAAGACCTTCGATTATACGCTCCAATTCAAAGGCCGTAGTACCTCTTCCAGCTACGATCCCCTTCGAGTTGGCTATTACCCCTATCCCAGTATAGATTGATCCTGTGTTTGCTGTTGACCTGACAGGCTTAAAATGCGTTGCGCGCGCCATTGTCTCTTCCCCACTTTCCGTACTCCTGTTATTGAGGACTAGCCCTTTGTTGGTTAATATATTGCTCGCGCCGACTGTCTTGAATTTCTTGTCAGGGGCCTTTATTACCTCTACGCCAAGTATGTCCTCAATCTGCCTTATCGCCTTCGCATCGTACTCTGGATGCACTATCGCGATCTTGTCGTTTGCGAGCACATTGTTGCCTATTGCGTTCAGCTCGCTGTCAACTATGCCTATATTTATATCAAGACCTTGCTTTCTCAGGGCCTCTTCTTCGCTCTTCTCCATAAGGTTTGAAATAGCTATCCCATTAGAGTTTGCGCGGACGAATATCCCCACAAGATCGGAGTATGAGACTGTAATGCTTACGCAATCAACAGAAAGCGACTCACTCAGTACCTTCCTGTCACGGTTTCCAAGCCCTGCGCCCAAAAATATATACTGGTCTGTAGCTGTGGCAAAAACACCAATGTGGTCGCTGTTTCTTATGCTATACAGTATAGCACTCATTTTGATACCGCGGATGCGCCCTTTTGGCTTGGGGCGCTTGCTGTAGCGACTTTTTGGACTGTATTTGCCTGCGCATTCTGCATTTTCTTCGCATCTGGGAATAGCCTTTTGTGCATTTTTTGGAAACTACGGGCCTTCCTTGCTGAGTATTTTGTCTGTATGGAACGCTCGAACGGCTTTACATTCGCTATGCCGTTATCCACGCTCACGCTGAGCTTGAGCTTGCGCATGCTTTTGGAATAGTATTTCGTGATCAGGCTGTTCAACTCTGTGCTGAGTTTCACGCTCTCTGGGCTAAGCTTCATGTAGTGCGCAACGCGCTCTCTTACATAGCCAGGCGCGCGCCTGAGCCTCATCGGCTTCGCCTGCTTCAGCAGGAATTTCCTCATGTTTATTGTAAGCAATAACTCTGCCATCAAAACTACCTCTATTCAATCTCTTATCTTGAGCTTCCTGCTCCTCCAGTTCCTTGCATAGATATTGCTCTGCAGCCGCCTATGAGTGCGTATCATGGCAAGCGCAGGCATACGCCTGTTTCTCTTGGCCATCTTGGCAAGCCGCCTTTTCTTTGTAACGCTTTTCTTTGACATATGACCATCATTGATTCCTTTGGACCTTGCGCCTTTATCTCTTTTGCGTTTGCGCCTTATCTTCTCCTATTTATTTGTGCTTGAAACTTATAGTCGGCTCTGGCCTGTAAGTAAGTTTGCGCAGAAGCTGCAAGAACTGGGCTTCTGTTATCTTACCGGAGAGCCTGTTACTCTGCACCAGCGAGATTATCAGCTCGGCTAGCTGCAGATAGAGTTCTGGATTTGATGCGCGTATGTTCATCATGCGCCCATATGACGCATCGTCGAGAAACCTCCGAAGCACTGCCTTCCTTTGCTGCTCCGCTTCCGCCTCCTTCATTGCCTTTGCCCAAGCCTTCCTCAGCTCTGCTTCGCTCTTAGATTCGCTATCTTCAGGCATTTGGCTCACTCTGCGAGTGGCTTTTCATAATCTGCGTAGCTAGCTTATCAAGGAATGACTTGCCTTGGGGGGTTATGATGCGCCCGGACTTTTCTTTTTTTACAAGCTTTGCATTTTCAAGCTCCTGGAGCATGTCACGTATGATTCCACGCGCGGCACGCACATGGTGTTTCCTGTGCACCGTGTGCTCCTTCTTGCTGCCGTATCTTGTCGAAAGCCTCCCTACTCCTACGGGGCCGTTTATGTAAATCTGCCTTAGGAGAGATGCGCTGCGCGTATACCAGAAATCATCGCTCTGCGGAGGTCTTTCCTTGCCTGCCCCGGATTTCACGTAGTTTATATACTCTTTCTTCTTTATTTTTTCCTTCAAAGCCTGCGCTGCAGCGCTGACAAGCTCAGAGGGCTTTACATCATATACATTAGACATTGTTCCACCTAGAACAGAAACTGCAACTGCAGAAGCAGCCCGGGTTGATTTGCTCGCGGTTTTGCTGATAGCTTTTGAATCTATAAGGTATTAATAGTTTTTGCTTTTACCTTTGTTTGCCTCATCGCTGGAGTGTTTCACAAAATACCATTATAGATGGGAACTGCCCTAACTTGTGAAGGGGCTTCCAGCACTGAGTTAAGTCTAAAGGCTAACTTTCCTGTTACAAAATGCGCCTATGTCGAGCCTAAATACACATCGCAAGAGTGTTCAAGGTGCGGAAACATAGGGACAAGACAAGGAAAAGAATTTGTGTGCAATTCGTGTGCACACTTTGACCATGCCGACGCAAATGCAGCGTTCAATATATCGCAGCGTCCTCCACTCGAAGAAAGCATTGTTCAATTCAGCACATACAGGGATGTGTTGAAGGGCAGCACTGATACGCCCAGAGGTGCAACTCTATGAACGAAAGAGACATCAAACCAAGAGGAACCTCCTATCCTTTAGATAGGAGAGGATGTCAGTAAATCATACGCTGTTCTAGCCTTACGCCTCCGCTCATGCGCTTCGCGAATCGGCGAGCTTGACAGCGTTTTCTAGTATGTCAAGACCCTTCTCTATGTTGGAATCGCTTATAGTTATAGGGGGGATTATCCTGATTGAGGACTCCCCAGCAGGCAGCAGCAACAGCCCGTTGTAGAACGCATTAGTGAGTATCTTCTCCCTTTCCTTCACTCCTGGATTTTTGCTCTTTTTGTCCCTTACTATCTCTATGGCAAGCATAAGACCTATTCCTCTCGCGTCTCCTACTATCTCATATTTATTTTCCATTTCCTTAAGGCGCTTTAGCATGAGCCTGCCCTTCCTTCTTACTTCAGCTTCGAGCTTGCGTTTGTTTCTAGACACGAACCTCAATGAGGCAAGTGCAGCTGCAACGCTGACAAGATTGCCTCCAAATGTATTTGCATGAGATCCGGATGGTATATCTCCGAGCTCTTTGCTTACTACTGTGGCCCCAATAGGCAAGCCGGCTCCCAAAGCCTTTGCCATGGTGTAGATATCCGCCTTTACACCGAAGTTGTCAAGCGCAAGGAACTTCCCAGTTCGCATGTATCCTGACTGCACTTCATCCGCTACAAGCAGCATGCCGTTGTCTTCAGTTATTTTTTTTATCTCCTTGAAATAGTCAAGCGGAGGCACGATGTAGCCTCCCTCTCCCTGAATTGGTTCGATAAAGAATGCAGATACCTCTCTAGGGCTTACCTCCTTCGAAAGCGGATATTTCTTTATATAGTCAACACATGCAAATCCACAACCGGGATAGGTCTGGTTGAATGGGCACCTATAGCAGTAAGCAAAAGGTACGTGAATAGTATTTGTGAAAGGGCCAAAATGCTCGCGTTGTACGGTCTTGGAAGCAGTAAGAGCAAGGGAGCCCTTTGTCCTGCCGTGGAATGCCCCATAGAAGGCGATATTGTAGTTTCTTTTTGTAAAAAGCTGTGCAAACTTGAGCGCAGCCTCGTTCGCCTCAGTTCCTGAATTAGAAAGGAAGAGCTTGCCAAAGCCAGCCGGGAACATCTTAATGAGTTCCTCGCCGAACTTTACCGGAAGCTCTGAATAGTAGTCGGTAAAAGCATCATGCATTAGCTTATCCACCTGCGCCTTTATTGCATTCCTTATGCTCGCGTTTGAGTTTATGCCAAGATTGTATACAGAGATAAAGCTTGCAAAATCTATGAATCTGTTGCCTTCTATATCATACGAATAATCCCCTTCTCCGCGCTCTGCAATAAATGGGTAGGCCTCTCTTGTAGTGGTCAGGAACACCTTCCTGTCTCTTTCAATTATGCTTTTAGTTTTTTTTGTTATCCTTACAGCCATCAACAACACCTTATAGCCAAATTTCAGCAATAAAGCTTGCGAACTCAAATTCAAATTCTATTCCTATGGCTTTATGTAGAACACTATATTTTACTCAAAACCCTACAATCTATAAAGGGCGCTGAGATAAATAGACAACACAAAAAGCCTTTCGCTCGAGTAGTTCGCCTTGCCTTGCGAAACTTGCGAACTCCCTTTTCGCAACACCATTATCGCAATACCCTCTGCCTGTATCTTGAATACATTATTAGAGCACTAAGGGATTTTGCGGCAAGGTCTTCTGAATCATAGACAGGAATCCCTGAGCTTTCCATCATGTCTTTGTGCACCTGTGTATAGCTCCCACCAGGGCTTATCACCACAAGGGGCTTTGTGGATTGGGTTCCGTAATGTATAAGCATAGAAGCTACGCGCGAATCTGCCCCAGGAGTCTGGAATAGGGTTATCGCCATAACTGCATCCACGTTCGGATCCTTGCTCACGGTTTCAAGGGCAAGAGCAAACCTTTTGTCGTCTGCGTCTCCTCCTATATCTAATGGCATCCTTATGTTTACTATAGGCGGCATGCCCTTCCTGAGTATCCTTTTGGATTCTTCTGAAAGCTCTGCAAGCACTAGCCCGTTTTTGTACAGAGAATCTGTAGCGAGAACGCCCATTCCTCCCCCATTGGTTATCATTCCTACCCTGTTACCTGTAGTAAGGGGCTGCGTCTCGAATATCTTAGCATAAGCTATCAGCTCGTCAAGGCTGTTGGCACTTATAAATCCAAACTGCTTGAAAACGGCGTCGTATGCCTCGCTGTTTCCTGAAAGCGCTGCAGTATGCGAATGGGCAGCCGATGCACCCTCTTCAGTCCTCCCGCCTTTTATTATCACTATAGGCTTCTGCCGCGTAGCCCACTTTGAGACCTCGATGAACTCCCTCCCCCTTTTTACGCCCTCAAGGTAGAATATTACTGTTTTTGTCTCTTTGTCTTTTGCAAGATAATTAAGTATGTCAGTCTCGTCCACCACAGCCGCATTGCCATATGAGATAAACTTTGAAAGTCCGAAGCCTTCATGGCTTATAACATCTAGTATTAGGCTTCCTACGGCTCCGCTCTGCGATGCAAAGCTGACACCCCCTATCTTCGGCTTGTCAAGCTTAAATGTAGGAAGAAAAAGAGTGTCAATCCTAGAGCGCATGTCCATCACTCCAAGACAGTTGGGGCCTATTACAGGCATCTTATACTTTTTGGCTATCTTTTCCAGCTCTTCCTGCCGCTTTA
>JAVYYS010000017.1:0-10843 GCA_038876335.1 Candidatus Micrarchaeaceae archaeon | reverse complement strand
CAGCGCGCCTACCCTTGAATCGAGGTGCTTTAGCTTCTTGACTACATCCTCTCTCTCAGCGTATGTAAACACAAGGTCTTCGGCCGCGGCATCTGCTGTGTCGGGCGCCTGCTTGAGATAGAGTTTCAGTTGGCAGAGCCTCCTTATGCCTTTTTCTACATCATCTATGTTGTGGGTTAGCAATAACAGCCCTACTCCTTTCTTTCTAAAATCCTGTATCCTGTATTTAAGGTCTTCCGAAGCGGCGTTGTTTATCCTCCGCTCAAGTATGGTCTGGGCTTCTTCTATGCATATGAGCATCCTTAGTTCTTTGTCTCCCTCCGTGTCAAAGGAGTTTGCCAGCATATATGCTTGGTTGAGCAGCAGCGCGTAGATGTAAGGTTTGAATTTATTGCTCACATTCGACAAGTCAAAGACTACCCCGTTTTTTATCAGTTCTTCAAATTTTAGGCCCTCCCTACCTGCATACTCCGGCCTTCTAAGTATGCTCCTCAAATTCTCAAGCGCCGACTTTATGTTCTCTCCGTGCTTTGTATACTTTACTCCAACGTTGGTCCTCTTGGCATGTAGGCTTATTATGGACTCTTCTATCTCTCCGTAGGTTAATACCGGATCGGGGTTTTTTTCGCTTTCATATACCTTTTTGAATGCGTTGAGCATGCATTTCTCCATGGGATTCCTATAAGGTCCGGCATCGCTTGCTGATGAGAGCAGCATAGCCAAATCTTCATAAAATACAGGCGCATCAACCGCTTCCATGCAGCGAAAGAAATTTATCGGCACCGCATCCTTGTAGATCCTGATGAGGCGCATGCCATTCTCTTCCGCAAAATTGTTCCATTCGTCTGTAGGGGAGATTACCATAACCCTTTTTACTCCTAGTCTTTCTACCTCTCCGACTATCTGCATTGCTTCGCGTGTTTTGCCTGTGCCAGGAAGCCCGGTTACTATAAATCCAAGATTTAGCAAGGGCATGTCTATAGAGACAATTTTACCAGTATCATGCACTCCCCTATCCATGAAAGTGCCCAGCGCTATATTGCCAGAGCTGGAGGGGTTGGGCGTCTGCACGGCATACCTCAGCTCTCTTACGTTGTAGAAGTTTACCACGGTCGCCACATGGTCTGTGCCAAGAGGCAGCGATTTCAAGTTGAGCGCATCCAGCTCATCAAGCCTCTTATTCATTTCAAATCTTTCAAGTACAAGGAACCTTGTGCTCACATAATCGTAAAGATCCTGAGATTTTTCAAAAACAGAAAATAATTTGTACGTAGTCGCGCCACTGAGGATTGCGTTATTGACAGAACCGAGCACTTCCTCAAGCAGCAGCCTTTCTTCTGAGTTGCCCACGACATCCCTTTGCTGCGAGCTGCTCGCCCTGCTGGAAATCCCCCTACTCATAAACGCTGTGGTCTCTTTGACCACCATCGATTCAAGCGAGCGCTCTATGAACCTCTTTGAGTCTTGTAGCGCCCTGCCGCTTACAGGTACAAGGAGCATGCACAGTAATCCACTCTTCTTGTCTAGGCTGAAGACGTCTCCAAGCATTTTTGAAGCTATCGTATCAGATTTCCTGTATACAGAATTTATGCTCAACGTTACCCTATCTATCCCATAGCCTTCCAATTTTGAAAACTCAACGCCAGGTATTGCCCTTGTAGTAAAGGCAAGCTTCCATTCATGTTCAGTGTCTATCCCTAGAATGGTCGAGCCCCTGGAGAAGTCATATATTACCGCTAGCACGGCGCCTCCAAGCATCTCCAGGAAAAGCGACTTGTCAAAGTCCTTGTCAGGGAGACTTTTAACCTCGAAGAAAGAGAGTACCATGCCAATCAACCCAATAGCACAATTATAGCCGCAGAAACTGTTATTGCAATCATTATCATTGCCTTGTCGCGTTTTTGAAGCTCTGCATGCGTCTTGTACGCATATGAAGAGATAATTAGGAAGCCAACCGTAATCGCTGTCAAAATAAAATCAGTACTGAGGAGCCTGCCGCTTCTAGAGATGTACAGGCCAAAGTAGAGCAGGAAAAGCATCGCGGCGCATGTAACCATAACCAAGAGCGCCCTCTCATATTTGCTTGCTATTCCAAATTCCTTTGCTACTCTATCTAGCATGCATCCACCCTACAAAATTATAAGCAGGCATAAAACGGCGAGGGCCAGCGCGCTGTAGAATATGTCAAAACTGTACTCCAGAGCAGCAGCGTTTCGAGCCGCGGCGCCAATTACATCAGCAAGTACCGCTAAATTAAGCATAAGAAGCGAGAGTAGCAGACCCACGTATGCTATTCCCCTTATCCATATCATAAATGCACCATCTCTATTGCTCTCTGCGGGGAGGCGGCCCACGCTTCGCCACCCTCTCCGATGCGGCGCACAGAAAGCAAACCAGTAAGGGCAAGGAGCGCAATCGCGCCGCTTATCTTGTCGAATGAGTAAAACCTTGATTTCAGCTCTGCTTCTGCTAAGCTGTTTAAAATGGCAAGCGTCACAATACCCTCCGCTCTTACTTCCTTTGCTATGCTGCCCACGCTTAGCCCCCCTCCGCTGTACGGAATGCTCCTCTCTATACGCCATAAAGCGCTTTTGAAATCGCTTTCATCCTGATGAACGCCTTTTCCGCGCTCTATAAATGCGTCATATAACTCTCTCCTCGCAAGCGCAGCCGGCCAGCGGTCTCTTGCAACCATGCGCCTCCATATTAGCCTAGCTTCCTTCAGCTTCGATTCTTCCAATATATATTCCAATTCCTCTCTCCAGCCAAGCCAGCGTTCTTGGGCTGCAGAGCGCGGTAGCATGTAGCTGAACAGTTCATCAATCCGCACCGCCATATCCTTTAAGGCGAATGATGCTCTATTCCTGTTTATGGCGCTTTTCAATGCGTTTTCAAGCTCTTCTCTACTTACGGCGAAGGTGATTGCTGCGCCGCGCGCGCCTACTGCTTCATTCTCATATTCTATCTGTATTTTTGCCCCTTTGGCTTTTGGCAGTTTCACAAGCGCCAAGAAAATGACTGCGCCTGCAAGCATGTAGAGCGTGCCTTTAAAATCGCCTAATGCAGCCCCCAACCTCGAAGAGGCAATTGCCACACATGCAAAAACTGAGAATGTGATTAATGAGGCGTAGGCAGCTACGCTATTCTGAAGTTTCATGCAATAACCTCTTTGTTTTGTTTCGGCAGCAATTTCATCCATCTCCCAGAATTTATGCCCAGCTTTGCTAGAAGCGCCTCTAGCTCGATTCCCATGCTGCTTCTAGCGGCTGTGGAGAGTTCCTCCAACAGCGCTTCGTATTCAGAGACTTTGGCTTCTAGCATCGAGGCAATGCTTATCTTATTTGCAAGCTCGTGTGCGAGCCTCACATTGACTCTGTTAAGCGCATCGATGCGCTCCTCCATACCGGCCTGCTTTTCTTCTCCAAGCCCGATAAGTTCGCTGCCTGCAAGCCCCTCAATTATATACCCATAGATTGAGGGGAAATCAACGCTGTAAAGCCCATTAACATATGCGAGCAGGGACATAAACATCATCAGGTTTCTTTTATACAAAATTGCATCCTGGTTTTCAAAGCCAAATGTATAAGTTATCAAAGATTTCTCGAATGTCGCGCGTGCTGATGCCACGCAGCTCTGCGCCCCCTCTTTTCCATCAAGGATAGAGTATGAAAGCCTGCTTCCGTACGAATCCTTTTTGAGAGCGGGCAACTCGTCCAGTGTAGCCTCGAGAAGTTTCAGGCTGCACTTTAGCTCTGCTTTTGCGGTGAACGAGGTCGCAAACCTGTGCTCACGGTTTTTTGAGCTCAAGCCTGTAATCCTTCGCATTTTCGTACGCCTTTATTATCTGCATGTCTTCAATTCCAAGAAGCCTAAGAAACGCTACTATAGTTGGCCTGTCTAATCCTTCTGACAGCATGTGCCTTGTCAGTTCTACAAGGCTGAGTTTCCTTTCCCTGCTTTCTATGAATTCCTTCATGCCTTCCACAGTTTTGTAGCTTATGCCGAGTCTTCCAGCAGCACTTTCAATGCGTTCAATCGGTATTTCGATTCTCATTTTGCCACCTACAGACAGCCACATGGTTTCTGTACTGAAACCATCGATTCTGTCAATGAAAAATGAACCTACGTAACCGTCTCTATATAGAATCCTTGCAAGGCACATTCCTGTCTTCATTTCGGCGAGATTTTGAATATTAACTCCTTTTAAAAGCCCTGAATCGGAGAGATCTTTTAGCCTGTCGTCTCCTTGGAGCCTGAATATGAAGATTGAAGCGGAATTAGAGAGAATGCCCCTGTCCACATCGCCAATGTGCTGCGTTGCTGTTACAACACTTACACCATATTTCCTGCCTTCCCTATAGAGTCTTTGCACGAGCTGGGCCTCCTCAACTGCCCTCCATGCCTCGTCAAGCACGACTAGTAATGTTTTCGAAGCGCCGATGCTTCTGCTGTGCATGTATTCTACTAGCATCCTCATCAGAAAATTGACTACGAGCTCCCGCTGAAGGTCGCTTTCTGCAATTGAAAGGTCAATACTCTCAACTCCCTCAAAAAGGTTCTCGAGCGCAAGCCCCCTTGTGGAGAAAAGCCTCTCAGGGTGCAGTTCGTGCAGCCTAGAGCGAATACTGTTGCTTTCTTTGTCACGCATTACGCTTTCCTTGGTTCGCCCTGTCGCCTCCCCAGACTTTGGCGTATCAAGCAGCTCCATGATTTCTGCTTTTACTTCCCCAAGCTTTTCGCTGCCTAACCGCAGTGTACTAGCGGCAGCCTCCGCCAAAAATTCCACACTCCTCTCTCCTCCCTCAAGGCTCTGTATTCCGATTCTGCATTCCCTGCCTACTAAATGAACCTTACCCCCTAAAAATTCTATTGTGCTCCTATACTCGCCGTTCCAGTCTAACACAAATATTTTTGCATTGCAGTAAACCCTTTCCCTTATTATTATGCTTCTGAGCATGTAGCTCTTCCCGGATCCACTCATTCCGACAACCGTTATATGTGGATTTACAAGCCTGCTGGCATCCAAGAAAAATGGCAATCTGTAAATCAAGCTCCTGCCTATGTAAATCCCTCCTTCTTCACTTCCGCAGGGCTCTGACGGCCTGAAAATGCAGATGCGGCCCGCCGCAATCCTCGAATTTGAAATGCTATATTGCCTCATCGTGTTCCTCCATTAGAATTGAGTCAAACTTCAAGAGCTGCACTAGCTCGTTTCCGCGTGCAATGCTTGCTCCAGCTCCAAACATGCCCCCTAGCACAGAAGCAAGTGACTTCGCCCTCGCAACTGCCCCCTCTTCTGCCGCAAAGCGCCTTTCGTCAGCCGTACTTACCATAGCATAATATCTTATCTTCATTGGAACAGCGCCGCCGATTATGCTTTTCAGGTCATGGTCTATGCTTTCCAGCTCCCTTCTTATGCTCATTGACTTTGCAAGGCCCCTACCATGCCCGGCGCTTTCTACCCTGCTCAGCTCCTTCTCCTTCATGCTTCTTTTTGTCTGCAGCCTGTCAAGGATCCTCTCGGTGTTAAATCTTTCCACCGCAAGGGTGAGCTTGAATGGATACGAGATACGCGCTATCGCGTTTTCTATCTTTTCTTTTCCTATACCATCCTGCTCCTGCCCCGCTTCTATAATCACACACGCCGTCGCCACATACCTCTTTCCTACCTTCAGCACTGCGGCCTCCCTTTCTCCTCTAAGCTCGTATTCTCCAATGAGCTGCATAGCACCGCTATGCCTGAAGATAAACGCGTCAATGTATTCCTTGAAGTAGTGAAGAATGACCAGCATAAGCAATGCCACGGCTCCAGAAGTGGCTATGAATAGGTTTAGAAGCACGGCTCCCACGATTATAGCCAAACCCGAAACAGCTATGATAAAGTACTCAACATTTGCATACTTCTCCATGCGATCCCTAGAAAATATCAAACCTGCCGAATGAGATCTCGCTGCCCATGATTCTTGCCAGTTCCCTTATTGATACAATCGTAAGTATAACGCTGAATGTAGGCAGAAAGAACACCTCAACTATCAACAACGCTATATAATTTACCAGCCTTTCCATCGCGCCCTCTACCTGTACCATAAGTCCCCCAAGAACATTTATAACAGGGTCCAGAAAATTGAGGCTTGTAGAGTTGTTATGCACGCTTTCACCTGCAAGTGCATTCTTTACCTGCGTGGCGTTTAATGCAAGCGAGCTTATCGCACTAGAGTTTATTGTATTCGAATATTCTCCTGTCAGCTGCGCGTCGAGTAAGTAGGTAAGGGGAAATACGGCGAAGAGACCTATTGCGACCGCTATTATTGCTCCGCCCAGCCTGCGCGTGAAGTAGAAGGTGCGCAGCACTATACCCGCTGGAAGCAGCACAGGCACCGCAGTAAGCCCTACGAACTTCAGCAATACTGCCTGCACCTCTATGCCCGTTATCGCGAACACGATTGCGCTTATCGCGTAGTTAAGTTGCGAGAGAAGCGGCGTCAGTATGCCTGAAAATGAGAAAGACACCGCTATTATGCTTATCTTCAGTGCTCCAATTACCGCAATCACAACATAAAGCAGAGAGAGCGGAGCAAGCAGCGTGAGTGCGGAGCTGAGCAAGGTTTGGTGCTGGACGCCATTTACAGTTACAGGCGCGATCCCTGCTAGATAGTTGTATGCAAAGCATATCGCTGTGTTTGAGCCCAGCGCCCCCGTGCACGAAGCTGTGTTCGGCATCGCCGCTATAGAGTCAATCAGGGATACAACAAGTCCTCCCTGGCTGAAGGCCAGCATCAACGACCCCACAATCACCCCATTTATTAGCGATTGCACCAGCTCTGACCTGCCAAGCTCTTTGAGCTTTCTGTCGTCAAGCGCGTATCCCATGCCAAGTAGGATTCCAGACACCGCAAGCATTATTGCAATGATTGCTACCGCGATGGTGTAGCCTGGAAAGTAAGTCAAACAACCACGGGTTCAGATTCATACTGCCGCATTCGCGGCAGTGAAGTTGCTGAGCAGATGCGTGGATGCCGCAGCGAGGGAAGTTGATGCTACGCTGAGTATGCCAACCACAATTGCGCCTATGATTATGTTTATTGCAGTGGTATGAAAATTGGCTTTCTTGTCCGGTGGAAGCATCTGCCCTATCGCGTAGAAAATGCCCGCGACTACGAACAGCACCGCGCTCAGGGCGGGGCCGACCTGCGAAAGCACTGTTTTTATATATTCGAGTTGGGAGAGCAGCTGCACGCTCCCCGCGCCGTAAGAGACATGGATGAAAAACAGCATGAAGAGCGTCGGCGCAAGCAGGTGGCCTATTCTACTACCCACTGCGTGTGCTGAAGCGACCCACCCACGCCTCAATCTATTTGTTCCATACGCAGTGGTAGCATCCCCATTCTCAGCAATATCCCACATATCCACACCAATATACTAAAGTATATAATAGTTTATAAAAGTATAAATTTAAATACTTATCCGTTAAGGCGCTCATCTCTGTCCAGTGCGGTAAAATTAGAACCCTACTGTTATTGCGTAATGGCCAGCCAGTGCCTCTTTCTACCTTAGAAGCCCACAGATTTAGCCTAAGGATGCTGCATTGCGGTGCTGAACTGCATGATGAGCTAGGATTTAGCTGACGTAATAAAGCCTTTGCTCATATCTGCCTTTAGGCCAGCCTGAGCGGGAAACGATATACGGGCTAGCATTTACATCCAATACAAGCTTCCAATTAGGGCATGCCATGCCCGTATTGTTTACGTAAGGCAGCTGAGGAGCAAAGCCAGAAGTCGCATTTGGTATAATGACATAAGCCCCATAAGGTATTTGACTGCAATTGTAGATGCTATTGTAAATTATTATTCTATTAACATTGTCCCTGTACATATAAGTATAGAGATAAGGATAGTCCCCGCCTGGCACATAAAGAGCTGTGCTGTTGCTAAGCTTATTCATGTAGTTTGCGAATGCGTGCAATGGATAAGTCTGTGCGTATACGTAAGAATACCATGAGTTGTTTATAGGTACCGATGTTGCGATAAGGAAGACAACTATTGCGGCAGCGAAAACTACTCTTGGTAAATGGAGAGGGCGTGCATTCTTCATTCTCCATTTATTATAGCTGATGATTGAAACATGGCCTTCAATCCCAGCGATTTTCATTACTGCTATAGAGATGATCACTGCAACAGGCACTGCAACGCTTGTAGTATACCTAAAAGCCCTGAATATGAGAATATACCTAAACGGGGAAAGGGTTATGCCCATAGGCGCAAACTCTAAAAACCCCAAACCAACCGCCAGCCAAAAGAGCGGAAAATATGCCCTCTTCTCTTCAAGCATTAGCAGCATAAGCGCTGAAATAAAAACAGCATAAAAGTAAAACCCAGAATTGTTGTTATTTACCTTATATATCTGTCTCCAAAATGCGGCGAGGTTGAAGTTTCTAGTAATAATTGCATTCCTCAACGAAGAAACTATACCAGAAGCAAACATCTGCTGTGGGTAAAAAAGCAGGTATGATTGGACGTTATTGCCGGAACTGTTTGCGTACACGCCTGGCGGAGAGCCCAATATGCCAAAGGTAGTATACGTCATAGATAAGTTCGAGTAATATGCGGCATTTTGATGTATTATTATCAGTGCGTTACCTGTGCTTATGTAGCTGAATGCTAATATTGGCATAGAGGCCACAACAATTCCTAGGAAAAGCCAGGCAATGAGTGCTCCACTAAGTTCGTGTCTAAGAAATTCAGCGATTACATAAATAAAAACAGCTATTATCGCAATTATGCCGATTGGTATAGTCAAAGGAGTGACTAATGCAAGTACTCCAGTAGCAAACATCAGCCATTTTGACTTTCTATCTTTTGCGTATAACAACACAAGCAGCGTCAGCGAGACAAAGAACATCATCGTTTCGTTTATGCCTACCGTTACAGAATTTTTAACTGCAGGGATGAAGAAGCTTACCAGCAGCGCCGAAACCAGTCCCGCATGCGCGCTATAAACCCTTTTGCCAACAAAGAAAGCAATCAGAACAGTGCCTACGAACATCATTTCGTTCCATGCTGAAGAAGTGTATATGTTGACTCCAAAGAGCTTGTAAAGCAGTGCGATGGGGAGGTATTGCAGGATCCTGGTGCCGTCAATGTAGAAACTTGAAAAGCTTATATTTCCGTGCAATGCCCCTATTGCAAGAAGCACATACGCGAAATCCTCGCTGAGCATAGTAGGCCCCAGCGTGTACGCTATTGAATGCACAATGTCATATGCTACTATGATCGCGAGCAGAGCATAAACAATTCTGCGATCGCGCCAAATCTCTTTTTTATATGCCTTTCCTCCCAGTTGCATAATATCATATGATATAGCCTTAGATCTTTGCATTTGCTCCCACTGGGATTTGAACCCAGGTTTTAGGGTTGAAAGCCCCATGTCCTTGGCCGGGCTAGACGATGGGAGCAAAACACCATTGAGAATTTTGATGCGGGTTTTTATATCCCTTTCTATACGTAATACAAAAATGTATGAATTTTGAATAAAACATTTATAGGTTTGGTTGAGAATCTGTCGTGTGATGAAATGATACTTTCGGATTTCGACATAAAGAATATGATAAAAGGAAAGAGGCTTGTGATAAGGCCCCTGTATTCAGACACCGTAAGGCAGAATGGCGTCGATCTCCGGCTTGCTGGCGAGATAGCGCATCATAGGGTTCAAAAGCCAGATTTGGTAATTGATCCCTCAAGCCCAGAGCACGTCAAGAATATCTATACGATAGAAAAACGGGTCAAAGAAATGGTGCTTGCTCCTCATGAGCAGGTTCTTCTCTCTACAATAGAATACATCTCTGTGCCAAAGGACATTGCCGGATTTGTGGAGCTAAGGAGCACATGGGCGCGCCACGGACTGTCTATGCCTCCAACGATAATAGATGCCGGGTTCAACGGCACCGTAACATTGGAGGTAATAAATAACGCGCCCTACAAGCTGCTTCTGAAGCCCGGGCAACGTTTTGCCCATGTTGTATTCATAAAGACAGATAATGCCGCATCAAGCGGCTACAGGGGCCACTACAGCAATCAGCGCGGCATCAAGACTCCAAAAGTTATAGAGTAGTTGCATAATGCATATGCCGCCTGTTAACAAAATTCAGGTTCTAAAAAGCCTGGACTTCCGCAATTCCTTTTTTTATGTTTTTACTGCGACCAATTCGCAAGATATATAAACCTATTATACGATATTAATTCAGGTGATCGGTTGAGGATTCTTGAACTTTATAACATGGACATCTACAATGATGCCGGCCAGTATCTTGGAGAGGTAAGGGATGCGATTGTTGATTTAGAGCAGGGAAGTGTAAGTAGGCTGTTGCTTGAGGAATGGAAGAATGCGAGCAGGGACGAAGTGAAGAAAATCTTGCAGCTCAAAAGCGTGCTCTTCAAGAACGTGAAGAATATAGGCGACGTGGTGCTGATTTCAAGCACAGGCCAGGCGCAGCGCGCTCAGGAGAGTGCGGCGAGTGCAGAAGTGTCGGACCTTGCTTCGAGATAACACTATCTCACCCGCTAGGCCAAATTGCGCTTTCCAATCAGGCCAAGGTAAGCCTGAAATCGATGTGTTTGTGCGATAAGGATAGGATGTCACTCGCCGCGCATACGCCGCTGGGCTTCTGTTACTACCATGGGAGGAACATAAGTTTGTGTTTCCTCTTTGTTAGAAGTTTGTGTTTCCTCTTTGCTTTTGTTGCTTTCGGGCGTTTCTGGCGAAGGCACCACATTGCTATCGTGTCTGACTTGTTTTCTTAGCAGGTCTATATGTCCTTTAAAGATCCTTGCGTGCGCTTCCCTTAAAA
>JAVYYS010000016.1:0-11334 GCA_038876335.1 Candidatus Micrarchaeaceae archaeon | reverse complement strand
TCTTACAACTTTTGACAAGAAGATCTATTCTACGAGTTGCCAATCAGGGTTGTAAGATTAATCTGCAATGCTATATATTTTTATACAAACATAACTCTAAATAAATTGGTGCGAAAGCTAACTAAGGCCAGTTTGTGCATTTGCTCTGATCGTCTAGCCCGGTCAAGGACGCGAGCCTCTCACGCTCGAAACCTGGGTTCAAATCCCAGTCAGAGCATCCTGTAAATTGTAACCTACCCTGCTGTGTATGAAAGGCGTTTGCACATGCAGTACAAATGGACCGTGCTTACGAATACAACTCTTGGAGGCCTGATGTCCTCTATAAATATGACCATCGTGCTTATCTCTCTTCCTGCTATATTCCGTGGGCTTGCCATAAACCCGTTAGCTCCTGATGAATTTGTCTACTTACTTTGGATATTGATGGGCTATAGCATAGTAACCTCGACGCTTCTAGTAACGCTTGGAAGGATCTCTGATATGAAGGGCAGGACAAAGATGTATACTCTAGGTTTTATAATTTTCACTATAGGGTCAATACTCCTTTCCCTAATACCAGACAACACGGGCAATACCGGCGCTCTGATTCTTATATCCTTCAGGCTGTTCCAGGCTGTGGGCGGCGCGCTGTTAATGGTCAATAGCACCGCCCTAATAACTGATGCGTTCGGAGCAGAAGAGCGAGGCAAAGCGCTTGGCATAAATTCAGTTTCTTCTACTGCTGGCTCCCTTATAGGGCTTATAGGCGGCGGGTTGCTTGCAAATTTTGATTGGCATTATATATTCATTGTAAGCATACCTTTTGCCTTGGCAGGGACAATATGGTCAATACTAAAATTAAAGGAAACATCGCCGTTGATAAAATCCCACATAGACTACTATGGTAATTTGACTCTAGGTGGAGGACTGGTATTAATAGCGTTGGCCCTTACTTACAGCATTGTGCCCTATAGCGCTTTCCCTACTGGTTGGCGCAACCCCTTTGTGCTTGGCGGTTTGGCTATAGGTCTCGCGCTGATGGTGGTATTCGTATACTTTGAGCGCAGAACCAGTAGCCCAATTTTCAAATTGCATCTCTTTAGAATAAGACCGTTTGCCTTGGGCAACATTAGTGGCCTGCTCTCATCACTGAGCCGCGGTGCAGTAATGTTCTTAGTAGTGATATGGCTTCAAGGGATATACCTTCCGCTCCATGGTATGCCTATTTCATTGACACCTTTTTGGGCCGGCATTTATATGATACCTCTGATGCTAGGTTTTGTAGCGCTGGGCCCAATAAGTGGATGGCTTACGGATAAGTTTGGCGCAAGGATCTTTGCTACCTCTGGCATGGTTATAATTGGAGTGTCGCTGCTGCTGCTCGCCTCGCTTCCATACAATTTCAACCTTCTAGAGTTCGAGCTAATACTCCTGCTGAACGGCATTGGTGGTGGCATGTTTGCGGCTCCTAATACAACTGCTATAATGAACGCAACTCCGGCAATTGAGCGGGGCAGCGCAAATGGGATGCGCACTACGCTTCTAAATCTTGGCCAGACTATGAGCATGGCAATATTCTTCACCATAACAATAAGCATATTCTCTATAGTTTTGCCAGGCTCACTTTTCCATGAGGGCGTAACAGCGGGGCTTAGCAGCAGCGTGGCAAAGCAGCTATCAAGCCTCTCCCCTACCGGTCTGCTGTTTTCGGCTTTCTTAGGCATCGATCCAATACATGAATTCCTTGTTTCGCTCCCCGCAAACGTGAGTTCTACCATAGCCCCCTCCGTGCTAGAAAAGGTTTCAGCAACAAGCTTCTTGCCATACGCGATAGCGCCCTCCTTTATGACTGGGCTGAGCATTTCCCTTTACGTTTCCGCTACGCTAGTATTTGTAGGGGCCGTCCTATCAGCATTCAGGGGCAGAAAATACATACATAAACAGGCAGAGTAGCATTTACATTTGGCAAATTAGCATGCGGAATAAGTGTAAGTACCAGAAATTATAAATGTCCCCCCACGATTCAGGCTTCGTGCGTATATCCTGTGCTGATCATTTCGTTAAGCACATCTATTAAGTAGCTCGCGTTTTTCGTTATATCCTCTTCTGTTATTATACCAATAAGCTTCTTGTTTTCGTCTACCACGCACAACTTCTTAATTTTGTTGTTAGCCATATACCTAGCAGCTTCTTCTAGCTTCTTTTCTTTTGTTATGGTGAATACCGGCCTGCTCATTGCGTGTTTGGCTTTGGTAAAAAATAGAGTGTGCTTGCTGCCTGCAAGAAGCCGCCTTACTATATCCCTCTCTGTGATTATCCCTATAGGTATGTTATCCTTATCTACTATAACTACGCTTCCTATCTCATACTTCTTCATTTTTGTAGCTATGCTCCGTATACTCTCATCTTCCTTTGCCGTAACTACTGGGGAGCTCATGATGTCGTTGACTAGCAGCGATCTCGTATCTGCGTACATTCCACCCACAATATAGCATACGCGACATATCTTTTTAAAGATTAAACAATTATGCGTTTATCTATGTTCCAGCTAACCACAATGCTTAACCTCTATGTTTTATCTGCGTGCGCTGGATTATTTTAGGTTCTCATATTTTGTTGCCCTGCCCCACAATTCTTCGAATCTGTTGCTGGCTTCATCTCTGTTTACTCCCACTATATGTTCACTCTTCCGGTTTATTATGTTAAGAGGCGGTATCTTATATGCAATGCTCCCGTCCATGATAAGCCTTTCGTGCTGCATTGTGGCATCGTTTTCTTGAAGCACCCTGAGTTCTATATTCAGCTTCTTAGCTGCAAGCTCCGCTTTGAAATCCAGATATGCGCGCCCGAATTCCTTCCCGAACCTCTCTCCATTAGCCAGGATTCTGAATCCAGTATATCTGCTCTCGTTGCCATTTATCAACCTAGAAAGGTTTTCGATTCCTTGAATGTCGAAGTGCTGATCCAATATTGATATCTCGCCCTCTAGCTTTTTCATCAGTCTATTGGATAGAAGTGCTATGTTGGTGTATGGTGTTTCTGGATTTATTTCTATTGCGTGCGGTCTTTTTATTGGAGCAGCCTTTGTGAGCCATATATAAGGATAGAGCGCCGAAAATATGCCAAGCACCGCCCCAAAGTAACCTGTGTAATATTCAGAGATCGCCCCTCCAAAAGAGAAATTTGACTCTAGTATTGCGATAAGCAAAAGAAGTGAAACTGCGGCTATAGCGATGACCGTTCGCTCTATCTTTGAGAACTGCCTGCGCACAACCCATACTATACCTACTGTGAGTACCACTACCGCAAATGCGAGTAGCATGTATGCGATGTATCTACCTAAAACTAGAGCACTGCCCGCGGCGATAAGGCTAAATAACGATGATGTGGCATTCAGATTATAGGTATGCATAATTGTGATTATGCCAGTGTATTCTCCAAGATAATATGAGATCTGCTCTATGTAGTAGACTGCGCTGAGCACGACTATAAATCCCGCTAGCAGGCCTGCATAGGCGTTGATCCTTTTGTGCGCTTCGGTATACATTTTCCCTACTATTTTATCCGGTCTGTTGCTTAAGCATATGTATGCGTGTTCAGAGATATAAGCCAACAGCTATATATTATTTTATGCAGCAGCTAAATCCTTTGTGAAAAAGATGGAGAATGTAAAGATACTAGGATTAAGTGGCAGCCTTAGACGGGGATCGTTCCACAGCGCGCTGCTGCGCGCTGCAAAAGAGCTGCTGCCGGAAGGTGCGGAGCTTGAGATATACGACATAAGCAAGATACCTTTTTTCAACCAGGATCTGGAGCAAAGCATACCTGAAGAAGTGCAAAAGTTCAAGGAGGCGATAAGAAAAGCCGACGCGCTTCTTTTTGCCTCTCCCGAGTACAACCATTCTATCTCTGGGGTGCTAAAGAACGCCATTGACTGGGCTTCAAGGCCACCGAACGACAACGTTTTTGACGGAAAACCTGCTGCCATAATCAGTGCAAGCACTGGCGCATACGGAGGCATACGCGCCCAGTATCACCTACGGCAGGTTTTTGTCTACCTCAATATCCATGCGATAAACAGGCCACAAATTGCAATACCATTTGCAGACCAGAAATTCGACAAGGATGGCAATCTCATCGACGAGAAGGTACGCGAAAACTTACGGGAACAGCTCAAAAGCCTTGTGGATTGGGCTATCAGGATAAAGCGAATTTGAAAGTGCCGTTTTCGTCGAAAAAAGGCACCGCGCCCTCCGTGCTGATTTTTATATTGTCTTTGTACTCATTTTCAAGCAGGGAGTATATGTTGCTGTCTACATACCCTTCCCCTTCGCGCGTGTCTTCGCGCATAGTTCCCTCCATTGAAAATCCCAATGATTTCAGCAGGGCCTGAGAGGCATTGTTAAACGAGAAAGTATGGGCCTGTATCCTGTGCAGCTTTAGGGTGCCAAAGCCAAATCCTATCAAAAGCCTTACAGCTTCGCTGCCATAGCCTTGCTTCCAATAGCTCTTTCCTATCCAGTAACCTATCTCTCCTTTTTTATGTGTGAAGTCTAGAAAATTATAGCCTTCCACTCCGATCAGGCTACCTCCTTGCAGGTGTATGCCAAAATGCATTTCTGTGCCTTCGAGAAAGCTTTTAGTGGCGTGCTCGATGAACGCAAGCGCATTCTCTCTCTTGTACGGATGTGGAAATCCTAGCGCGCCTAATCCGCGCGCCACATCGGCGTCGTTGGCGTTTTCAGCTATTTCGTCTGCGTCGCCTATCGAGAGCGACTCCAAATAAACCCTTAAATTTGAGTATATTTTCAATGCCATATTGCTCACCGTGCGCGTGGTTCAGGTCACTATTCTCGAAACCCTTGAAAGCCTGTGGCCCTTCGCTTTAAGCTCGATTTCATAGAACAGCCCAAAGGATAATTTGCGTGCGTCAAATCCCCTATCCTTGAACATTTCATACAGCTTGTCGAGCATCTCCATCGCATCCTGAGGCTGAGCAAGCTCTCCGAACAAATGCGCGAATGGGTTGAGCACTACGGTGCTTACCTTTAGCTGCGCCGCAAGCGAAGCAAGTTCGTTATACGTCCTATCGAGGATCCTGGACTCGCTTTCAACATCATTTTTCTCAAAGCTTATGAAGACGAGCAGCGCGTCCCCAGTGTCTATGCTTTCTCCCTTTTCGTAAACCTGCGACCTTCCCTGCTCGCTTGGAACAGCCTTGAAGTAATCAACATGCCATGCCATAAATCTTGCCATGATATTACCATAACCGCAACAGCAGCATTGGATATTTTGCCAGTACAATATTTTATATGTATCCTTTGATAAAAGAACGAGAAGATGCCGCAAAACGATGCAGTTGGAGCTATGCCTCAGCGCAATCGACAAGGCAATGCAGAACCGGAAAGCGTAGAAAAAATGATGAAAAGCGTAGGCACGTCGACAAAAGGCCTCAGTGAGGAGGAGGCCGCCTCGCGCCTCTCTAGGAACGGCTATAATGAGGTACAGGAGAAGAGGGAGAGCGCAACCCTGAAATTCCTGAAAAGATTCTACGGACCGATTCCCATAATGCTAGAGGCAGTGGTAGTACTTACTTACATACTAAGGCATTACGACGACATGTACATAATACTCGCGCTTCTCGTGTTCAACGCCGTAGTAGGATTCTTCGAGGAGCGCAAGGCCGATAATTCGATAGAGCTGCTCAAGAAGAGAATAACCGTGAATGCGAGGGTCCTGCGCTCTGGCGAATGGAAGCTGAAGCCCGCCCGCGAGCTTGTTATCGGAGACATAATAAGGATAAGGCTTGGAGACATAGTGCCTGCCGATGCGAGAATAATTTCAGAGTCGGATCTCGAAATAGACCAGTCTGTGTTGACAGGAGAGTCTATTCCTGTCAAGAAAAGAAGAAATGATACGGTGTATTCCGGCTCTACGGTAAGCGAGGGCGAAGCGCTTTGCGCAGTCTCCGCGGTGGCAGCCGATACATACTATGGCCACACCATAAAGCTTGTCGAAGAAGCAAGGCCACGCCTGCATCTAGAGCACATGATATTCAACTTAATAAAGTACCTCATAATAATGGACGTTGTTTTGGTAGCAATTATACTGCTTTTTGGGATATTCATAGTGCACAGCGATTTTGGCACGATTGTGCTGTTTGCTCTGAATCTATTGATTGCTTCTGTGCCAGTGGCCCTTCCCGCAGCTTTTACCGTTTCTATGGCGCTCGGCACTGAGAAACTCTCTAAAAAGTCGATACTTGTAACAAACCTCAACGCGATAGAGGAGACATCCTCTGTCAATGTAATATGCTTCGACAAGACTGGCACGATAACGGAGAACAGTCTTGATGTTGAAAGCGTATATGCGCTGCCAGGCTATACAGAGAACGAGGTGGTGGAGGCCGCATTCCTCTCTTCAAGGATAGAAGACAAGGACCCTATAGACAGTGCGGTAATAGATTATGCAAAAGAAAGGGGCATCTCCTTTAAGAAGCTTAAGGTGCTGAAATTCACGCCGTTCCAGCCAAAGACAAAAATGTCCAGTGCGCTAGTCTCTCTTGCCGGCAGGAAGATGGAGGTGTCAAAGGGTGCGCTGGAAAAGATGCTTGACCTATATCACCCCAAGAAAAGCGAAGAAGAGGCATTGCGGCAGAAGGTCGGCGAGCTTTCCCTAAGGAAGTTCAGGACTATAGTCGTGGCGAGAAAATCCGGAGCGAGGGGTGAGATACTTGGTGTAATTGCGCTCAGAGATGAGCCGCGAAAAGATGCGAAGAGGCTCATAGAAGAGCTGCATTCTTTAGGTGTAAGGACAAAGATGCTCACGGGAGACAACATAGCGATAGCTAAGGAGATAGCAAAAGAAGTTGGCATAGGAGGCAATATAGTGGATATGAGCAGCATAAGCCGCATAAGCAACATGGGCAAGGATTTTGACCGCATAGTAGAATCAGCCGACGGATTTGCAGGCATATTCCCAGAAGACAAGTACGCAATAGTAAAGTCACTGCAGAAAAAGGGCTATCGCGTCGCAATGACAGGAGACGGGGTCAACGACTCCCCTGCTTTGAAGCAGGCAGAAGTCGGCATCGCAGTTTCAAACGCCACCGATGTTGCGAAAAGCGTGGCAGATCTGTTGCTTACTAGGGATGGAATAGAAGTGCTGGTCGATGCGGTGAAGGAGAGCAGGAGAATATTTGAGAGGATGATGACCTACACGCTTGTCAAGATAGGCAAGATAGTGCAAATCGTATTCTTCCTTACTATAATGCTCCTTGCGTTCAGGGTCATCGCGATAAGGCCATTTGAGCTGATTCTGCTTATATTCACTAATGATATTGTCAATATCTCTGTCTCTACAGACAACGTTGGGTATTCCCATTCTCCAGATCTGTGGAACCCGAAACTCATAACAGAGTCTTCCCTTATACTTGGATCTTTCCTTCTGCTGTTCGCTCTCGCCTACATCCCCATCTCACATTATCTGGCTTTGACGCTGCTGGGCTTTCAGACACTTATCTTTTTGATGTTCAACGTCACAGACCAGCTCTACATATTCAGCGTCAGGGCAAAGGAGCATATGTGGAGAAGCAGGCCCAGCAGGGAACTGGTACTTGCTTCTCTTGCAGGAGTAATTTTTGGTATAATAATATCCTATTACGGTATAATGGTCTTCCCTATAAGTGCATATTCTATATTAATTCTCATAGCCTCAAGCGTAATTTTCATCCTCGCGTTCGATTACGTAAAGGTTGCGCTGTTCCGGATTCTGAAGATACGATAGATATGAGGCAGATAAATCCTTCACAGCGGCGTGTAGCCTGAATAGCGGTTAGTGATATAAATCACATTTATGGCTTGGCTGTTGCTGCTGTCGGGTAGGCAAAATCAATATAGTAGATAGGAGAGGCTGTCAAACCTCTATTTATATATTTTTATCAGCACCTCTATTTGTTGCGCATACAACAAGTGCGCCGAACACACCATGCTGATTGTATGGAAAAAGAAGGTCTTGATGCTGTAATAAACCTTATCGCAAGGCGCGGTATAGTTCTGCCGTCCGCGCAGATATACGGCGAGATAGGTGGATTCTACGATTACGGGCCTATAGGCTTTATGATAAAGAAAAGAATAGAAAACACGTGGAGAAAGCTCTTCATAGAAGAACCGGGCAACATCGAGATAGAAACCTCTTTGATATCTCCACGCCCTGTGTTTGAGGCCAGTGGTCACCTCAAGGCGTTTTCAGATCCTCTTACAATCTGCAGTAAGTGTGGCTACAGTCACAGGACCGACAAAATACTTGCAGAGTACTACGCCAAGAAAGGCGACAAATCCATGCAGGAAAAAGCAGAGCATGCTCGTGTGGAAGAGCTTAGGGAGATGCTTAAGACCGCAGATGTACATTGCGAAAAGTGCGGCGCAAAACTCGAGGGAGTAGAAATGTTCAATCTTATGCTCGGCACAAAGATAGGGCCTCTAGGAAGCATAGAGGGCTACCTCCGACCCGAAACGGCACAGGGCATCTTTGTGGATTTCCGTAACCTCTACAGGATCTACGGACTTAAGCTACCTACTGCTATAGGTCAAGTTGGCAAGGCATTCAGGAACGAAATCTCTCCAAGGAATTTCCTGATAAGGATGCGGGAATTTTCGCAGATGGAGATCGAATATTTTTTTGATCCAGAAGATAACCCAGCGACCCTATCAATAAATGGAAGGAACGTAGGCGGTGAGCTTTTCGAGGAAAGCGTAAGCTTCATGCCGGCAGGAGAAGGCGCAGAGATGCGCAAAGCTCGGATTTCAGAGCTTATAAAAGAAGGCAGCGTGCCAAACAGGCTGTTCGGCTACCTCATTTATATGCAGAAGAAATTTATGCAGAGCCTTGGTTTTGAAGAAAGTACCTTCAGATTCAGGCAGATAGGCAAAGACGAAATACCCCATTATTCAAAGGGCAATGTGGATATGGAGGTATTGATTGGCGGAAAATATGAGGAGGTATCAGGCACCGCCTACAGGGCGGACTTCGATCTCGGCAACCACGAGAAGCTATCCAAAGAAGACTTTCACATAGTAAGCGGAGATAAAAAAATACTTCCGCATGTTGTTGAATTGAGTATTGGGTTGGACCGTATCTTTCTTGCTCTTTTTTCCAATTCTCTGTACAAGGATAAGCGAGGCTGGGAAGTACTGAGGCTCAACCCCAATGTTTCACCCTACGACTTTGCCCTATTCCCGCTTCAGAAGGATGAAAAACTGTTAGAAAAAGCCGCGCAGATCAGGGATCTTCTGATCAGCAAAGGATACCGTATCTTCTACAGCCATTCCGGCAGTATAGGAAAAAGATATGCCAAATCTGATGAGATAGGCATACCAAAGGCGATAACCGTTGACTATACAACTCTTGATGACGGAACTGTAACTGTGCGTGATATACTTACCACAAAACAGGAAAGGGTAACTGTTTCGGACATCAGAGTAAAATAGCTAATACAGCAGGTATCTGCATTTTGGGTGTAGCATGTCAAACAATATACATAATGCCGTCTGCACTTCTGACTTCAACCTGCGCTATACCATTGAAAGCGCCCAACCATTAACTTTCTACTCTGATTTTGATGGTAAAGGCACGCTGGAATTCCCTTACGGGACTAGTTTAGTGAGAATAACCTCTTTCGGGCGCACATCCTCTAGCGTGCTTAAAATCGAAAAAGTAGCTGGGGACACGAAATTCAGTATTAGTGATATGAAGAATCTTTTCAGGCTTAATGATGACATGAAGAGCATATATAAGCAGATCGCATCAGATGAATTTCTAAGCAATGCTATTTCAAAATATCGTGGCATGAGGCTTACGTTGAATGACCCATGGATTACAACATTATCCTTTATCGTTTCACAGTTTAATAACATAAGAAGGATAAGGTTGATAATAAAACGCATGATTGAACGCTTCGGGGAAGACATAACAGATGGTGGAAAGGTAATAGGAAAATCCTTTCCAGACATCGAGTCCATTGCGCATGCCGATGTAAGTGAAATAGCAAAATGCGGAGCAGGTTTCCGCTCCGACTACATAAAGAGATCTGCACAATTCTGTTTGGAGAATCTCGATTTATACAAGCTTCGTGGAAAAAGTTATGCTACTATAAAGGAGCAGCTCATGGAGCTGCGCGGCGTAGGTGATAAGGTTGCCGACTGCATAGCGCTTATGGGGTATGGCAAGCTCGAGGCGTTCCCTATAGATACATGGATCAAGAGGACTGTGGAAAGCATATACTTTAATAAGAGAAGGCAGACAATAAAGGAAATACATAAATTTGCAGAAGAGCGGTGGGGGCGCATGGCCGGATATGCGCAGCAATATCTCTACTGGCACGGTATGCACTACCTGCGCTGAATTTAGCGGCGATGTGATGAAGAAAAAAATTTCAAAAAGCTTGGTGGGGCTTAATGACCTGGAGAATGAGGTTTTGGAGATTTCGGAATATATGAAGGCAAAGCAAAAGTTGTTTGACAGAATCTCTGATTATAGCAGAGAGATAATACGGTTGTCGGCACAGGCGATAACCTACCTGCATAACGGAAAGCAGGAGCCTTCGAAGAAAGCGCTGGAAGAAGCGCAGAAGCTTCTGCGCTCTAAAGAATTCGAAGATGAAAGGTTTAGCTATTATACGCTTCAAGCTCAGCAGGAGTATGCTGAAGCATCTATATTTTATGCTATAAAAAACAGTGGCAAGCTTCCTGGCAGCTCTGCTGTAGGTGTGAGTAAAGAAGCCTATCTGCTTGGGCTTATGGATACTGTGGGAGAGCTGAAGAGAGAGGTGCTGGAAGAGCTTCGTCGCGGTAATGTAGATACTGCGGAGTACTTCTTCAGCGCGATACGCTCCATTTATGATTCTACTCGATCTGTAAGGTTCGCTGAAGCCGTGCTGCAGGGTTTCAGGAAGAAACAGGACGTTGCGAGGATACAGTTAGAGAACGCAGGCACTGAGATATTGTACTTCAGGAACAGCAAAAAACTATAGAAGTTGCTTGCCTACAATCATTCATTACCAAGCATAGCATGGCGTGCAAAGCAGCATTGCGTTGCAAAAGCTATTCAAAGCTATTCTATTCCAAATATATCTTTTATGCTTCCAACAATCCCCTTTCTTCTCTCAGTAAGCCCCTCTTCTCCTTCTTCCTCTGCCTCCTCCTTCCTCACCTTTTTTCTCTTTACGCTTATAGGCTTTTGAGCTTCCTCTTTCTCTTCAGCGTTTTTATGTAGGGCCCCTAGCACGCTCCTTACCTTCTCAATACCGTTTGTCCCACGCCACGCCACTTCGTCATCCTCCTTCTGCGCCTCCTTTTT